>NZ_FMAY01000003.1 GCF_900094925.1 Kosakonia oryzendophytica | reverse complement strand
CTGAGACTTTAAGTCTCCTGAAGGAACGTTGAAGACGACGACGTTGATAGGCCGGGTGTGTAAGCGCAGCGATGCGTTGAGCTAACCGGTACTAATGAACCGTGAGGCTTAACCTTACAACGCCGAAGATGTTTTGGCGGAAGAGAGACAATAATCAGCCTGATACAGATTAGATTGACAGACCGGAAGGTGTGTTGATGACAGAATTTGCCTGGCGGCACTAGCGCGGTGGTCCCACCTGACCCCATGCCGAACTCAGAAGTGAAACGCCGTAGCGCCGATGGTAGTGTGGGGTCTCCCCATGCGAGAGTAGGGAACTGCCAGGCATCAAATTAAGCAGTAAACCGGTGTAAAAACCGGTAAAGTGACAAATTCGGTGGAGCGGTAGTTCAGTCGGTTAGAATACCTGCCTGTCACGCAGGGGGTCGCGGGTTCGAGTCCCGTCCGTTCCGCCACTCATTTTAAGAACCGTATCTCTTGCGAGATACGGTTTTTTTTCGTCTTTGATTTATAAAATAAAAGGGCAATTAAGCCCTTTTATCAATCACTCCCAGCGCTTCAACAACAAACTGGCATTAACACCACCGAACCCAAAACCATTCGATAACGCGTAGCGCATGCTGAGTGGACGCGCTTTCAGCGCCACCAGATTAACGCCGTCCGCTTCATCATCAGGGGTGTGTAGATTTAGTGTTGGTGGAGCAATCTGTTCACGTAAAGCCTGAATGGTAAAAATCGCCTCGATCCCGCCGGCTGCGCCGAGCAGGTGACCTGTTGCAGATTTTGTTGACGTTACTGCCACTGGGGTTGAGCCAAAAACGCTTTTGATGGCGGCCAGCTCACCTTTGTCCCCTACCTGTGTTGACGTTGCATGTGCATTGATATGCTGGATATCTTCTGCTGTGATGCCTGCCTGACGGATCGCGGCTTCCATTGCCCGGCGTGCTCCATTCCCGTCTTCGGGGCCGGCGGTCAGATGATAAGCATCCGCGCTGGTTCCATATCCCACCAACTCAGCCAGCGGTGTTGCTCCACGCGCCTGCGCATGCTCCAGCGATTCAATGACCAATAATCCAGCGCCCTCTCCCATCACAAAACCATCACGATCGCGATCAAAAGGCCGGGATGCGGTTGCCGGAAAGTCATTAAATCCGCTGGAAAGCGCTCTGGCAGCGGCAAATCCCGCGAGGCTAACCCGATGAATGGCCGCCTCACTGCCACCACATAATGCGATATCTGCTTCACCGCTACGGATCATCCGTGCAGCATCGCCTATTGCCTGTGCGCCTGCGGCACAGGCTGTAACAGGCGCGCCAATGGGACCGCGAAAGCCATGCGCAATAGAGACATGTCCTGCTGCCAGATTAGCCAGAAAAGAGGGAATGGTGAATGGAGAGAGGCGGCGAGGTCCGCGTGAATCCGTGATCTGTACCGCATTGGCAATCTCGTTAAATCCACCAATACCGGTCGCAATCACCGTGGCAGTGCGATCCTTTTCCGTTTGATCTTCGGGAAACCACCCAGCCTGGGTTAGCGCCTCATGGGCGGCAACCAACGCAAACTCGATAAAGCGATCCATCTTTTTGCGCTCTTTTGCGGGAATAACCGACAGAGGATCGAAACCATGCTGCGGATCGTGTTCGACAGAAGGAACCTGGCCCGCGACTTTGCAGGGAATATCATCAACGATATCGTCAGGCAGACGAGAAATCCCCGATGTTCCCTGTAGCAGAGATTGCCAGACATGCGACACGCCACACCCCAGTGGGCTGACTATGCCCATTCCCGTCACAACGATGCGTTTTTGCGAAACGCTCATACTCAATTCTCCTTAGTTATTACTACGCCTGTGGCTTTTTCATGAATGGCACAAGCAGCGCGGCAATCAAAAAACCAGCCATGATTAAATAAAACGTATCCGAGAACGCTTCTGTTCGGGCTTCACGCAATGTAAGTGCTGAAAGATTTTTCAGTGCTGTGCTGTCGGCAAGGCCGGGATAAATACCCATCTCCATCAGCCTTGTGATACTTCCTTGAAGAAAATCAGTCAGTGAAAGATTGGTATTATTCAGATGATCGGCAAGACGACTATAGTGCAAATTGGTACGGTCATTGAGCACTGTTCCGCACAAGGCAATACCAATGACGCCGCCCAGATTGCGCATCAAATTAAACAACCCGGACGCCAGCTTCAGACGTGCAGGCGGAAGGCTACCGAGGGTTAGCGTGACGGTTGGCGCAACGGCAAACTGTTGAGAAATGCCTCTAAATGCCTGTGGTAACAGTAATTCTTTTGCACCCCACTCATGAGTTATTGGGATGAAGCTGTACATCGAGGCGGCAAAACCCAGCAACCCGACCATCAGCAACCAGCGGAGATCGATGCGGTTAGCCAGCCATGCATATAAGGGAATAGAAAGCACCTGAAACAAGCCTGTCGAGAAAACGGCCAGACCAATTTCCAGTGCGCTGAAACCGCGTACCGTACCCAAAAACAGCGGCGTTAAATAGATCGTAGCAAAGATGCCAACACCTGCCATAAACGAGAAGTAACAGCCAAGGGTAAATGTTCGGTCTTGCAGTGCACGCAGATCCATGACCGGCTGGGGATGACGTAACGTTCGCACAACAAACGCAATGCCGCACAACAGGGCGATCCAGCCGGTCAACGCCAGGGTATTGTCATCAAACCAGCCCCAGCGCGGGCCTTCCTCCAGCGTGTACTCCAGGTTGCCAAGGGAAACCGCCAACAACACGATGCTGAGGTAATCCGCACCGCGCAATAACGAGGGATCGGGCGTGTCGATGTTGACCAGTAGCGGCACCGCAAAGGTAATGTAAATACCCGGCACGATATTGACGAAGAATAACCAGTGCCAGTTGAAGTTTTCTGTGATCCAGCCGCCTACTGTCGGGCCAAGCGTCGGTGCAAGCGAAGCCAGTCCACCAATAGTTGCGGCGGCGATCACTCGTTGCTTGCCCTGGAAAAAAGCAAAAGCGGTGGTGAAGACTAATGGGATCATCGACCCGCCCGCCAGCCCTTGCAGGCCCCGAAAAACAATCATGCTCTGAATGTTCCACGCCCACCCACATAGCACGCTCATCGCGGTAAACCCCGCCGCTGAAGCGGCAAATAACCAGCGAGTAGACATCACTTTTGCCAGCCAGCCTGAGAGAGGAATGATGATGATCTCGGCTATCAGGTAACTGGTCTGTACCCAGACAGTTTCATCGTCGCCAGATGAAAGCCCGCCACCGATATCCCGTAAAGAGGCGGAAACGATCTGGATATCGATAAGCGCGATAAACATTCCGATGCACATTGTGGCAAAGGCAAACACCTTCTTACTGGCTGATAACGGCATTTCATGCTGCCGGTGCAAGGCAACGCTGACACTCATTGCGTGCTCTTTTCATCAACGGTGACAATCACCGATAAACCCGGCCGCAGCACATCGAGCGTGGCGGCTTCACCATCCAGTGCGATACGCACGGGAACCCGCTGGACGATCTTGGTGAAATTGCCCGTGGCATTTTCAGCGGGAAGAATACTAAAGCGCGATCCTGTCGCCGGGGAGACGCTGGTGACGCGCCCGCTAAAGGTATGACCTGGCAATACATCTGCAACAACAGTCGCTCTTTGCCCGGGAAGCATGTGCGCCAGTTGACTCTCTTTAAAATTGGCATCGATCCACAAGCCGTGTGCCGGTACGAGAGAAAGCAACTGGGTGCCGCTATTAACATACGATCCTGACCATGCCCGTCGGTTACCCACCACACCATCAAACGGCGCACGGATCTCGGTATAACTGAGGTTTAGTCGTGCCATATCGAGACTGGCTTGTGCCTGCATCAACGCGGCCTGCGTCTGTTTCTCGCGCGCATCCAGCACGCTCAACTGGCGCTCTGCCACCCTCTGGTCAGCCAGGGCTTTACTCTCTTGCGCCTGTGCCCGTCGATAATCCGCCGCTGCATTTTCCCGTACCTGGGCAGAGACTGCGCTGGACATGACCAGCGCGCCATAGCGCCGGTTATCGTTGGCGGATTTTTCTGTTGCTGCCCGTGCGGCTGCCAGCGATGCAGTGGCTCCTTCTATTGCCGCCAGTTGTAATTGCCGGGAGGCTGCCACATCTGCCAGCGCTGCCTGTTGGGCGGCCACTTCGCCAAGCGCTTTTGCCAGTGCAGCCTGGTAATCACGATCGTCAAGTTGTACCAGCAGGTCGCCTTTCCTGACCGCCATATTGTCCTGTACAGCAATGTGCTGGATATAACCGGAGACTTTCGTGGAAATGGCGCTGATGTCGCCGCCGACATAGGCATCATCTGTGGATTGCATAAAACGCCCGCTATGCCACCAGTAAGCGCCATAACCTGCAGTTGCCAGTAATGCTGTGGTAATGAACAAAAGCATTAGCGCTTTTTTCTTACTTCTCTGGGTCATGATGGTCACCCATATGCTGCTGCGGTAAAAATTTTTGCCCTGTATCACCCGCGCGTTTGCGTTGCAAATAACCATGGCGATAGTGAATAACCGGCGAAGCAGCGGGACCGGGAACCAGCGTGTATTTTTCCGGTGTAATGGGATCTCCAGTGGTTTTATCAACCATGATGGCTTCCACCGGACGCTGAGTTGCATTCTCAACGAGTTGAATCTGCGGTCCTTCCGGGGAGAAGTAACGGTTGCCCCATTGCGCCAGTGCCAGCAATACCGGGCGAAAATCGCGACCGCGCTCGGTCAGATGGTATTCATAACGCGGCGGAGTGTTGCTGTAACACACCTTTTCCAGCAGGCCGTCTTCAACCAGCTCTTTCAGGCGACGGGAGAGAATATTCGGTGCGACATTGGTGCTTTTTTGAAACTCATCAAAGCGGGTAAAACCGGAAAATGCGTCGCGCAAGATAATGATGCTCCAACTGTCGCCAATACGGCCCAGACTGCGGGCGATAGGGCAAGGGGCAGTGCAAAGGGGTTCATTTTTCATCTTCAGACCAGAGAACAGTGCAGGATTTGTACTCACGGTGACATAGTGACTTTCAAAATGCAAGTCACTCACGGTGCTAAACTGCGCACACTATTGCTGTTGACGCAAAAATCCTCTGCTTTTTTGGCTCTTTTTCCCGGTGAAATGACTGGTAATAATCTGCGCACAATTTTGGAAAGCGATGAAAAGAGGAATTCTTATGTCTATCCCTGCATTTGGTCTGGGTACCTTCCGTTTAACGGATGAAGCGGTGATTGCTTCCGTTACTCAGGCGCTGGAACTGGGTTATCGTGTGATTGATACCGCGCAGATTTATGGTAATGAAGCGGCGATTGGTAAAGCGCTGGCTCAGTGCGGTATCCCGCGTGAAGAGTTGTTTATCACCACCAAAATCTGGACGGAAAACCTGGGCGAAGACAAACTGATCCCCAGCCTGCAAGAGAGCCTGCAAAAACTGGGCACCGATTATGTTGACCTGACCCTGATCCACTGGCCCTCTCCGGGCGCAGCAGTGCCGGTTGCCGTTTCAATGCAGCAGTTGATGACAGCGAAAGCGCAGGGGCTGACTCGCCAGATTGGGGTATCTAATTTCACGATCCCATTAATGGAGCAGGCGATTGCGGCTGTGGGGGTAGAAAATATCGCCACGAATCAGATAGAACTCTCTCCTTATCTGCAAAACCGCAAAGTGGTTGGCTGGGCGAGTCAGCATGGCATCCACATTACTTCTTACATGACGCTGGCTTATGGTAAAGCGCTGAAGGATGCTGTGATTGGCCAGATTGCGCAGAAACACAATGCCACACCGGCACAGGTGATTCTTGCCTGGGCGATGGGCAAAGGTTATGCAGTGATCCCGTCGTCCACCCGACGTGAAAATCTGGCGAGCAACCTGCTGGCGCAGTCGCTGAAACTGGATGCAGAAGACAACGCAGCGATCGCCGGACTGGAGTGCAACGATCGTCTGGTTAGCCCGGAAGGTCTGGCACCTCAGTGGGATTGAGGCATAAAACAACGGGAGCGCTTGCTCCCGTTACTGTTAGTGCGGCACATGCTCGCTGATAAAATCGATAAACGCGCGAATACGCGTGCTGACCGCCCGGTCGCTGTAATATACCGCGCTGAAGGGCATTTCTACCGGCAGGCGTTTATCCGCCAGCACCTCCACCAGCTCCCCGCTGGCCAGCTCTTTGTCGATCATATAGTCCGATAAACTGGCGATGCCATTGCCGCTCAGGCACAAATGTTTGAGCGTCTCTCCGCTATTGGACGAAATATCCGGTGTCGCTTCATACAGTTGACCATCCGACGAGGCAACAGGCCAGGTGTTAAGTGAGGCCGGTTCGGTAAATCCCAGACAGATATGATCGGCCAGCGCATCCACTGATTCCGGCACGCCGCAACGGGCAATATATTCAGGTGAGGCAATAATCTTACGATAACTTTTGAACAACGGACGGGCTCGCAGGCTTGAGTCGGTGAGCTTGCCCACACGGATCGCGACATCGACTTTGCGCTCAATCAGGTTGATAAACGTCTCGCTGGAGACCAGCGACAGGTTGATTTCCGGGTAGCGTTCGCGAAAGGGTTTAATCAGCGGCATCAGGAAATGCAATACCACGGGCGTTGCAGCATCAATACGTAGCGTCCCGCGGGGGATAGATGTGGTTTCCATGACTTCCGTTTCCGCTGCCGCCATCTCCTGCAATACATTTTGTACGCGACGGAAATAGCGTTCGCCTTCTTCTGTCAGGCTGAGTTGGCGGGTGGTGCGATTAAGCAAATTTACACCAAGCTTGTTCTCCAGCTTTTTGACTGCCCGGCTGATCGCCGAATTGGCCTGCCCCAGGCGTTCCGCTGCCCGGCTGAAGCTGCCGCTTTCGACAACCGCGACGAAGATGGCGAGCTCTTCCGACGTCGTTTTCATTTTTGCCTCTGTAGCAATATTTCAGCGATATTTTTCATTCCTGTGCTATTAAATCATGTTGCCTGCCATGATGCTATGCCGCCTGTATGGCGAAACGTCATTAAGTACTCACTCACCTTAACTGATAGCTTTTCTGCCTATTGGCGTTGAAACTGTGCGCTAAAATCCCTATAACAGAATGAGCACCAGGGAACCGGGTGCGAAAATCAACGAGGTTTTAAGCCGAAAGTGCCAAAAAATACCTATGCCATGCGATATGTTGCCGGACAGCCTGCGGAGCGTATTTTACCGCCGGGGTCTTTCGCGAGTATTGGTAAAGCGCAGCCTGCTGGTGTGCCCCTCAGCAGTGATGAAAAAATCCGCGTGCTGGTGTGGAATATCTTTAAACAGCAACGTGCGGAATGGCTCTCGGTATTGCAGAACTTTGGTAAAGACGCCCATCTTGTCCTGCTACAGGAAGCACAGACCACGCCGGAGCTGGTCCGGTTTGCGACCACTCACTATCTTGCCGCCGATCAGGTTCCTGCTTTTGTTTTGCCGCAGCATCCGTCTGGCGTGATGACGCTGTCGTCTGCACACCCGGTTTATTGTTGCCCATTACGCGAGCGTGAGCCGATTTTACGACTGGCAAAATCAGCGCTGGTGACCGTTTACCCCTTGCCCGATGCGCGCAACCTGATGGTGGTAAATGTGCATGCGGTCAATTTCAGCCTCGGCGTTGATGTGTATAGCAAGCAATTGCTGCCGATTGGCGATCAGATCATGCGCCATGTCGGGCCGGTGATCATGGCGGGGGATTTCAACGCATGGAGCCGCCCGCGAATGAATGCGCTCTATCGCTTCTCGCGGGACATGTCCCTGCGTCAGGTGCGATTTACTGATGACAACCGCCGCCGGGCGTTCGGTCGTCCGCTGGATTTTGTGTTCTACCGTGGTTTGAATGTGCAGGAGGCCTCGGTGCTGGTGACACGCGCTTCCGACCATAATCCGCTGCTGGTGGAGTTTAGTCCGGGGAAAACAGAAAAGTAATGGCAGATGAGGGGCGAAAAAAAAGCACCGGGGGAATCGGTGCTTTTTTATTGGATACTATCAGGAGTCCGGTGTGGCGCTGTTCTTCACGAAAAGCGTCAACTGATCGCCTGGCTGCAGATTGTCAGTATCACTGTTCCAGCGCATCACATCTTTAATGTTCACGCCGTGACGTTTCGCAATACTGGACAACGAATCGCCTTTGCGCACGCGATAAGTAATGCTATCGCCGTTGCTGGCAAGACGCTGTGCACTGCTGCCTGCGCCAACCGTCAGATTCTGGCCCACTTTCAGATTCGCCCCGCGAAGGTTATTCCATTGCTGGAGATCCTTTGCGGTCACGCCAAGGCGTGATGCGATAGCAGAAAGCGTGTCGCCTGAGCGAACCGTATAACTCCGGCTGGTTAACGGCGTATTACTATCCGCGACCAGCGTTGGTTGTACGGCGGCGATTTCGCCGGATGCCAGCGATTCACGCAGCTGATCTGCATGTTTCTGCGGCACCATCACGTACTGTGGCCCTGCTGAACCTAACGTTGTGCCTTTAACGCCTGCGTTGAAGGCTTTCAGCTTGTTCACGGAAATACCCGCCATCTCTGCCAGCTGTTCAACCTCAACCGGGCTGCTTAGTCTGACACGCGCCAGTGCACGGCTTTCGTCTGGTGTTGGCAGACTCACGCCATAGCGTTTGCTGTTCTTGAGAATATCGCTCAAGGCCAGCATTTTTGGCACGTAAATCCGGGTTTCCTGCGGCAACGAAAGCGACCAGAAATCCGTGGGTTTACCCCGCGCTTTGTTCGCTTTTATTGCCTTCAGTACGCGACCTTCACCGCTGTTGTACGCTGCGACAGTTAATAACCAGTCGCCGTCAAACATACGGTTAAGACGCTGCATCATGTCGAGGGCGGCGGTAGTCGACGCCACAACATCACGACGCGCATCGTAGCTGCGTGTCTGTTTTAAACCATAATTTCGCCCGGTGCTCGGTATGATCTGCCAAATGCCAGCGGCATTGGCGCCAGACGTCGCATGTGGGTTAAAAGCGCTCTCCACTATGGGTAGTAGTACCAGTTCCATGGGCATGTTACGTTTTTTAACTTGCCCTGCTATCCAGTACATATACGGCTCTGCCCGTAAAGTTACATCGTGGAGATAGCTCTTATTGCTTAAATACCTTAGTTTCTGTTCGCGAATCCGGCCATTTTCCGGAATTCCCATCTTTAGCTCGTCGCTAATGAAAGCCCACAAGTCACTGTTGCTCTGGGCGGCGAATGTTCCATCGTCCATCCACCGCGCCTGACTGGTAAACTTTCCCGCTTCCCCTTGACCAGCTGCAGAAAGGCTCTGTGCGTGCTGTTGGACCGTGCCATCATGTTTTGAGGCCTGGCACCCCACGAGCAGGACAGAGGCGATTAAGATCGCTTTTGCCTTCATGTGTGTGTCAATAGTAGTTGCTTAAAAGACGAGCGATCATAACGGCGAAGTTTTCAAAAGGCAACCCGGAAATGTCAGAAGTTATCTTTCTTTGCCCTTAACCATGCGAAACGCTCCTCTGGGTGTTGCAAATTTGTTTCTCTGTTAATTACATCAATTAAATCAGCATCTTCCGTGCGTAAAAATAGATTAATTCGCCGTTCATTTTTCAGAATTACGGGGAGGGTTTTTTGATTTTTTGCACGTAACTCCTTAACTTTTCGATAGTATTCGTTAAGTGCAAGATCCTGCGGGAGAATGCTCACCGCAAACTTCATATTTGCTAAAGTGTATTCATGTGCGCAACAAATGACCGTATCATCCGGAAGTGCGTTAATTTTACAAAATGATTGATACATCTGCTTTGCCGTCCCTTCAAAGAGTCTTCCGCATCCCCCTGAAAACAGCGTGTCACCGCAAAACAGATAAGGAAAACTGAAGAAACAGATATGTCCTAAAGTGTGACCTGGCGTGGCGAACACAGAAAATTCGTGGCCCAAAATCGTCATTGTATCGCCTTCTGCGACGACCTGGGTCGTTCCCTTATCTTGTGTTTCCGCGGGCCCATATACCACTAGCGCAGGAAAATGCTGGCGTAGTTCTTTTACACCGCCAACGTGGTCGTTGTGATGGTGGGTCAGCAAAATCGCTTCTGGTTGCCAGTTATGCTCTTGAATGGCGCTCAGTACCGGTGCAGCTTCACCTGGATCGACAATCAGGCAACGTCCGTTATCGTTGTTCAACACCCAGATGTAGTTATCCTGAAATGCGGGAATACTGTTAAGATTCATAAATTACCTCTCAAAGCGTAGCGGAAGGTTGTGATGAAACCGGCAAGGACTCCTCAAACATTCGTAGCACCTGCAGGTTGGGGTGAGCTACCCAAAGGTGCATATTATCGTGAGGCGCTGGAGGGAGAACTTAAACCGTGGCTGGCAAAAATGTATGGATTTCATTTGCTTAAGATCGGTAATCTCAGCGCGGAAATCAATGTCGAAAGTTGCGCTATTTCTCATCAGGTCAACGTGTCACTGAACGGCGAGCCTGCTCAGGTTAGAGCTGACCCTCTGCATTTACCCTTCGCGGAGAAATCGGTGGATGCTTGCCTGCTGGCGCATACACTCCCCTGGTGTACCGATCCGCATCGCCTGTTGCAAGAGGTCGACCGTGTATTGATCGACGACGGTTGGCTGGTGATGAGTGGGTTTAACCCTATTAGTCTGCTTGGTTTATGTAAAGCCGTGCCGTTTGCTCGCCGCAACCCGGTAGTCAGAAGCCGGATGTTTACCCTCATGCGCCAGCTCGACTGGCTGTCGCTGCTTAATTTCGAAGTCTTACATTATAGCGGTTTTCGCGTGCTGCCTTGGACAAAACAGGGAGGAAAGCTGCTCAGCACGCACTTACCGGCGCTGGGGTGTATGCAACTGATTGTTGCGCGCAAACGCACCATTCCTTTAACGCTTAACCCGATGAAACAGAGCCGTAACAAACCCCGAGTTCGTCAGCCGGTTGGTGCAACGCGCCAGTCTTAACCCTCGGGTTGATACCCAACATCTTCCTGAGTAGGGTTCATCGCCGCGTTACGCGCCAGTTCATCGCAGCGTTCGTTTTCCGGATGACCTGCGTGGCCTTTGACCCACTCCCAGCGAATTTGATGCTGGCTGAGCGCGGCATCCAGACGTTTCCAGAGATCGACATTCTTCACGGGTTTTTTCTCTGCCGTTTTCCAGCCGCGTTTTTTCCAGTTGTGGATCCACTGCGTAATCCCCTGGCGCACATACTGGCTGTCTGTGCTTAGCACCACTTCGCAATGCTCTTTTAATCCTTCCAGCGCAACAATCGCTGCCATCAGTTCCATGCGATTATTGGTGGTGAGGTGGTAGCCTTCGCTAAAGGTTCTCTCATGCTGGCGATAGCGTAAAATCGCACCGTAGCCACCGGGGCCTGGATTGCCAAGGCAAGATCCGTCGGTGAAAATTTCTACCTGTTTAAGCATCTCTGGTAGACTTCCTGTGTTTAAAACGACAAGTCTGACATAAATGGCCGCTATGAGCACTGCAATTACACGACAGATCGTCCTCGATACCGAAACCACCGGTATGAACCAGATCGGCGCCCACTATGAAGGGCACAAGATTATTGAAATCGGCGCGGTAGAGGTCGTGAACCGCCGCCTGACCGGGAACAACTTCCATATCTATCTCAAGCCTGACCGGCTGGTGGATCCGGAAGCGTTCGGTGTTCACGGCATCGCCGACGAATTCCTGCTGGATAAGCCCACTTTTGGCGATATCGCCGATGAATTTATTGATTATATCCGCGGCGCGGAACTGGTGATCCATAACGCATCGTTTGATATCGGCTTTATGGACTACGAGTTCAGTAAGCTGAACCGCGGCATTCCGAAAACGGAAACGTTCTGTAAGGTAACCGATAGTCTGGCGCTGGCGCGCAAGATGTTCCCTGGCAAGCGCAACAGCCTTGATGCGCTCTGTGCGCGTTACGAAATCGACAACAGCAAACGTACGCTGCACGGGGCGTTACTCGACTCCCAAATCCTTGCTGATGTTTATTTGATGATGACCGGCGGCCAGACATCGATGAAGTTCTCGATGGAAGGCGAAGGGCAGTCGCAGACCGGGGAAATTGGGATCCAGCGTGTTGTACGTCAGGCAAGCAAGCTGCGGGTTGTTTTAGCCAGTGATGAGGAGGTGATGGCCCATGAATCCCGCCTCGATTTGGTACAGAAAAAAGGTGGAAGCTGTCTGTGGCGGAGCTGAATCACATTGTAATTTCTGTAAAAACATTATTGCGGGCGATTTTTGCAGCAAACGATTCAAAACACCGGAAAAAGCGTTGACGGCGTCAGGTGCAATCCGTAATATGCGCCTCGTTCCCTGAAGGGAATACAACGCGGAGCGGTAGTTCAGTCGGTTAGAATACCTGCCTGTCACGCAGGGGGTCGCGGGTTCGAGTCCCGTCCGTTCCGCCACTATTCAGAAGGCCTGAATCAGCAATGATTCAGGCCTTCGTCGTTTTTACTCTTTCGCCGCCACACGCTGTGTGTTGAACGCGCGGCTAACCTCTTCACGTTCATGGCGCGCCAGCCAGCGATAGCAACCCGCCCCCAGGAATGCACCGATAAACCAGCTAAAGTTGGCCACTTCATGCAGCGCTGGAATAAAGCTGATAATCAGGCCCACCGCGACCGATGGCGCCAGCGCGGCAATTGCTTTCGGGTTAAAACCATTGTTGTACCAGTAGCGCCCCTGCGGTGACACGCTGAACAAATCGTCGACGAACACCTTCCCGCGTTTGATCAGATAAAAGTCCGCCAGCAGGATGCCAAACAACGGCCCGATAAACGCACCCAACACATCCAGCGTGTAGTGAATGAGTTCCGGTGACTGGAACAGGTTCCACGGTGTCAACAGTACTGAGCCAACAGCGGCAATCATGCCACCGGCGCGGAAGCTGATTTTCTGTGGTGAACAGTTGGAGAAATCGAACGCCGGGGAGACGAAGTTCGCCACGATATTGATGCCGATAGTGGCGGTGATCATCGTCAGCAGGCCAATTGCCATCGCCAGGCTGTTACCCACATGGCTCACGGTCTCAATCGGGTCGGTGATCATTTTGCCGAACAGAGACTGTGTACCGGAAACGATCACCACGGTTACAATCGAGAACAGCAGGAAGTTGAACGGCAGGCCCCAGCGGTTGCCGCGGCGGATCTCCTGCATGCTCTTGCCATAGCGAGAGAAGTCACCAAAGTTTAACAGCGGCCCAGAGAAGTAAGAGACCACCAGCGCCGTGGCAGTGATCATCTGCCAGGTTTGCTCTCCTGCGGTCAGTTGTTTACTGGCAAGCGTAAAGGAGATCCCCTCGAAGCCCGTCTGGTAGAGGATCCAGCCTGCCAGCGCCATCATCACCACATACACTGCCGGACCGGCGACATCGATAAAGCGTTTAATTGCACTCATTCCATGCCAGAACACCAGCGCCTGCAATACCCACATAATGCCGAAGCAAACCCAGCCAAGATGAGAGAGACCAAGAAAATGGCCGGTTGTCATTGGGGCAAGTTCTGGCCAGAACTTCAGGAGCACCAGCATCAAGGCATTAGCAGCAAGGTAGGTCTGAATACCGTACCAGGCAAAGGCGATAAGTCCACGGATCACTGCCGGAATATTCGCGCCAAATACGCCGAAGGACTGGCGACAGATCACCGCATACGGTACGCCCGCCATTTGGCTGGGTTTAGCAACGAGGTTTGCGCACAACTGCACAATACAAATTCCCAGCAGCAGGCAGAGTAAGACCTGCCAGCTCGCAAGACCCAGGGCAAAGAAGCTGGCGGCGACCACATACCCGCCCATGCTATGAACATCGGACATCCAGAAAGAGAAAATATTGTACCAGCTCCAGTTCTGGTCGCGTGTGGGGGCCAGATCCTCATTGGTGAGGCGTGGGCTGTAACGTGCATCGTAATTAGGTTCAACATTTGGCATGGATTCTGCTCCTCTGCATACAGATAGTGACGTGTTGTCTGTACGCTCACGTTGCATTAACCAGGCCAGGTTTTAATTTTTTGTATACAAAATAAATTAATGATGTATACAAAAATAGAAAGGCTAAGTAACAAAGGAACGTCAAAATGAATCATCAGATGGGGCTGCAGACCCCTTCGGATCTGGAAGATAAAGAGAATTTCATCTGGCAGTCGTTGATGACCGCGATTGTTGAGCATCAATTACCGCCTGGCAGCAAGCTGCCGGAAGAAGCGCTGGCGGAAGTCTTTGGAGTGAGTCGCACAGGGATCCGTAAGGTGCTGACGCGCCTTGCAACAGTGCAAATGATCACCATGACGCCCAGACGTGGTGCATTTGTGGCGCACCCGGGCGTTGAAGAGTCAAAGGCCATCTTCACCACCCGCAAAATGATTGAGTGCGCCAACCTGTCTCAGGTACTGGAGCATTTACAGCCGCCGCACCTGGTGGGACTGGAAAAAATTGTTGCGCTGGAAGAAGAGGCGCATCAGCGCCACGATGGCGCGGCGGCGATTCGCCACTCAGCCGCTTTTCATATTCAGTTGCAGGCGATTTCCGGCAATGCTGTGGTAACCGATATTATCACCACCCTTGCACAGCGTTCGTCGCTGGTGATTGCTGCCTGGGGCGCGCCATGGCAACGCGGGTGCCGCTGCGACGATCATGACCAGTTAATTGCGCTGCTGCGTAAAAAAGCACTGCCCGCGCTGAGTGACGCCATGGCCCATCACTTTGATCATATTGTTTCCAGCCTGCGTTTCGAACGCAGCGGCGAAACGTTGCCTGATTTTGCCCGCCTGTTTGGTACCAGCGGAGAACATCGATGAGTGAATTTTGTATACAAGTTATTAATCCTAATACCAGTCCGGAGATGACCCATACCATCGCTATGGCGGCCCGCAATGTGGCGTTGCCTGGCACAACCATCCTTGCCAGTTCTCCCTCTCAAGGGGTGATGTCAATTGAGGGGCATTTTGATGAAGCCATTGCTGCGCTGGGGGTACTGGAACAGATTAAACAGGGCAAAGCGCAGGGCGCTCAGGGGCACGTGATTGCCTGCTTTGGCGATCCGGGACTGCTGGCGGCGCGTGAGCTGGCCGCCGGTCCGGTGGTTGGCATAGCCGAAGCGGCAATGCACATGGCAACGCTGGTGGCGACACGCTTTTCAATCGTTACCACGCTGCCGCGCACGGTGATTATTGCCCGCCATTTATTGCGCCAGTATGGCTTTGAACATCACTGCGCAGCGCTGCATGCGATCGATTTACCGGTACTGGCGCTGGAAGATGGCACGGGTCTTGCTCAACAAAAGGTACGCGAGCGTTGTATACAAGCAAAACGCGAGGATAACAGCGGCGCAATCGTGCTGGGGTGTGGCGGTATGGCCGATCTCGCGGGGGCGCTAACCCAGGAGTTGGGTATTCCGGTTATTGATGGCGTCACCGCGGCGGTGAAGATGGTGGAATCCCTCCTCGCTCTTGGGCTGGGCACCAGTAAATACGGCGATCTCGCATATCCCAATAAAAAGCCGCTTTCAGGATATTTCGAACAGCTTTGCTGAAAGCGGCACTGAATAAAGAGGTCGACATCAGTATGCAATCAGCAATGGACAAACCTTTCTGGCACTTTACCGCCGATTATCCGCGCGATATGGCGGGTTACGCGGGAAAACCGCCTCACGCACAGTGGCCGGGTGGGGCGCGTATTGCGGTTCAGTTTGTCCTTAATTTCGAAGAAGGTGGCGAAAACCATGTGCTTCACGGCGACAGTGGCTCGGAGCAGTTTTTGTCTGACATTATTGGCGCTGCCAGCTACCCGGCACGTCATATGTCGATGGATTCACTCTATGAGTACGGATCGCGCGCGGGTTTCTGGCGTATTCACCAGGAGTTTCAGAAACGCGGCCTGCCGTTAACGGTGTTCGGCGTGGCAATGGCGCTGGCGCGTAACCCGGCTATCGTCGATGCAATAAAGAAAGCCGACTACGATGTCGTTAGCCACGGCTGGCGCTGGATCCATTATCAGGATCTGGATATCCAGACTGAGCGTCAGCATATGCAGCAGGCGATTGAGATCCTGCAAGCCCTGTTCGGCAAAAAGCCGCTTGGCTGGTATACCGGGCGCGACAGTCCAAATACCCGCAAACTGGTGGTTGAACAAGGAGACTTTCTCTATGACAGCGATTATTACGGGGATGATTTACCGTTCTGGACGACAGAGGCGGGTAGGCCGCACCTGATTGTGCCCTATACGCTGGATGCCAACGATATGCGCTTCGCCACTGCGCAGGGGTTTAACACCGCCGAGCAGTTTTACACCTATCTGAAAGACAGCTTTGATGTGTTGTATGAAGAGGGCGAAACTGCGCCCAAAATGATGTCGATTGGCATGCACTGCCGGTTACTGGGGAGACCGGGGCGTTTTCGCGCGTTGCAGCGGTTTCTCGATTATGTGCAGGGCCATGAGGATGTGTGGATCTGCCGCCGCCAGGATATTGCGGAACACTGGGTGAAACATCACCCGTTCAAAGGATAATAACCCGCTAAGGCCCGCCACCCGGTGGGCCAGGTTAACGCGTCAGTCGCAACTGTTGCAGGTTGCCATCCAGCTGTAAATCGGTTTGCAACCTCGCCACCTCCCGGCAGGTAAATGCCATCTCTTTGTGTACCTGTAACTTCTGTCGCCATTTTTCCGGCACCTCATCCAGATGGTCATACAGAGCTTCAAGAGTAGGAAAGGTCGTGAGTAGCTGGGTGGCGCTCTTCGGACCGATCCCGACGACACCCGGCACTTTCGAGCTGCTGATGCCCGCCAGCCCCCAGTAATCCGGTAATTGCTGGGGCGTTACGCCATACTCCTGCGCAATAAAGGGCGCATCCAGCCAGCGTTTCTGGAAATAGTCACGGATGCGGATTGTCGGTGAGAGTAGCTGGCAATAACCCTTGTCGGTGGAAACGATGGTTGCCTGTTGCCCGGCTTGTGCCATTTTTACCGCCAGTGTAGCGGCAAGATCATCTGCTTCATTACCTGGCGTTGCCCAGCAACGAATACCGCGTTGTTCAAAGGCGGCGCGCAATGCGGGCATCTCGCTGTGTAATGAGTCTGGCATGGGCGGCCGGCCTGCTTTGTAATCCGGCAATCTCTGGTGGCGCCAGCCCTGCGCGCGGGCTTCATCATCGAATACCGCCACCGCATGCGTAGGCTGACTGTGCACAATCAATTGTTCCAGCGCGTGCAGGCAGGTATCTACGCAGGGTGATCCCTGTACCGCGTGGATCCGGCGGATCAGATTGAGTGCGTCGACAATTAACAGATGAGCCACAGATACCCTCCTTGAAATCGTGCGCTAAGGGTAACATCGCAGGCATTGCGAGGCTATGAAACGGGAAACAATCAGGAAGATGCCTCGCAAAACGAGGCATCCTGAGCGGGGGTTAGTCGCAGGTAACGATTTTCATGGCCAGGCCACCGCGTGAGGTTTCGCGGTATTTGGCATTCATATCTTTACCGGTTTCATACATGGTTTCGATGACTTTATCGAGACAGACACGCGGTTCACTGGTGCGGCGCAGCGCCATACGGGCCGCGTTGACTGCTTTCACGGAAGCAATGGCGTTTCGCTCGATGCAGGGCACCTGCACTTGTCCGGCCACCGGGTCGCAGGTCAAACCGAGGTTGTGCTCCATCCCGATCTCCGCTGCGATGCAAACCTGCGCCGGGCTACCGCCGAGCAGTTCCGCAAGACCTGCTGCCGCCATTGAGCAGGCAACGCCCACTTCGCCCTGGCAGCCCACTTCCGCACCGGAAATGGACGCGTTCATTTTATACAGCGAGCCTATCGCGCTGGCGACCAGCAGGTAACGGGCCAGCGAATTGGCGTTCACCTGGCGGATAAACTTGTCATAGTAGGCCAGCACGGCAGGAACAATCCCGCAAGCACCATTGGTCGGCGCGGTAACCACGCGGCCACCCGCGGCGTTCTCTTCGTTAACCGCCAGCGCAAACATATTGATCCAGTCAACGACCGCCATCGGATCGGTGGTCGTTTTGTCGCTGCTGACCAGCATGCGGCGTAGTGCAGCGGCGCGGCGCGGTACACGCAATTTACCCGGTAACACACCTTCGGTGACTATGCCGCGCTCAATCCCGCCGCGCATCACATCCCACACGCGGGCAAGGTGCTGTTCCAGCTCTTGTTTGCTATGCAGCGCCAGTTCGTTTTGCATCATCAGGCCGGAGAGCGACAGGCCGGTATCACGGCAATGTTGCTGTAAATCTGCTGCGGTTTTGTAAGGGTACGGAACCACGACCGGCGCACTGTTGCTTTGGCCGAAGTGCTCTTCATCGACGATAAAGCCGCCACCGATGGAGTAGTACGTCTGGCTGTAGAGAACGTTGTCGCCCGCCAGTGCGGTGATGCGCATACCGTTTTCATGCAGAGAAAGATTATCAGCATGGAAATTCATGCACTGATCGACCGGGAACTCCACTTCATGTTTGCCGTTTGCCAGTAGCAAGCGACCGTGGGTATTTACATCCTGAATAAAGCCCGGAATGGCATCGATATCAACGCTGTCCGGCAGGTTACCCGCCAGGCCCATAATAATGGCGATATCGGTGTGGTGGCCTTTTCCTGTCAGGGAAAGGGAACCGTAAACATCCACGACCACGCGGGTTACGTCATGCAACATGTTGCGGGCAATCAGGTCGTCTGTGAATTGCTTACCGGCTTTCATTGGGCCAACGGTGTGTGAACTGGAGGGACCAATACCGATTTTAAAAATGTCGAATACGCTGATCATAACGCATTATCCATTGCAAAGAGGAACGCGCCGCCCATGACGGACGGCGCGAAAAGATTAGCTGAACAGGGAGAAGAAGATCGCGGAGATAGCGATAAGGCCCATGATAACAATGAAGATGTTGCTGATGCTGCCGCTGTATTTACGCATAGCCGGTACTTTGGCGATGGCGTACATCGGCATCAGGAACAGGATCATCGCAATGATCGGGCCGCCCAGGGTTTCGATCATGCCCAGGATGCTCGGGTTCAGCGTGGCCACCGCCCAGGTGGTCACCAGCATAAACAGCGCGGTAATGCGGTTCAGCTTGTTGATTTCGATGGTTTTGCCTTTGCTGCGCAGAGACTTAATAACCATACCGTTAAAGCCTTCACGCGCGCCCAGGTAGTGGCCGAGGAAGGACTTGGTGATGGCGATCATCGCAATGATCGGTGCCATCCAGGCAATCAGTTCCACATTAAAGTGGTTTGCCAGGTAAGAAAGGATAGAAATGTTCTGTTCTTTCGCGGCGGCGAGATCTGCCGGAGAGAGGCTCAGCACGCAACTGAACACGAAGAACATGACCGTCAGCACCATCATGATGTGCGCGAACGCCAGGATGCGGGAGCACTTACGCTCTGCATCTACGCCGTACTCTTCACGTTTTGCCACAGCAAAAGAGGAGATGATCGGTGAGTGGTTAAACGAGAACACCATAACCGGAATAGCCAGCCACAGGGTCATCCACAGGCCGTGACCGGTTGCCGATGCGCTGCTCAGAGACAGGGTTTCCAGTGCTGCGCCGTTCCACTGCGGGATCAGGTATACCGCCAGCAGCATCAAGGCGATAACAAACGGGAATACCAGAATACTCATCGCTTTTACGATCATCTGCTCGCCAAAACGCACGATAGTCATCATGCCGACAATCAGGATCAGGGAGAGAATAGCGCGCGGCGGCGGCGTCATGCCCAACTGGTGGGTCATAAAGCTGTCGACGGTATTGGTGATTGCCACGCTGTAAACCAGCAGGATCGGGTAGATAGCAAAGAAGTAGAGCAGGGTAATCAGTTTACCAGCACCAATACCAAAGTGTTCTTCCACCACTTCGGTGATGTCCTCGCCCGGGTTTTTACCGGATAGCACAAAACGGGTCAGGCCGCGGTGTGCGAAGAAGGTCATAGGGAAGGCAATAATCGCCATGATAATCAGCGGGATAAGTCCGCCAACGCCGGCGTTAATTGGCAGGAATAATACACCCGCGCCGATGGCGGTGCCATAGAGGCCCAGCATCCACATGGTGTCGGTCTTACGCCATGAACTGCGCGCTTCAGTCGAGGCCAACGTGCTGGTTTGAGTCGTTTCCATTGATAAATCTCCTGGGAAAAGCAAAATGCTGCCATAACGGGTAAAAAACCGTGCCCGAGACGCCAGCGGTAATATTAAATCCGGTCAATTACGGTTTTTTTATAATTTCTTTCCGTAATTATTTGCGGCGGAAAGATACATTTATGTTATGACTCTATCAGTGATCGGGATCCCAATTGCAATAATCTACTTTTTATGTGGGTGTATTTAGACCATATCGCTACTTAACGATCATGATGTGAGATTTATGGGCGCGAAGGCTATCACTGGCAAGATTTGCGATCAAACCCACGCAATTGAAAGAAGATAAACGCGCTGTTAACTGCCTCATTTACAGTGATTTATCGACGATAAAAGCCATTGGATTGGATGAATTCCTGGGGGGGAGTAGACGGCGTTACTGGAAAGAGATGTTTTAGGTATAAGGGCGACTTATTGGTCGCCCTTTGCGTTCAGGAGCAGATTTCGTAGCAGGGGATATAGGCGGAGCCAGGCAATTTCATACGGTGTTGGGCGACAAAACCTTGCAGTAAATCGTCCATGCGGCGCATCATTTCGCTATCACCATGAATTTTATACGGCCCGAACTCTTCGATAGCCCGGATACCCATCTCTTTCACGTTACCCGCCACAATGCCGGAGAACGCGCGACGCAGATCCGCTGCCAGCACTTCTACCGGTTGATCCGGATAAAGTTTAAGATTGGCCATATTTTCATGGGTTGGTTCGAACGGCACTTGCAGGTCTGGCGAAACCCGTATTGACCAGTTGAAACTGTAGGCATCGCCAGTATTGCGGCGGTTCTCTTTCACCAGTGGCATCGCTTTTTTCATCTGACGGGCCACTTCAGCGGCATCGTTAATAATGATCGTGTAGTGACGGCGCGCGGCTTCACCCAGCGTATTGACAATGAATTCATCCAGTACGCGGAAGTAATCCGCACTCTCTTTCGGCCCGGTCAGGATCAACGGCAGCACCTGATCTTTGTTGGCCGGATTCATCAGGATCCCCAACAGATAGAGCAACTCTTCCGCCGTACCCACGCCGCCCGGGAAGATGATGATGCCATGCGCGATACGGACAAAGGCTTCCAGGCGTTTTTCAATGTCCGGCATGATGATCAATTCGTTGACCAGCGGGTTTGGCGGTTCGGCAGCAATGATCGACGGTTCGGTCATGCCGATAAATCGCCCCTCTTTATAGCGTTGCTGCGCGTGACCAACGGCGGCGCCTTTCATTGGTGCTTCCATGGCGCCTGGTCCGCAGCCGGTGCAGATATTGAGCTCTCGCAGACCAAGCTGGGTTCCCACGCGGCGGGCGTAGAGGTATTCGGTCTCGTTGATCGAGTGACCGCCCCAGCAGACAACCATACTGGGCGCTTCGCCCACGTGCAGCGCACGGGCGTTACGTAAAATAGAAAAGACCAGGTTGGTAATGTGGATGGAGCTTTCCAGATCCAGATGCTGGAAACGCCCGGCGTTATTAATCTGCCCGTTAACGAACAGAATATCGCGCAACACAGCGAACAGGTTAGCCTGCAATGAACGGATAATCCGCCCATCAACAAAGGCCTCTTCCGGTGGGTTTATCAGTTCCAGCTTTACGCCGCGTTCACGGCGTAATACGTTGATATCAAAACTTTCGTAGCGAGAAAGCAGCTCTTTGCTGTTGTCCGTCAGGCTCCCTGAGTTCAACACAGCGAGCGAACAGTTGCGAAACAGTTGGTACAAGTCGCTGCTGGCCGTGCGTTTAAGCATATCGACTTCCAACTGCGACAGCATATCCATGGAGCCAAGCGGGCTAATATGTGTAATCAAGTGAACTCCTTACGGGACGAAAATTTTATATTCCCTCCTGATTACAATAGCCCTGGCTTATGACGTTTAACAACCCGCGCGCGAAGTTTTACTGGCGCACCAGGCGACCCGTAGCCGGAATGAAATCGGTATTGGTGCGCCATGGGTTGATATCCAGTCCGCCGCGACGCGTGTAACGCGCATAAACGCTCAGTTTTTCCGGTTGGCAGAAACGCTGAATGTCGGTAAAAATCCGCTCGACGCATTGCTCGTGGAATTCGTTGTGATGGCGGAATGAGACCAGATAGCGCAGCAGTTTCTCACGGTCGATCTTCGGCCCACGATACTGGATCTGCACAGATCCCCAGTCCGGCTGGTGGGTGATCAGGCAGTTTGATTTCAACAGATGACTGACCAGCGTCTCTTCCACCACTTTTCCACTGGCGGCATCGGTGAGTAACGCTGCATCAAAAGCGTAGTTATCTACGGCAATATCCTGATCGTCGATGCAGGTGCCATGAAAATGCGCGACAGGTTGGCCTTCAAGTTCATCAAGGCGATAGAGCGCAACGGTAACCAGACCTTGCGCACAGGCGCTCAGATCGCGCTCCAGCGTGGCGCGCACCTCGTCCCAACTGGCGAAACGCGTCTGGTTAAAGCTGTTGAGATAGAGTTTGAAACTCTTTGATTCCACCAGGTTCAGGCTGGCGTAATCCAGCTCAACATGGCCTACGGCGACCTGCGGCAGACCTTTAGCATTCAGCCAGGAGAGCTCATACAGCGTCCAGATATCTGCTCCGCGAAACGGCAGATTATTAGCCGTTAATCCCAGCGGATCGCGGTTTAATGAACGGGGAACACCCTGAAGCAGAGTGGCGTCGTAGGTGTCGCGGTAAGAAGTGGTTTTGCCCAGCGTCAGGCCAGAGAGGGCCTGATGGTTATCATAAGAAGACATGTTTCATCGCCATTTTGCAGGTAGACTATGCCGCAGAGTTTATCCTGGCTTATGTGAAGAGAGAAATCGGTGGAAAAAGAAACGGCCCTGGCTCTGGAAGCCTTTACCCAACGTTACTGCGATGCATGGCATGCGCAACGCGGCAGCTGGCCTGAGAGTGAAGCGCTTTATGGCGTGCCTTCGCCGTGCATTATTTCTTCGACTGATAAGAGCGTTTTCTGGCAGCCTAAACCGTTCCTACCCGAACGAAATGTAAACCCTGTTGAACAGGCGATGGATATTGTGGTACAACCTGCGCTCCACGCGTTCTATACCACACAATTTGCCGGTGATATGACGGCGCGTTTTGCTTCTGAAACCCTGATATTACTGCAAACCTGGAGTGAAGATGACTTCCGGCGCGTGCAGGAAAACCTGATTGGTCATCTGGTCACGCAGAAAAGGTTGAAGCTTTCTCCTACACTTTTTATTGCTACGCTCGACAGTGATCTCGATGTGATTTCGCTGTGCAATCTGAGCGGGGAAGTCATTAAAGAGACGCTGGGAACGCGTCAGCGGGTTGTTCTGGCACCCGATCTGGCCGCTTTTCTGAACCAGCTCGAACCCGTTGTGTAATCCCCTATACTACTGTTGTTGTGAGAGATCTCTTACATGACCTGTAGGAGATCGCCTGTTCTAATTCCTTAACATCTTTACGACATCTCATGTAAAGCCATTATGAATTAATGAGTTACAGATAAAAATCTGATGTTTCACTCTTTCATTCAAAAGTTTATTTGCATTAAGTCTTCTTGTAAGACGAAACAGAATGGGTGATTCTATCTCTGTCGACACGGAGTCTGACAACGAAGCGTACATTAGGATGATGTTGCTTCATGGACACACCAGAAGGTGCTGCAGGGAAGGCTTCATGATGAAGCGAGAGGAAAACGCAGGAACGCGTTAAGGGACACCTCCAGGATGGAGAACGTGAGCCGGTAGGGATGGTCGGCGGATCAGGATGATCAAGGACACGCTTTAAGGACAAAGCTATGTCACATCGGGGTGGTGTGAGCATGATGCGATGTTTAAGGATGAACAGGTCAGGAGACCGCAGGAAAAGTTGTCACGGATGAGCAGGGAGCACAATAGGTAGCTGGATTGCTGCAAAACGAACCGGGAGCACTGTTTTTACAGTGCTCCCTTTTTTTATTTGCTCATCTCTTTGGTATCCTGCGCGCCAGTCTGTTTTATTTCGGGGTTTTTATGACGCTTCATCTTCGCGTGCGTCAGCAGCTTGAGCTTCTCGAAGCCCTGCTGCGCGAACGCCAGCTTTGGCAAACTACGGTTCCGCAAGCCAGCGCTTTTGAAAGCACTCAACCTTTTTGTATGGACACGCTCGAGCCATTCGAATGGTTACAATGGGTGTTGATCCCGCGTATGCACGCGCTGCTGGATAGTGGGCAGCCGCTTCCACAGGCTTTCGCCGTTGCGCCCTATTACGAAATGGCGCTGGACGCGGCCCATCCTCATCGCGAGATAGTGCTCTTGCATTTACAGCAGCTGGATGCACTGTTTACCGGCGACGGTAACTGATGCTGGAGATTATTTACCAGGATGAATGGCTGGTCGCGGTCAACAAGCCATCGGGCTGGCTGGTACACCGTAGTTGGCTGGATCGCGACGAAAAAGTCGTGGTGATGCAAACGGTGCGTGACCAAATCGGCCAGCACGTTTTCACCGCGCACCGTCTCGACAGGCCGACTTCCGGGGTTTTGCTGATGGGGTTATCCAGCGAAGCGGGGCGTCTGCTCGCACAGCAGTTTGAGCAACACCGGATCCAGAAGCGTTATCACGCGGTGGTGCGTGGCTGGCTAATGGAGGACGCGTTGCTTGATTATCCCTTGGTTGAAGAACTCGATAAAGTTGCGGATAAATTCGCCCGCACCGATAAAGGCCCGCAACCGGCCGTGACCCATTATCGCGGGCTGGCGACCACCGAGATGCCCGTTGCCACCGGCAAGTTCCCGACTACCCGCTATGGGTTGGTTGAACTGGAGCCAAAAACCGGCCGTAAACATCAGCTGCGGCGCCATTTAGCCCATTTGCGCCATCCGATTATTGGTGACAGCAAGCACGGGGATTTGCGGCAAAACCGCAGCGCAGCGGAACACTTTGGTTGCAACCGGTTAATGCTGCACGCCAGCCAGTTAACGCTGACGCATCCGTTTACCGGCGAAGCATTAACGTTGCGCGCCGGGCTGGATGATGTCTGGATGAGGGCAGTGTCGCAGTTCGGCTGGCAAGGACTTCTCCCTGATAATGAAAGGGTTGAGTTCTCCGGTCTGAGCGTTCACGATGAGAAAAATCAGACATCACCCAAGGAGTGAAGAGCATGGCGGAGATCGGAATTTTTGTTGGCACCATGTACGGTAATTCGCTGTTAGTGGCGGAAGAAGCGCAGGCGATCCTCACGGCGCATGGTCATAAGGCCACCGTCTTTGAAGATCCCGAAGCCGCAGATTGGGACGGCAACAACGATCGGTATGCGCTGGTGGTGACATCAACAACCGGGCAAGGGGATTTACCGGACAGCATCGCGCCGCTCTTTCACTATCTGCGTGATACCGTAGGCTATCAGCCGGCGCTACGTTACGGCGTAATTGCCTTGGGCGACAGCACATATACGCATTTCTGCGGCGGCGGTAAGCAGTTCGATGCGCTGCTGCAGGAGCAGGGCGCTCAGCGCATTGGCGACATGTTATTGATTGACGCCAGTGAAGATCCGGAACCGGAAAGCGTCTCCAACCCGTGGGTCGAACACTGGGCAACCCTCCTTAAGTAAGAATTTTCCCTCCCCCCTACAGGGAGGGAAAACCTTTTGAACCTGTTCTGATGGTTCACCGTGATGCAATCCGCATGACGATAGCGACCACTTATTATGCCTCTGACTGAATCGAGTAAGCTTCTGGCAATTGCCCTTAATGCCCTGCTTATTTGCAGGGATAAAAAGTGCATCTCCACGGGGTCAAGCGACCTGTTTCACATTCTTTAAAACCGTCCGCCTTTTGCCCTTCTGCAAGGGGTATGGGTTTTCATTTCCGTGAAGTACTCCCCACGTGCCTGGGCTAATGCAATAAACCACCGGGCGGAGGGCAGCGAATGTTGTGTTGTTGCACGGTGAGTGTTGGTAAGGCGCTTTTTATACTTTTCTCGCCAGTTAAAAAAATGCAGTCCGCAGGGGATAGCGACCCAGGCAGGGAAACTGCAAAAAACACAACTACATCATCCTGTCTACCCCTACTGGTTGTGCCGTACAGGATGAATGTATATGAACATTTATGCTTCGGGAGTACAACCATGAGTACATTTAGCCAGGCGGCGAGCGGTGCTGAAAAGCGCACGAACGCACGCTACTGGATAGTGGTGATGCTGTTTATCGTCACATCCTTCAACTACGGCGACCGCGCCACGTTGTCGATTGCCGGTTCGGAGATGTCCAAAGCCATCGGTTTGGACCCGGTTGGAATGGGGTATGTCTTCTCTGCGTTTTCATGGGCCTATGTCATTGGTCAGATCCCGGGCGGCTGGTTGCTGGACCGCTTTGGCTCTAAACGTGTCTATTTCTGGTCTATCTTCACCTGGTCGCTGTTTACCCTGTTACAGGGTTTCGTCGACGTCTTCAGCGGCTTTGGCATCATCGTTGCGCTCTTCACCCTGCGCTTTATGGTGGGGCTGGCAGAATCACCTTCCTTCCCTGGCAACAGTCGTATCGTTGCGGCCTGGTTCCCGGCGCAGGAGAGGGGCACGGCAGTGGCGATTTTTAACTCTGCTCAATACTTTGCCACCGTTATTTTCGCACCGATCATGGGTTGGCTGACACATGAAGTGGGCTGGTCGCACGTCTTCTTCTTTATGGGTGGTCTGGGCATTCTGATCAGTCTGCTGTGGCAGAAAATGATCCACGAGCCGAATCAACACCCGGGCGTGAATAAGAAAGAGCTGGAGTACATTGCCGAAGGCGGCGCGCTGATCAATATGGATCAGAAAAGCAATAAAGAACGTGTTCCGTTCTCTGAAAAATGGGCACAGATCAAACAGTTGCTGTGTTCACGCATGATGATCGGCGTGTATCTGGGTCAGTACTGTATTAATGCCCTGACGTACTTCTTTATCACCTGGTTCCCGGTGTACTTGGTGCAGGCGCGAGGGATGTCGATTCTGAAAGCAGGCTTTATCGCATCGATCCCGGCGATTTGCGGTTTCACCGGCGGGGTGCTGGGCGGGATCATTTCTGACTGGTTAATGCGCCGCTATGGCTCGCTGAACCTTGCCCGCAAAACACCCATCGTGCTGGGTATGCTGCTCTCGATGAGCATGGTGTTCTGTAACTACACTGATTCAGAAATGCTGATTATCGCCTTTATGTCGCTGGCGTTCTTTGGCAAGGGCATCGGTGCGCTGGGTTGGGCGGTGATGGCGGATACTGCGCCGAAAGAGATCAGCGGCCTGAGTGGTGGTCTGTTCAATATGTTCGGTAACATTTCCGGCATTGTTACGCCAATTGCGATTGGCTACATCGTGGGCACCACGGGTTCGTTCAATGGCGCGCTGATTTATGTGGGGATCCATGCGCTGGTGGCGGTAGTGAGCTACCTGGTGGTGGTCGGTGATATCAAACGTATTGTACTGAAACCTGTGACAGGACGTTAATGATGAACACACAAGCAAGCCCCATTATCACAGAGATGAAAGTCATTCCCGTCGCCGGGCATGACAGCATGCTGATGAACATCGGCGGCGCACATAACGCGTATTTTACCCGCAATATAGTGGTCCTCACTGATAACGCCGGTAATACCGGCGTCGGTGAAGCCCCCGGCGGCGAGGTTATCTATAAAACGCTGGTCGATGCCACGCCGATGGTGGTGGGGCAGGAAGTGGCGCGACTGAATAAAGTGGTCCAGCGTGTTCACAAAGGCAATCAGGCCGCTGACTTCGATACCTTCGGTAAAGGCGCGTGGACGTTTGAGTTGCGTGTTAACGCTGTCGCGGCGCTGGAAGCCGCTCTGCTCGACCTGTTGGGTAAGGCGCTGAATGTGCCGGTATGTGAACTGCTTGGTCCCGGAAAACAGCGTGATGCGGTAACGGTGCTGGGTTACCTGTTCTATATTGGCGATCGTACCAAAACCGATCTGCCGTACCTTGACGCCACGCCGGGCAGCCATGAGTGGTATCACCTGCGCCATCAGGAAGCAATGAACAGCGACGCGGTGGTTCGCCTGGCCGAAGCTTCGCAGGATCGTTACGGTTTTAAAGATTTCAAACTGAAAGGCGGTGTTTTGCCGGGTGAGAAAGAGATCGATACCGTACGAGCGCTGAAAAAACGGTTCCCGGATGCGCGTATCACCGTCGATCCCAACGGTGCCTGGTTACTCGACGAAGCTATCAGCCTGTGCAAAGGCCTGAATGATGTGCTGACCTATGCAGAAGATCCGTGCGGTGCGGAGCAGGGCTTCTCCGGGCGTGAAGTGATGGCGGAATTCCGCCGCGCTACCGGTTTGCCGGTTGCCACCAATATGATCGCCACTAACTGGCGTGAAATGGGGCATTCAGTGATGCTGAATGCAGTGGACATTCCGCTGGCCGATCCGCACTTCTGGACGCTTTCTGGTGCGGTGCGCGTGGCCCAACTTTGCGACGACTGGGGATTAACCTGGGGTTGCCACTCCAACAACCATTTCGATATTTCTCTGGCCATGTTCACCCATGTTGGCGCTGCTGCGCCGGGTACACCGACCGCCATCGACACTCACTGGATCTGGCAGGAGGGCGACGCCCGTCTGACCAAAGAACCGTTGCAAATTCGCCAGGGCAAAATCGCCGTACCGGATGCGCCTGGGCTGGGTGTGGAAATTGACTGGCAGCAAATCGAGAAAGCGCACGCAGCATACAAAAAACTGCCTGGCGGCGCGCGCAATGACGCAGGCCCAATGCAGTACCTCATCCCTGGCTGGACGTTTGACAAAAAACGCCCCGTTTTCGGACGTCATTGATAGACCAAAAGGATAAAAAATGAGCACACATACTTCTACCCCCGTTGTCTCTTCCATGCAGGTTATTCCGGTTGCCGGTCATGACAGCATGCTGATGAACCTGAGCGGCGCGCATGCCCCGTTCTTCACCCGCAATATCGTGGTGATCAAAGACAACGCAGGACATACGGGCGTGGGTGAAATTCCCGGCGGCGAAAAAATCCGTAAAACGCTGGAAGACGCCATTCCACTGGTGGTCGGGAAAACACTGGGTGAGTACAAAAACGTGCTCAATACCGTTCGCCATACTTTTGCCGATCGCGATGCTGGTGGCCGTGGCCTGCAAACCTTTGACCTGCGCACCACTATCCATGTGGTGACCGGTATTGAAGCGGCGATGCTCGACTTGCTCGGACAGCACCTTGGGGTGAACGTTGCCTCCCTGCTTGGCGAAGGCCAGCAGCGCAGCGAAGTGGAAATGCTTGGCTACCTGTTCTTCGTGGGCGACAGCAAAAAAACGCCGCTGCCTTACCAGAGCCAGCCGGATGACAAATGCGACTGGTATCGCGTACGTCACGAAGTGGCGATGACCCCGGATCGTGTTGTGCGTCTGGCGGAAGCCGCCTACGAGAAATACGGTTTTAACGATTTCAAACTGAAAGGCGGCGTACTGGCCGGTATGGAAGAGGCTGAAGCGATTTCCGCGCTGGCGAAACGCTTCCCGCAGGCGCGTGTGACGCTGGATCCAAACGGCGCCTGGTCGCTGGATGAAGCCATCAAAATTGGTAAGCACCTGAAAGGTGTACTGGCCTATGCGGAAGATCCGTGTGGTGCAGAGCAGGGCTTCTCCGGGCGTGAAGTGATGGCGGAATTCCGCCGCGCAACCGGTCTGCCGACCGCCACCAACATGATCGCCACTGACTGGCGTCAGATGGGGCACACCCTGTCTCTGCAATCTGTGGATATTCCGTTGGCGGATCCGCATTTCTGGACCATGCAGGGCTCAGTCCGCGTCGCCCAAATGTGTCACGAGTTCGGCCTGACCTGGGGCTCACACTCCAATAACCACTTCGATATTTCGCTGGCGATGTTCACCCACGTTGCCGCCGCTGCGCCAGGCAATATCACCGCGATCGATACACACTGGATCTGGCAGGAAGGCAACCAACGTCTGACCAAAGAACCGTTCGAAATCAAGGGCGGGATGGTACAGGTACCGAGCAAACCGGGTCTGGGCGTTGAGCTGGATATGGACCAGGTGATGAAAGCCAATGAGCTGTATCAGAAACACGGCCTCGGTGCGCGTGATGATGCCATGGGGATGCAGTACCTGATCCCGAACTGGAAGTTTGATAACAAACGTCCGTGCATGGTGCGTTAACGGGGGATCGCCAGTCCTTGCGGGGGCTGGCATTTTCCTCAGGCTTCCGGGTGTATGCTTGCGGCAGTGAATATGCGTAAGGATGGCTTATGAAAATTGTTATCGCACCTGACTCTTATAAAGAAAGTTTGAGTGCTTTGGATGTAGCGACCGCCATAGAGAGTGGCTTTCGCGAGATTTTTCCCTCAGCGGAATATGTAAAAATACCGGTTGCAGATGGCGGAGAAGGGACAGTTGAAGCCATGGTTGCCGCGACCGAAGGGCGCATCGTGAACGTGACGGTGAAGGGCCCACTTGGCGAGCAGGCTAACGGTTTTTATGGTCTTTCCGGCGATGAAAAATCTGCCTTTATTGAAATGGCGGCGGCCAGCGGGCTGGAAAAGGTGCCTCCGGCGAAACGCGATCCATTGGTGACCACGTCCTGGGGAACCGGCGAATTGATCCGCCACGCGCTGGATGCGGGCGTGAAACATATCATCATTGGCATCGGAGGCAGCGCCACGAATGACGGTGGTGCAGGCATGGTGCAGGCGCTGGGCGCAAAATTGTTGAATGGCAAGGGTGAGCAGATTGCGTTTGGCGGTGCGGCGCTGGAGACGCTGGAACGTATTGATATCAGCGAACTGGATAAACGTCTGGCACATTGCCGTATCGAAGTGGCTTGCGACGTGACCAATCCACTCACCGGTAAAGAGGGCGCGTCGGCGGTATTTGGTCCCCAGAAAGGGGCGACGCCTGAGATGATCTCCCGGCTGGATGATGCGCTGGGGCGTTATGCGAAGATCATCGCCCGCGATCTGGATCTGGATGTCCTCAATCTGGCTGGCGGCGGTGCAGCCGGGGGAATGGGCGCGGCGCTGTACGCCTTTTGCGGTGCGGAACTGCGCCACGGGATTGAGATCGTTACCGATGCGCTTGATCTGGATAAGTACGTTGCGGATGCAGATCTGGTGATCACCGGGGAAGGGCGGATAGACAGCCAGACCGTGCACGGAAAGGTGCCTGTAGGGGTGGCGAAAGTGGCGAAACGTTACCGGATCCCGGTCATTGGTATCGCTGGTAGCCTGACCGCTGATGTAGGTGTGGTGCACAGCCACGGTATTGATGCGGTTTTCAGCGTCATCTACCGGATCTGTTCGTTGGATGATGCGCTGGCGAATGCCAGAGAAAACGTGCGCATGACAGCGCGTAACGTGGCGGCGGTGCTGAAAGCAGGTCAGACATTATAGCCTTTGTTTGCCGGATGGCGCGAAAACGCCGATCCGGCAACCTCACTACCCAATCAATCTCCGCGCTTCGCGTACCACATTGTCCATTTCATCCAGTAGCTCAAGAAACTCCGGCTCCAGCTCCTCGGCCGGTACGCCGCTGCGTAACTGATGCTCGATAAGCTGGCAGAGGTTTTTCAGGCGCGGAACACCGCTATACCCGCAGCTACCATGCAGTTTATGGATCCCTTCCGACAGCCCCTGTGGTGACTCTCCCACCAGTTGCTCTTCCACCTGATTGCGGATCTCCGGCAGAAACTCCACCAGCATTTGCAGCATCTCCCGCGCCAGATCGGTTTTCCCCGCCGCCTGCCGTAAGGCCAACTGCCAGTCGAGCGTCACATCTGCATTTACCACCGGTTCTGCATGCGGCGTCTCTGGCTCCGGCGGCGTTAACCAGGAGCTGATGTCCGGGCCGGGTTTATAGCGCAGCAGCAGGTTGTGCAGCTTGTCTTCTTCAATCGGTTTCGCCAGATAGTCGTTCATTCCGGCGCTCAGTAATTTTTCTTTCTGTCCCGCCATGGCATGCGCCGTTACGGCAATCACCGGCGTTTGCTGCTGGTGAGGTAACTGGCGGATCAGCTCACAGGCGCGGATGCCGTCCATATCCGGCATCTGGATATCCATCAGGATCAGATCAAATTGCAACTGTCTGGCGCGCTCAAGGGCCTGCATACCGCTGTCGCATAGCTCAACGTGCTGGACCTGATCCTCAAGCAGCGCGCCGATCAATTTCAGGTTCGCCGGGTTGTCATCTACCGCCATCACTGACATCGGCAGTTTGCTTTCGTCAGGTACAAAGGTCTGGGTTAAGCGTGTGGAACGGCAATATTCCGTGAGCGCAGGTAGCAGACGTGTGGGCGTCAGCGGTTTCAGCAGACAAGCCGCCGCGCCATCCTGTTTGAGCTCTTCCGCGTTCACTTGCGCATGGCAAGGGAGCGCCAGCAAGAGATAGTCCGTCATGGCCGCCGCCCGCGCGAGGCGGTCATGCTGCATGTTCAGCGGTTCGCGAACGGTGACCGGAATCGCCATCAGCAAAATATCGTAATGATCCTGCGGCAATGCGGAGAACGACGGACTGTAAACCACCTCCAGCGGCGTTTCGCTCAGCACATCCAGCGTACTTTGCGCTGCGGTGGCGTTCGGCTCAACATACGCCAGCCGTTTGCCTGCCAGGCAACCTGTTGCAGGCGCTTCGGTAATGGCATTTGGGTTGAGATCGAGATTGATATGGAACCAGAAGGTGGAACCGCGGTTTGGCTGGCTGTGGAACGAAATATCGCCCCCCATCTCATTAACCAGTTTCTGTGTGATCACCAGGCCCAGACCGGTGCCACCATGGCGACGGGAAATACTGGCGTCAGCCTGACGAAACGCCTGGAATAAACGCGACTGGTCACGCTCAGGGATGCCGATGCCGGTATCGCGGATCTGCACCTCAATCTGCACTTTGTTATTACTGATCGCGCGTTTCTCCACGACCACATCAATGTTGCCATTTTCGGTGAACTTGATGGCATTACCTACCAGATTGGTAATGACTTGCTGTAAACGCAGCGGATCACCAATCACATTATCCGGCACATCGTTTTTGATATTTAGCGTCAGCTCCAGCCCTTTATCGTGGGCGGAGTGCGCCAGCAGGATCACTACCTCATCCAGCGTATTGCGCAGCGGGAAAGGAATGCTCTCAAGGATCAGTTTGCCTGCTTCCAGTTTTGAGAAGTCGAGCACGTCGTTGATGATGGCCAGCAGGTTATTGGCCGAACGCTCAATAGTGAGCAGGTGGTCGCGTTGTGTGGGGTTCAGCTCCGACTTCAGCGTCAGGCGGGTAAAGCCAATCACCCCATTCAGCGGTGTACGCAACTCATGCGACATGTTGGCAAGGAACTCTGATTTGATGCGTGCGGCTTCTTGTGCACGTTTTTTGGCCAGGTCCAGTTCAACGTTCTGGATCTCCATCTGCTCCAGCGTTTCTCGCAGGTCGGAGGTGGACTGATCAATATTGTGCTGCATCTCTTCGTGGTAGGCCGCCAGCGACATGGCCATCGAGTTGATGCCGTTTTTCAACATATCCAGCTCACCGAGCATAAAGCCTTCAACACGGCTATCAAGCTGCCCGCGACGAATACGGTCTACGGTATTCACCATATTACGGATCGGACTGGTGACATCGCGCATCAGACGCCAGCCGAAAATCAGCGCAATGCCGATACAGAACAAGATCATCAGACTGGAGATAAAAATCTCTTTGTACTGCTGTAAACGCACGGCTTTCAGATCGAGTTCCAGCGCGACATAACCGAGCATATTGCCGGTAATTTTATCTGCCGGAAGTGAGGTGTTCGCTGGCGCGTAGCCTTCTGAAAGGATCGGCGTACGCAGCACCATCACATCGCCGTGGCGGGTCACGCTTAATTTGCGCGGGAAAGGCTGCCCTTCCGCCAGTTTCAGATCGTCGCCATCAAGCTGGAAATTCGATGAAACAAACACATCGTTCTTGCCGTCGTAAATGGAGATAGCTCGCACTATATCCGAATGACGGCGGTGCAGAACGCTAATAAGCTGACCAATAGCTTCTCTGTCCTGCAACGCCATACTGTATTCGCTGGAGACCGCCAACGGTTCAATAATGCTGGCACCGGCATCTTCCAACTGACGCTGTAAGTCGTTGTAGCGGTGAACAACAAAAAAGATGCTGAGCAACACACCGATAAGTACGGTGGGGGCCAGGATCAGAATCATCATGCGTGCGCGCAAGCTGTAGTTGGTCATGGAATTCCGTTATGGGAGAATAAGGCCATTAATCGGTAATGAGATATTTCCAGGCAATGGCGCAATTCTACTCTGCAAAACGACGCGTGACGACTCGTCAAACACTAACGGTAACCGTAAATGATCTTGATCCCTTTGGTCAGGGCGTTGCGCGCCATAATGGTAAGGCGTTGTTTGTTCCCGGACTTTTGCCTGGCGAGACGGCAGAAATCACGCTGAAAGAGGACAAACGGCAATTTGCGCGCGGTGAGGTAAAACGCCGCCTGAACGACAGCCCGGAGCGTGTAGCGCCCGTGTGCCCGCACTTTGGCGTTTGCGGGGGGTGCCAGCAGCAGCACGCCAGTGTTGCACTGCAACAGCGCAGTAAAAGCGCCGCGCTGGCACGTTTGATGAAACACGATGTCGAAGAGGTGATTGCCGCTCAGCCGTGGGGGTACCGCCGACGCGCACGCTTAAGCCTGAGCTGGCAGTCAAAAACGCAACAACTGGCGATGGGCTTTCGTAAAGCGGGTGACAACGACATCGTCTCTATCACGCGTTGCCCGGTGTTGGTGCATCGACTTGAAGCATTGCTCTCCCCGCTGCGCGAATGTCTGGCGCAGTTGAAAGCGGTGCGTCATCTTGGGCATGTTGAATTGGTTGATGCAGACAACGGTCCGCTGATGGTTTTACGCCATACCGGCCCGTTAGCCACTGATGATAAAGAAAAACTGGAACGGTTTTCGCATTCTCATGACCTGGCGCTGTATCTGGCGCCGCAAAGCGAGATACTGGAACATGTGTGCGGAGATGTTCCCTGGTACAGCTCTGAAGGGCTACGCTTAACGTTCAGTCCGCGGGATTTTATCCAGGTGAACGACGGAGTGAACCAACAGATGGTCGCCCGTGCATTGATGTGGCTGGATGTACAGCCAGACGATCGCGTATTGGATCTGTTCTGCGGAATGGGGAATTTCACGTTACCGCTGGCGAAACGCGCAGGCAGTGTCGTCGGCGTAGAAGGCGTTGCCGGGCTGGTGGCGAAAGCGCAGCAAAACGCGCAACAGAATGGCTTGCACAATGTGACATTTTTTCATGAAAATCTGGAAGATGATGTCACAACGCAGCCGTGGGCCAGGCAGGGTTTTGACAAAGTGTTGCTCGATCCGGCGCGCGCAGGTGCTGCAGGCGTGATGCAACATATTATAAAATTGTCGCCGCAGCGGGTGGTGTACGTTTCCTGTAATCCCGCCACCCTTGCCCGCGACAGTGAAGCGCTTTTACATGTGGGTTACCAGATTCAGCAGTTGGCGATGCTGGACATGTTCCCGCACACAGGCCACCTGGAGTCGATGGTGTTGTTTGTGAATCACAAATGATTAATTTCGGCTTGTCGAGTTCGACAGGCCCGGTCCCTGAAAGGAGAGGACAATGGTTGCGGTACGCAGTGCGCATTTGAACAAAGCGGGTGAATTCGATCCGGGAAAATGGATCGCGAGTCTGGGGATCACCAGTCAACCGTCGTGTGAACGCTTAACCGAAACCTGGGAATATTGTCTGCGCCAGACGCAAGGGCATCCCAATGCGGAAATACTGCTGTCGCGCGGTATCGAGATGGTTGAAATCCTCTCCATGCTGAGTATGGATACGGACACATTGCGTGCGGCGCTCCTGTTCCCGCTGGCGGATGCCGAAGTGGTCAGCGAAGAGGTGTTGCGTGAAAGCGTGGGCGCTTCCGTCGTTAACCTGATTCACGGCGTACGCGATATGGCCGCCATCCGCCAGCTTAAAGCCACCCACACCGATTCTGTCTCCTCCGAACAGGTGGATAACGTCCGCCGTATGCTGCTGGCGATGGTGGATGATTTCCGCTGCGTGGTGATCAAGCTGGCTGAACGTATCGCGCACTTGCGCGAAGTAAAAGATGCGCCGGAAGATGAACGCGTGCTGGCGGCCAAAGAGTGTACGAATATCTATGCGCCGTTGGCGAACCGCCTCGGGATCGGGCAACTGAAATGGGAGCTGGAAGATTACTGCTTCCGCTATTTGCACCCGGCGGAATACAAACGCATCGCCAAACTGTTGCACGAGCGGCGTATCGATCGTGAACACTATATTGACGAGTTCGTCGGCCATTTGCGTACAGAGATGAAAAACGAAGGCGTTAAAGCCGAGGTATATGGTCGTCCGAAACACATTTACAGCATCTGGCGCAAAATGCAGAAAAAACACCTCGCTTTTGACGAGCTGTTTGATGTGCGCGCCGTGCGTATTGTCGCTGAACGCTTGCAGGATTGTTACGCGGCGTTAGGGATTGTCCATACCCATTACCGCCATTTGCCGGATGAGTTTGATGACTATGTCGCCAACCCGAAACCGAACGGTTATCAGTCGATCCATACCGTGGTACTGGGGCCGGGCGGGAAAACGGTGGAGATCCAGATCCGTACCCGCCAGATGCATGAAGACGCTGAACTGGGTGTGGCGGCGCACTGGAAGTACAAAGAGGGTACAGCCGTTGCAGGCAGCCCACGTTCCGCTCATGAAGACCGTATTGCCTGGCTGCGTAAACTGATCGCCTGGCAGGAAGAGATGGCCGACTCTGGCGAGATGCTTGATGAAGTGCGCAGCCAGGTGTTCGACGATCGGGTGTATGTGTTTACGCCGAAAGGGGATGTGGTGGACTTACCGGCAGGCTCCACGCCGCTGGACTTCGCTTACCATATTCACAGTGACGTGGGGCACCGCTGCATCGGCGCGAAAATTAGCGGGCGCATTGTGCCCTTTACATACCAGTTGCAGATGGGCGATCAGATTGAAATCATCACTCAGAAGCAGCCAAACCCAAGCCGCGACTGGCTGAACCCGAACCTCGGCTATGTGACCACCAGCCGTGGGCGTTCGAAGATCCACGCCTGGTTCCGTAAACAGGATCGTGACAAAAACATCCTGGCCGGGCGGCAGATCCTCGACGATGAGCTGGCGCATCTGGGCATCAGCCTGAAAGAGGCGGAAAAACATCTGCTGCCGCGCTACAACTTTAACGAAATGGAAGAGTTGCTCGCGGCGATTGGCGGTGGGGATATTCGTCTTAACCAGATGGTGAACTTCCTGCAATCGCAGTTCAATAAACCGAGCGCAGCAGAGCAGGATGCCGCCGCACTGAAGCAGTTGCAGCAGAAAACCTATACGCCGCAAACCCGCAGTAAAGACAACGGTCGCGTGGTGGTGGAAGGCGTGGGTAATCTGATGCACCATATTGCACGGTGCTGCCAGCCGATCCCGGGGGATGAGATCGTTGGTTTTATCACTCAGGGGCGTGGGATCTCGATTCACCGCGCCGACTGCGATCAGCTTGAAGAGCTGCGCACGGTCGCGCCGGAGCGCATCGTGGAAGCCGTCTGGGGCGAAAGCTACTCGGCAGGTTACTCGCTGGTGGTGCGTGTTACCGCCAACGATCGCAGTGGCTTGCTGCGCGATATCACCACGATCCTCGCCAACGAGAAGGTGAATGTGTTGGGCGTCGCCAGCCGCAGCGATACGAAGCAGCAGCTGGCCACCATCGATATGAATATCGAAATCTATAACCTGCAGGTACTGGGCCGCGTGCTGGGTAAACTTAACCAGGTGCCGGATGTGATCGACGCCCGTCGTCTGCACGGCGGCTGATTTTCTCTTCACTCAACTCCTCTCCCTGCGGGGAGAGGAGCAACGTTTTATGATCAGGGATTTCTCATGACTCAAATCGACCGTTTGCTCGGGATTATGCAACGCCTGCGCGACCCGGAAACTGGCTGCCCGTGGGACAAAGAACAAACCTTCGCCACCATCGCGCCGTACACGCTGGAAGAGACGTATGAAGTGCTGGACGCGATTTCCCGTGAGGATTTTGACGATTTGCGCGGTGAGCTGGGCGACTTGCTATTCCAGGTGGTGTTTTACGCGCAGATGGCGCAGGAAGAGGGGCGTTTTGATTTCAACGACATTTGTGCCGCTATCAGCGACAAGCTGGAGCGACGCCACCCGCATATCTTCGGTGATGCGCACGCGGAAACCAGCACGGAAGTGCTGACTCGCTGGGAGCAAATCAAAAGCGAAGAGCGGGCGGAAAAGGCGCAACATTCGGCGCTGGATGATATTCCCCATAGTCTGCCAGCGTTGATGCGCGCGCATAAAATCCAGAAACGCTGTTCTACCGTCGGCTTTGACTGGACTACCCTCGGCCCGGTGCTCGACAAAGTCTATGAAGAGATTGATGAGGTGATGCACGAGGCGAAACAGGTCGTTGTGGACGATGCGAAACTGGAAGAAGAAATGGGCGATTTGTTGTTCGCCACGGTCAATCTTTCCCGTCATCTTGGGGTAAAAGCAGAAACCGCGCTGCAAAAAGCCAACCTCAAGTTTGAACGCCGTTTCCGCGAAGTTGAGCGTATTGTCCGCGAGCGCGGGCTGGAAATGACAGGCGTGGATCTGGAAACAATGGAAAATGTCTGGCAGCAGGTAAAACGCCAGGAATATGATCTTTAACGGATTTGTTCCAGTAAGCGCTATTTGTGTGATTTTTAAAATAACAAGCGCTTGATTTACGTCAAAAACATTTACCTGAAAGTGGCTATTTTCACACTCCTTATATTTGTTGAAACGCCTTGAGAATCGCCTCTTCGAGTCATTCGGGTCGCAGCAAGGCGGCAACCGAGCGAATCCCGGGGCACAGAGAAAGACTCCGTGAACGGGGTAAGCGAAAGAAGCCAACGCAGATGCGGCCTGAAGAACGAAGGAGAGGGTTAATGAAAGTTTGTGGCACAAGCCATGATCGGGTATACTGCTTTCCCGTCCTGGTTATTCCATCGTCTTTTAAACCTAACTTCTCAGGTTCAGCATGACAACGAACTATATTTTTGTGACCGGCGGGGTCGTATCCTCTCTGGGTAAAGGCATTGCCGCAGCCTCCCTGGCAGCCATTCTTGAAGCCCGTGGCCTCAACGTCACCATGATGAAACTCGATCCGTATATCAACGTCGATCCGGGTACAATGAGTCCAATCCAGCATGGCGAAGTGTTCGTTACCGAAGATGGCGCTGAAACCGATCTGGATTTGGGTCACTACGAGCGCTTCATCCGCACCAAGATGACCCGTCGTAACAACTTCACTACTGGCCGCATCTACTCCGAGGTTCTGCGTAAAGAACGTCGTGGCGATTATCTGGGCGCGACCGTACAGGTGATTCCGCATATCACCAACGCGATTAAAGAACGCATCATTGCTGGCGGTGAAGGCCATGATGTGGCGCTGGTGGAAATCGGCGGCACCGTTGGCGATATCGAATCTCTGCCGTTCCTCGAAGCCATTCGCCAGATGGCAGTAGAAGTGGGCCGCGAGCGCACACTCTACATGCACCTGACGCTGGTGCCGTACATGGCGGCTTCCGGGGAAGTCAAAACCAAACCAACACAGCATTCTGTAAAAGAGCTGCTTTCTATCGGCATCCAGCCGGATATTCTGATTTGTCGTTCCGATCGCGCGGTTCCTGCTAATGAACGCGCAAAAATTGCTTTGTTCTGTAACGTTCCAGAAAAAGCTGTGATTTCTCTGAAAGACGTCGATTCCATTTATAAAATCCCGGGCCTGTTGAAATCTCAGGGGCTGGACGATTATATTTGTAAACGATTCAGCTTGAACTGTCCGGAAGCAAACCTGGCCGAATGGGAACAGGTGATCTACGAAGAAGCGAATCCGTCAGGGGAAGTCACCATCGGTATGGTCGGTAAGTATATTGAACTGCCGGACGCCTACAAATCAGTGATTGAAGCCCTGAAACACGGTGGCCTGAAAAACCGCGTGACCGTCAACATCAAGCTGATTGACTCGCAGGATGTGGAAACGCGCGGTGTCGAAATTCTGAAAGGTCTGGATGCTATCCTCATTCCTGGCGGCTTCGGCTACCGCGGTGTGGAAGGCAAGATCGCTACCGCACGCTATGCGCGTGAAAACCAGATTCCTTACCTGGGCATTTGCCTCGGTATGCAGGTGGCGTTGATTGAATTTGCTCGTAATGTAGTCGGGATGGAGAACGCCAACTCGACGGAATTTGTGCCAGACTGTAAGTACCCGGTTGTGGCGCTTATTACCGAATGGCGTGATGAAGACGGCAACGTCGAAGTCCGTTCGGAGAAGAGCGATCTCGGTGGCACCATGCGCCTCGGCGCACAGCAGTGCCAGCTTGACGATGGCAGCCTGGTTCGCCAGCTGTACGGTGAGCCGACTATCGTCGAGCGTCATCGTCATCGTTACGAAGTCAACAACATGCTGTTGAAACAAATTGAAGCTGCAGGTCTGCGCGTTGCGGGCCGTTCCGGTGATGATCAGTTGGTCGAGATCATCGAAGTGCCGAATCATCCGTGGTTCGTCGCTTGTCAGTTCCATCCGGAATTTACATCTACGCCGCGTGACGGGCATCCGCTGTTTGCAGGCTTTGTGAAAGCCGCCAGCGAGTACCAGAAGCGTCAGGCGAAGTAAAAAGTTACAACAGCAACGCGTACCCCAGGGTACGCGTTGTTTGTCTGGAGTTTTAGTTTAACTTGTACTGAGGAAAACCTAATGTCCAAAATCGTTAAAGTCATCGGTCGTGAAATCATCGACTCCCGTGGTAACCCGACTGTTGAAGCCGAAGTACACCTGGAAGGTGGTTTCGTCGGTCTGGCTGCTGCGCCGTCAGGTGCTTCCACGGGTTCCCGCGAAGCGCTGGAACTGCGCGATGGCGACAAATCCCGTTTCATGGGTAAAGGCGTACTGAAAGCGGTTGGCGCGGTTAACGGCCCGATTGCTCAGGCAATCCTTGGCAAAGACGCCAAAGATCAGGCTGGCATCGACAAGATCATGATCGACCTGGACGGCACCGAAAACAAATCCAACTTCGGCGCGAACGCAATCCTGGCTGTTTCTCTGGCTACTGCTAAAGCTGCTGCTGCTTCTAAAGGCCTGCCGCTGTACGCACACATCGCTGAACTGAACGGCACTCCGGGCAAATACTCCATGCCGGTACCGATGATGAACATCATCAACGGTGGTGAGCACGCTGACAACAACGTCGACATTCAGGAATTCATGATTCAGCCGGTTGGCGCGAAATCCCTGAAAGAAGCAGTACGTATGGGTTCAGAAGTGTTCCATAACCTGGCTAAAGTACTGAAATCCAAAGGCATGAACACTGCTGTGGGTGACGAAGGCGGCTATGCGCCGAACCTGGGTTCCAACGCAGAAGCGCTGGCTGTTATCGCTGAAGCGGTTAAAGCAGCAGGTTACGAGCTGGGTAAAGATATCACCCTGGCGATGGACTGCGCAGCGTCTGAGTTCTACAAAGACGGTAAATACGTTCTGGCTGGCGAAGGCAACAAAGCGTTCACCTCTGAAGAGTTCACCCACTTCCTGGAAGATCTGACCAAACAGTATCCGATCGTTTCTATCGAAGATGGTCTGGACGAATCTGACTGGACTGGCTTTGCATACCAGACTAAAGTCCTGGGCGACAAAATCCAGCTGGTTGGTGACGATCTGTTCGTAACCAACACCAAAATCCTGAAAGAAGGTATCGAGAAAGGCATCGTTAACTCCATTCTGATCAAATTCAACCAGATCGGTTCTCTGACCGAAACGCTGGCTGCGATCAAAATGGCGAAAGACGCAGGTTACACCGCTGTCATTTCTCACCGTTCTGGCGAAACTGAAGACGCAACCATCGCTGACCTGGCGGTAGGTACCGCGGCTGGCCAGATCAAAACCGGTTCTATGAGCCGTTCTGACCGCGTTGCTAAATACAACCAGCTGATTCGTATTGAAGAAGCGCTGGGTGAACAAGCTCCGTACAACGGTCGTAAAGAGATCAAAGGTCAGGCATAATCGCCTCAGCCTTACATGAAAAATGCCAGTCGATTGACTGGCATTTTTTTTGGCTTTTTGATACCGACTATTTGAAATCGACTTCCATCTGTTGCGGGATAGACAGACCGTGCGTCGTCTGTACACAGCGGGCGATATAATCGGTAAAACGCGGCGGCTTCGGCATCCCCATGCTGAGCAGTTTATCATTGCTGAAACGTACGTTCAGTTCAGCAAAAGCGCCATACAGACGCATGGCTTTCAGCATCAGGCGTTCATTACACGGCCCGAAAATATCTTTCAGCTCGCGGCGCATTTTCACTAAGGTTTCATAGCTCACCTGGGCGTATTTATCGCCGACCGGAGCTTTCTCCAGTGCTTTGGCCATCGCGCGGTCGATATCCGCAAAGCGCACACTGTTCTCTTCACCTGCAGAAATGTGCACCACTTCACCGTTAGCGATCTGGCCTTTAAGCAGCATCAGCAGTGCATCGGCGCAATAATCGACAGGGATAACGTCGATGCGATCTTCCAGCGAGCAGATAAATTTTTGCAGCATCAGCCCCATGCTAAAGACCCAGAAAATGCTGGTGGAAGGCTGGCAACCATGGCTGGTATGGCCGACGACGATAGACGGGCGTGCAATGACCAGCGGCAACTGCGGGCACTCTGTACGCATCAACTGTTCGATGGTGGACTTAGAGCGGGTATACGTGACCAGGTGCTCGGCATTCTCGCGAAATTCTGCGCTTTCCGGCACCAGTGAGTCGGGCTCTGGCGTGCACGACATTGCCGTACCCACATGCAGAAAACGTTGTAATCCTGTGACCTGAGACATGCGACGGGCAAAGGCCAGCGTGCCTTCGACGTTCACTTTCCACACCAGCGGGTTATTACCGAATGAGGCGACCGCTGCGCAGTTCAGCACATGCGTGACCGACTCCAGTCGCGGATCATCCAGAAATCCCTCCGGTTCGCCCAGATCACCAAGCAAAACCTGATCGGCGGTCAGTCGCTGCAATGTCTCTTCGCTGAGGTTAAATTTGCGCATATTAGACTTCACGCGCTCAATACCGGCTGCGGCGTCGTTCGCCCGAACCAGCAGCAGCAAATTCATCGCGTCATTGCCATTAAGGATTTTTTCTAATACTGCCCCGCCAAGAAACCCGGTCACGCCTGTTATCAATAATGTATTCACGAGTGCTATCTCATCATGGTCGATTTGGCGGATTTTAGGCACAGAAAGCTAAACGCTATGTAAATAAGATGGCGGGGTTTTTGGGGGCTTCTTAAGCTTATTTTAAGGTACATACGAAAGGGGATTGAACTTTGACAATGAAGCGCAGCGAAAAATTCACCCGTGAATAATGAAATAGTTATCTGGTTGATTTCGTGCTGGTTATTTTTACCGGAAAGCGCCGGCATTTGCCCGCGCAGATAATTCAAAGTGTAAGATAAATAATATTTGGTTACATCATTTCTGACCTGGTTAAATAATCGCGTTGCAGGGAAATCCCTGCAACGTAATAGCCATACACTGAGCGTTACACGGCGAGTTTACCAATTGCCCGATGAACCGCCGCCATCGCTTGAGCCACCATCCCCCCCGGAGCTGGAACTGTCACTGCTGCTATGGCTTGTGCTATCGCTACTGCTGTAATGCGTGGTGTCGGTGCTGGTCCAGACGGTGGCGGCGCTACTCAAATGATTGCTTTGGCGGCTCTCGCGGTATTTCTGCCGCCCTGCGGCACTCAGGCGCTGAGGATAAATAAACAGGACGCCGAGCACCATAATGAGTATGGCAACCGGAATCGAGCCGCTGAACCAGACATAGGGCATCAACCACGGTGCCTGGTCACTGAAAAACAGCAGTATCAGCGTCAGCGGGCAGGCAACAACGAACAGTGCTGCTAATAACCGCAGCCTGCCGGTTACCGTCAGGAAAATGATCACCACCGCCAGCGCCAGCAGACTCTTCCACAGGGAAAAATACGCAGATATCTCCTGCCAAAATGTCGGTGGTTCCGCTTTGGGCAAAGGCTGGCTGGCAAGTACGGTACTGATCCCTTCCACACCCTGGGTGATCCCTGTTGCCAGCTCGCCGGATTTAAAGGGCGGAATGATGTACTCATTAATGATTCTGCCTGCCAATGCGTCCGTAAGCATTCCTTCAAGCCCGGTTCCTACCTCGATCCTGACATGGCGGTCCTGCCATGCGACCAGCAACAATATGCCGTCATTACGCAGGGCATTGCCTAATCGCCATTGGTTAAACACCCGCCAGGCAAATTGCTCAATAGTGTCGTTGCCGGTGCTTTGTACCACCAGTACGGCAGTTTGCGTGCCGGAGCGCTCATTGAGTATATTCACCTGGTGGTTAAGCTCTGCCCGTTCCCATGAGGTCAACAGTTCATCCGGATCGTTAACAAAGCCGTTCATCGGCGGAATCGGGGAGGCCAGAGCCTGAGCGGCAAAGCCTGTCAGTACCAGCAACATTGCCAGTATGCGCGCCATATGCATCATCCTTGCAGGGCAATAAGAGAGGAATTACCCCAGCATAATAGCGGCTATTCTTCCGCTATGACAATTTGCCATTACTGATAGTCATTCATTTCAGCGGTTAAAAGCGCTCCCGGCGCGGGTGGCGCAAATGGCACATGATCGGTGGGCGGTAATCTGCAATAATTACTTCTTTAAACTTCCAGTAAGAGTGATGATGCAGTACCCGATTAATGAGATGTTCCAGACCTTGCAAGGCGAGGGTTACTTTACCGGCGTTCCCGCTATTTTTATTCGTTTACAGGGATGCCCGGTGGGGTGCGCCTGGTGCGACACCAAACACACCTGGGATAAGCTTGCGGATCGGGAAGTGTCGCTGTTCAGCATCCTTGCGAAGACTAAAGAGAGCGATAAGTGGGGCGCGGCGAACAGTGAAGATCTGCTCGCCATTATTCAACGCCAGGGCTGGACTGCGCGCCATGTGGTGATTACCGGCGGCGAACCCTGTATTCATGATCTGATCCCGCTGACGGCAACGCTGGAGAAAAATGGCTTTAGCTGCCAGATAGAAACCAGCGGCACTCATGAGGTGCGCGCTTCGCACACTACCTGGGTGACGGTGTCGCCAAAGGTCAATATGCGCGGCGGCTATGAAGTGTTACAGCAGGCGCTGGAGCGCGCTGATGAAATAAAGCACCCGGTAGGACGTTTGCGCGACATCGAAGCGCTGGATACCCTGCTGTCGCAGCTTGCTGATGATAAACACCGGGTGATCGCCCTGCAGCCCATCAGCCAGAAAGAGGACGCGACGCGGTTATGTATCGAAACCTGTATCGCCCGTAACTGGCGGTTGTCAATGCAGACGCACAAATATCTGAATATTGCCTGATACATAAACCCGCCAGCGGCGGGTTTATTGTTTACGACGAGTGGATCAGCCGCGGTAGACGCACCCGGCGGTGCAGGTCTCTTTCACCATCACCGCGCTAAGCAGCGGCACGACGGGCTTCATCTGATCCCAAATCCATTTCGCCAGCACTTCGCTGGTTGGGTTTTCCAGTCCCGGGATTTCATTCAGGTAGTAGTGATCGAGTCGGTCGTAGAGCGGTTTAAACGCCGCTTTCAGCTCCGCAAAGTCCATGATCCAGCCGGTATAAGGATCCACCTCGCCGGTGATCTCCAGGCGCACCATAAAAGAGTGGCCATGCAGACGACCGCACTTATGCCCCTGCGGTACATGCGGCAGATGGTGAGCGGCTTCAAAGGTGAAATCTTTAAACAAGGTGGTAGACATAATGCACTCTCTGGCTAAAAAAACCGCCGCATGGTAGCGGAAATGACCTTTTTTAGCATTAATTAAAATCACTAAAAGCGGTCAACATCGTCCAAATAGAATGTAACGTCTGTTTTTTATATGAAATTCAAAGAGTTGATTAACCTGTTTTAGTGTTAATAACTATAACCAAAAGAGGTTAGTTCTTTTGGTTATTTGTTATTTCCAACCTTTCTTTAATTGTTATTATCCCCACCGTTAACCTTAGTTTCACTTCGGTTTTTTCTACATTATAACCCCGCAGGATTTTGCGCTGCTGCCCACCCGGAGGCGTCGTGAAAAGCGAAGGGGAATTTGCTACTGGAACATAACGACGCATGACGACTCAGGTCCCACCTTCCGCGTTGCTCCCGCTCAATCCGGAGCAACTGGCGTGCCTTCAGGCAGCCACCACTGATTTAACACCCGCCCAGCTTGCCTGGGTTTCTGGCTATTTCTGGGGCGTGCTGAACCAGCAGCCTGGCGCGGCGACGACTGCACCGGCCCCTGCTGCGGTGATCCCGGCCATTACGCTGATTTCCGCTTCGCAAACCGGCAACGCTCGTCGCGTCGCCGAAGCGCTGCGCGACGATCTGCTGGCGGCAAAACTCAACGTCAATCTGGTCAACGCCGGCGATTACAAATTCAAACAGATCGCCAGTGAAAAACTGCTGGTGGTCGTGACCTCAACACAAGGGGAAGGCGAAGCGCCGGAAGAAGCGGTTGCGTTGCATAAGTTCCTGTTCTCCAAAAAAGCGCCGAAGCTGGAGGGCACTGCGTTTGCTGTCTTTGGTCTTGGCGATACCTCGTATGAATTCTTCTGCCAGGCCGGGAAAGATTTCGACAGCAAACTGGCGGAGCTGGGGGCAGAACGCCTTCTGGATCGCGTCGATGCGGATGTGGAATACCAGGCGGCGGCGACCGAGTGGCGCGCTCGCGTGGTTGACGTACTGAAAGCCCGCGTACCGCAAGACACGCCTGCGCAGGCGGTAGCGAGCGCAACCGGTGCTGTGAATGAGGTGTTCTCCAGCCCATACAGCAAAGACGCGCCGCTCACCGCGAGCTTGTCGGTAAACCAGAAAATCACCGGGCGTGATTCTGAGAAAGATGTTCGCCATATCGAAATCGATCTGGGTGACTCGGGGCTGCGTTACCAGCCAGGCGACGCGCTGGGTGTCTGGTATCAAAACGATCCCGCACTGGTGAAAGAGCTGGTTGAACTGCTGTGGCTGAAAGGCGACGAGCCGGTCACCGTCGACGGCAAAACGCTGCCGTTGGCAGAAGCGTTGCAGTGGCATTTCGAACTGACGGTTAACACGGCCAACATCGTGGAAAATTACGCCACGCTGACCCGTAGCGAATCCCTGCTGCCGCTGGTGGGCGATAAAGCGCAATTGCAGCACTATGCTGCCACCACGCCGATTGTGGATATGGTGCGTTTCTCCCCCGCGCAGCTGGATGCTGACGCGTTGATTGGCCTGCTGCGCCCACTGACGCCGCGCCTCTATTCGATTGCCTCTGCGCAGGCGGAAGTCGAGAGCGAAGTGCATATCACCGTTGGTGTGGTGCGTTATGACGTTGAAGGCCGCGCCCGTACGGGGGGAGCCTCGGGTTACCTTGCCGATCGCGTGCCGGAAGAGGGAGAAGTGCGGGTGTTTATCGAGCATAACGACAATTTCCGCCTGCCCGCTAACCCGGAAACCCCTGTAATCATGATTGGCCCCGGTACAGGTATTGCACCGTTCCGTGCCTTTATTCAACAACGCGCAGCCGAGGAAGCGCCTGGTAAAAACTGGCTGTTCTTCGGTAACCCGCACTTTACGGAGGATTTCCTCTATCAGGTGGAGTGGCAGCGTTATGTGAAAGAGGGCGTGCTGAACCGTATCGATCTGGCCTGGTCCAGAGATCAAAAAGAAAAAGTCTACGTACAAGACAAACTGCGCGAACAGGGCGCAGAGCTGTGGCGCTGGATCAATGACGGTGCGCATATTTATGTCTGCGGCGACGCCAATCGCATGGCGAAAGACGTTGAGCAGGCTTTACTGGACGTGATTGCCGAATTCGGTGCGATGGATGCCGAAGCGGCGGATGAATTTTTAAGTGAGCTGCGCGTTGAGCGCCGTTATCAGCGAGATGTCTACTAATGAGCGAAAAACATCCAGGCCCACTGGTGGTCGAAGGAAAACTGGCGGATGCCGAGCGTCTGAAAGAGGCGAGCAACTACCTGCGCGGCACCATTGCTGAAGATCTGAACGACGGTCTGACCGGTGGTTTTAACGGCGACAACTTTCTGCTGATCCGCTTTCACGGCATGTATCAGCAGGATGACCGCGATATTCGCGCCGAGCGCGCCGAGCAGAAACTGGAGCCGCGTCATGCCATGATGCTGCGCTGTCGTCTGCCGGGCGGCATTATTACGCCAAAACAGTGGTTGTCGATCGATAAATTCGCGGCGGACAAAACCCTTTATGGCAGCATTCGTCTGACTAACCGCCAGACGTTCCAGTTTCACGGCATTCTGAAAAAGAACGTGAAACCGGCGCACCAGATGCTGCATGAAGTCGGTCTTGATGCGCTGGCGACCGCCAACGATGTGAACCGCAACGTGCTTTGCACTTCGAACCCGATTGAGTCGGAACTGCATGCTGAAGCCTATGAGTGGGCAAAAAAACTCTCTGAGCACCTGCTGCCACGCACCCGCGCGTATGCCGAAATCTGGCACGATGCTGAGAAAGTCGCGACCACGGACGAAGAGCCGATCCTCGGTAAAACCTATCTGCCGCGTAAATTTAAAACCACGGTGGTGATCCCGCCGCAGAACGATGTTGATCTGCACGCCAATGATATGAACTTTGTGGCCGTGGCGGAAAACGGCAAACTGGTGGGCTTTAACCTGCTGGTCGGCGGCGGTCTCTCTGTGGAGCACGGCAATAAGAAAACGTACGCCCGTACGGCGAGCGAATTCGGCTACCTGCCGCTGGAACATACGCTGGCTGTCGCGGAAGCGGTGGTGACCACGCAGCGTGATTGGGGCAACCGTACCGATCGTAAAAACGCCAAAACCAAATACACGCTGGAACGCGTGGGTGTCGATACCTTTAAAGCGGAAGTCGAGCGTCGCGCTGGCATCAAGTTTGAACCGATCCGCCCGTATGAATTTACTGGCCGCGGCGATCGTATCGGCTGGGTGAAGGGGATCGACAATAAATGGCACCTGACGCTGTTTATTGAAAATGGCCGTATTCTGGATTATCCCGGCCGCCCGTTGAAAACCGGCATGCTGGAAATTGCTAAGATCCATAAAGGCGATTTCCGCTTAACCGCCAACCAGAACCTGATTGTGGCGGGCGTCCCGGAAAGCCAGAAAGCGAAAATCGAAAAACTGGCCCGTGCGCACGGGTTAATGGACGCGGTCAAACCGCAGCGTGAAAACTCCATGGCCTGCGTGTCGTTCCCGACCTGTCCGCTGGCGATGGCGGAAGCCGAACGTTTTCTGCCCTCTTTCGTTGATAAAGTGGAAGCGGTGATGGAGAAACACGGCGTGGGCGATGACCACATTGTGCTGCGTGTGACCGGCTGCCCGAATGGCTGTGGTCGCGCGATGCTGGCGGAAATCGGCCTGGTCGGCAAAGCGCCGGGGCGCTATAACCTGCATATTGGCGGTAACCGTATTGGTACGCGGATCCCGCGGATGTACCGTGAAAACATTACGGAAACGGAAATTCTCAACGCGATTGATGAGCTGGTCGCACGTTGGGCGAGTGAACGCAAAGAGGGTGAAGGCTTCGGCGATTTCACCATCCGCGCTGGCATCATTCGCCCGGTGCTCGATCCCGCGCGGGATTTCTGGGAATAACGCAGCCTGTAAGCCTGATAAGCGTCGCGCTATCAGACAACGAACACAGTGAGGAACGTATGTCCAAACTCGATCTTAATGCGCTGAACGCGCTGCCAAAAGTTGAGCGAGTACTCCAGCTTGCCGAAACGAATGCGCAGCTCGAAACGCTGAGCGCTGAAGCGCGTGTAGCCTGGGCACTGGAAAACCTGCCGGGCGAGTATGTGCTCTCATCAAGCTTCGGTATTCAGGCGGCGGTAAGCCTGCATCTGGTCAATGAGGTCTGTCCAGGCATTCCGGTGATCCTCACCGATACCGGCTATCTGTTCCCGGAAACGTACCAGTTTATCGACGAGCTGACGGACAAGCTCAAGCTTAACCTGAAAGTCTACCGTGCTGAGCACAGTCCGGCCTGGCAGGAAGCGCGCTACGGTAAACTGTGGGAGCAGGGCGTTGAAGGCATTGAAAAGTACAATGACATCAACAAAGTTGAGCCGATGAACCGTGCGCTTGCAGAATTAAATGCGCAAACCTGGTTTGCCGGGCTGCGCCGCGAGCAATCCGGCAGTCGCGCCAATCTGCCGGTATTAGGCATCCAGCGCGGCGTGTTTAAAGTGCTGCCGATTATCGACTGGGATAACCGCACGGTATACCAGTACCTGCAAAAACACGGTCTGGGCTACCATCCTCTGTGGGATCAGGGTTATCTCTCGGTGGGCGATACCCATACCACCCGTAAATGGGAGCCGGGTATGGCGGAGGAAGAGACCCGCTTCTTCGGCCTGAAACGCGAATGCGGGCTGCACGAAGGTTAATACATCTCCCCCTCCTGCGTAGGAGGGGGCTTTCTCACCCCATCAAACTCACATGCGCTGCGACAATGCGCCACCCCCATGGGAATTTCACCCACGTCTGCATCTGCCTGCCCACGCGTTCGCTGTTCTCACGGGTAAATTCCGTACTGGCCACCGCCATGTCCTCGCCAAAAGTGGTGATGGTGGTATTGCGTAACAATCTGTCCAGCCCGGCGGAAGGGCGTGAATGTCGAAAGTCACGAATGGCGGCAATGCCATACAGATTCTCTGTCGCACCATAACGCACGGTGCGCTCATCGTCCCAGAACAACTCATCCAGTACGTCTATATCATTGCTTATCAGTGCCTGCTCATAGCGGTAAAAGGCCGCGGTCACTTCGTTGAGGATCGCCGGGCGATCGATATTGTCTCGGTTCATGTTGCGTCCTGTGGATAAAGTATTCCGGCTTGTTCGAGCCGCCATGCTGCCTGTAAACAGCGGGTTTCTTGCCAGGGCGCACCAATAATCTGTACACCAATCGGCAAACCGCTACGGGTTTTTACCGGTACGGTGACCACCGGCAGACCAAGGAAAGAGATCGGTTGTGTCAACATACCCATACTCGCTTTCACCGGCAGATCCGCCCCGTTAATACGCATGGTCGGCGTACCAATCGGTGTTGCGCTACAGGGCGTTGCCGGCGCGAGCAGCAGGTCAAGCTGTTGAAACAGCGGCAAGGTTTTATCGCGAAACCAGGCGCGGAAACGCTGTGCCTGGGTGTACCAGGCTGACGGCGTCATGGCTCCGGCCAGCAGACGTTCGCGGGAGTTCGGTTCAAAGCGCGACGCTTCAGTGCGCAGTGCGGGAAGATAGTGATTTCCCCCTTCCGCCGCTGACAACAAAAACGCCGCTGAACGCGCCAGTTCGGCTTCCGGTAGCGTCACGGTGCGATCTGCGCCCAGCGCCTGGGCTACGGTGTTTACCGCCTGCCGCGCATCGTCATCGCACCAGGTTGAGAAGTAGCCATCCAGCACCGCACAGCGTAGCGCGTTGCCTGCGACAAGACCTGGCAGAGCCATATCGGCGGTGCGTGTGGACTGCCAGCGATCATCGTTATCACGCCCTTGCAACGCATCATACACACGCGTCAGATCCTCCGCGTTGCGTGCCAGTGGGCCAATATGATCGAGGCTGGCGACAAACGGGTGGCTACCGGTGCGGGAGAGACGACCAAACGTGGGTTTCAGGCCATAAATACCGCACAGCGACGCTGGTACGCGAATCGATCCGTTGGTATCGGTACCGAGGGCAAAATTGACCATACCCGCTGCCACAGCCGCAGCGGAGCCACCGGACGATCCACCTGCCACACGTTGCGGATCGCGCGGGTTGCGGGTTGCGCCATAGTGACTGTTTTCCGTGGTGAAACCGTAAGCATAGGCGTCCATATTCAGCGCTCCGGCAAGCGTCGCCCCGGCGCGGGTGAGCTGGCGTATGGCAAAGGCATCCTGGGTGGCCGCCGGTTGGGTACTGAACAGTTCGGCTCCGGCAAGGGTAGTGATCCCGGCGATATCAAACAGGTTTTTTACCGCATAAGGCACGCCTGCCAGCGCAGGCAGTGGTTCACCCTGGGCGATGCGCACATCAATACGCGCCGCTTCCACCCGTAAGCGCGACGCGGTGATATCGGTAAACGCATTAAGTTGCGGGTTGTGCTGCTCAATGTGCGCCAGGGTGCGCTGCGCCAGTTCGCTGGCGCTAAAGGTTTTCTCTCGCAGCCCGCGTTGAATATCACCAATCGATAAGTTCATAGGCGGTACTCCCCGGCGCCTTCCTGGCGGTGTGGTAAGGGGAAGGCCATTAACGGTTGCGCCATGGCGGCGATACGGGTGAGCTGTACTTCCAGTTCCGCGCGACGGGCATCGTCCAGCGGCACTGCCAGCAGTTGCTCCATCAGCCGGATGTAGGTGAGCCAGTCAAAATCAGTGGTGTTCATCTTTGCTCCTTAAAAACCGGCTGCGCTGCCATTGCTGCGCGGATCGAAAGCCCCTTCCAGCATGCCATTGGCATGGCGAAGGATAGCGCCAGCATGCCCGGTGGCTTCGCTTAAGCCGGGCAGCCACTCCACCTCATGCCCCATCTTGCGTAGTGCGAGGAATGTCTCTTCGCTAAAACCGCTTTCCAGTTTCAGGCTTTCCGACGCCTGTCCCCAGGTGCGCCCCAGCAGCCAGCGCGGTGCGCAGACCGCCGCCTGTAAAGGCATTCCTTGCATCACATGGCGGGTAAAAATGGCGGCCTGGGTTTGCGGCTGACCGTCGCCGCCCATCGTGCCGTACACCATGGTGCGCCCGTCGTTGAGCCGCGCTGCTGCGGGATTTAAGGTATGGAAGGGTTGCTTACCCGGCATTAACGCCAGCAAATGCGACGGATCGAGGCTAAAGGCCGCGCCGCGGTTTTGCAGCAGAACGCCGCTCTCCGGTAGCACCACGCCGCTGCCAAATTCATGGTAAATGCTCTGGATAAACGAGACCGCCAGACCGTTTTTGTCGATCACGCCCATCCACACCGTATCCCCCGGCCCTTTGCCCTGGCCCCAGGGCGCTGCGCGCTGTTCGTCAATGCTGTCAGCCAGCAGCGCCAGCGGTGCTTGCTCGAGCAGGCTTTGTACCGGCAGCGTGACGTGGCGCGGGTCGGTAATGTAGCGGTCACGCAGGCCGAAGGCTTTTTTGGTCGCTTCCACAATACGGTGGATGGTTTGCACGTCGTTCGCCTGGGCCATGTCCAGATGATCGGTGATGCCGAGGATGGCCAGTGACACCAGCCCTTGCGTGGGCGGCGTCATATTAAATACCTCCCCCTGGCTGTGCCGGAGTTTTAGCGGTACGCGGCGCTGAGCACGGTGATGTGCCAGATCCTGGGCGGTAATAGGGATGCCCAGTGCTTGCATCTCATCGGCCATCAGTTGCGCGAGCCCCCCGCGATAAAAGCTGTCCAGCCCCTCGGTGGCGAGTCGGGTCAGGGTGCGGGCCAGCGTTGGCTGGCAAAAACGGCTGCCTGCCTGCGGCGCGGCGCCTTGTGGCAAAAAGGTACTGGCGAAACCGGGCACGTCCACCAGTTCCTGAAATTTATTTTGGCTGGCGCTGGCCTGGGACTGTGTGACCGGAATACCGTCCGCCGCGTAGCGAATGGCATCGGCCAACAGGCGCGACAGGGGTAACGGCGCTGCGCCCAGCGAGGCGGAAACCGCTAATGCCTCATCCCAGCCGCTGAGCGTGCCGGGTACGGTAAGGGCGGCAAGCGGGCCGCGATGAGGAATATGGGAATGTCCGGCATAAAACGCCTGAGTTGCCCGCTGCCCGGCTGCGCCGCTGGCGTCAATGGCTAACGGTTCGCCTTCCGGCGGCACAATCAGCCAGAAGCCGTCGCCGCCAATCCCGTTCATATGCGGGTAGGTCACCGCGATGGTCGCGGCAGCGGCAACCATCGCCTGAATGGCATCGCCGCCGTGGCGTAAAACCGACAGCGCCGACTCGCTGGCAAGATGGTGCGGGGTCACCGCCATGCCAGAGGGGGCCATATTACTTTGCATCGTCACGCTTCCTGTAGTCTTGGGTAAGTGGAGATGACTAAGCAAGAGCTGTTCCAGATTGACGACAAGCGTTTCACTGTGTCAGCTTATCGTGAAACAAAAGTTGCAGGAGAGGCTATGCAGCAGCTGGATGAACGTCTGCGGGAGTGTTATGACCAGCTTTCCCCGCAGGAACAACGTGTTGCGTCATTTGTCATTGATCACTTTGACGATCTGGTGAGCTATAACAGCGCTGAACTGGCGCGGCTCAGCGGGGTGTCGAAAGCCACCGTCAGTCGTCTGTTTAAACGGTTAGGCTACGATCGTTTTAAAGAGATGCGCGATGAGTTACGCAGCCTGCGCCAGAGCGGAATGCCGCTGACGGAGAACCGCGATGCCGTGCAGGGTAATACGTTGCTGGCGCGTCATTACAAGCAGGAGATGGCAAACCTGACCCAATGGGTCAATGCGCTCGATGCCGGGCACTTTGCCGAAGTGATTAGCGCACTTGGCGAGGCCCGTCGGATCGTGATCATTGGCCTGCGCAACAGTGCGCCGGTCGCGCTGCATTTGCGTCAGCAACTGCTGCAAAGCCGGGGCCAGGTGATGGTGCTGCCGCAGCCGGGGCAGACGCTGGCGGAAGAGTTAGTGGATATCACGCCTGCTGATATGGTGGTGATGGTCGCGTTTCGCCGCCGTCCACGCGTGGTGCGGCCGGTACTGGAGGCGCTCTATCAGCAGGGCGTACCGGTGCTGGCGATCAGTGAGCCGCAGGCGACCCGTATCAAAGCGCTGTGCCGCTGGCATATTGGCTTGCCGCTGGACAGCGTCTCGGCATTTGATAGCTACAGCTGTGCCATGAGCCTGGTGAATTTACTGGCGAACGCCTTGCTGCATACCACTCTCACCGCAGGGCGGCAGCGCATTCATCAGATCGCATCGTTGTACACCGACCTGGATGAACTGGAACAACGGTAATGCACTTTAATGGTGCTTTTGCACCACAATGATGATGCATGGCGGGGCGTTTAGCGTCCCGTTTTTTTTGACTAAATGGTCGTAGATTCCAGGTTATTCCTATGCTGGCTTCATCTTTTTGTCTGTGGCACATTAGTTGCAAAAATAACATTAAAGAACCTTTTGTTTCACCATCTGTGCTGTCGCACATCAAAGGATGCGCCCATGTTCGATTTTCAGCAGTTCCCGCAAATAAACCCGCCTCAACGTTTGTTAATGGGGCCGGGGCCGATCAATGCCGATCCGCGCGTGCTGCGCGCCATGGCAAGCCAGTTAGTGGGGCAATACGATCCGGTGATGACCGGCTATATGAACGAGGTGATGGCACTCTACCGCCAGGTGTTCCGCACGCAAAACCGCTGGACGATGCTGGTGGATGGCACTTCCCGCGCGGGCATTGAGGCAATCCTCGTGTCGGCCATTCGCCCGGGAGATAAAGTGCTGGTGCCGGTGTTTGGTCGATTTGGTCATTTGCTGTGTGAAATTGCCCGTCGCTGCCGTGCGGAAGTACACACGATTGAGGTTCCCTGGGGTGAGGTCTTTACGCCGGACCAGATCGAAGATGCGATCGTTCGGGTTAAACCGCGCCTGTTGCTGACGGTGCATGGCGACACTTCCACCACCATGCTACAACCGCTGGAGCACCTCGGTGAGATCTGCCGCCGTCACGGTGTACTGTTTTATACCGACGCAACCGCCTCGCTGGGCGGTAACGTGCTGGAGAGCGATGCCTGGGGGCTGGATGCGGTCTCCGCCGGTTTGCAAAAATGCCTGGGCGGCCCGTCCGGTAGCTCGCCGGTGACTCTAAGCCCGGCGATGGAAGCCGCGATCCGCGCGCGCAAATGCGTGGAGCAGGGGATCCGTACCGAGGCACATCAGGACGGCGCAGATGAGATGATCTACTCCAATTATTTCGATCTTGGCATGGTAATGGATTACTGGGGGCCGGAACGCCTGAACCATCATACCGAAGCAACGAGCATGTTATTTGCCGCCCGCGAATGCGCCCGCATTATGCTGGAGGAGGGCATGGACGCACTCATCGCCCGCCATGAACTGCATGGACGTGCGCTGCTGGCGGGCATCCAGGGCATGGGGCTGACGGTATTCGGCGATATCAGCCACAAGATGAATAACGTGCTGGGGGTGATGATTCCGCAGGAAGTGCAGGGCGAAGAGGTGCGTAAACGGCTGCTGGAAGATTTCCATATTGAGATCGGGACGTCGTTTGGTCCGCTACAGGGCAAGATCTGGCGTATTGGCACCATGGGGTATAACGCGCGGAAAGATTGCGTTCTGCAAACCCTGACGGCGCTGGAAGCCGTGCTTAACCGCCTGGGGTTGCGCACTGTTCAGGGGGCGGGCATGCAGGCTGCGTGGGATATCTACGACGGAGCGAACGGATGATGACCGCCGGGGAGGCCGCCCGCGCCGCAGAGCGGGTGATGGCGCGCTGCGACGAACTCGCGCGTATCAGTGAAACGCCGGGGCAGCTCACCCGGGTCTATCTGTCGCCCGAGCATCTGCGAGCTAACGCATTGGTCGCCTCGTGGATGCAACAGGCGGGTATGCGCACCTGGCAGGATGCGGTGGGCAATATTTGTGGGCGCTACGAAGCGGCATCGGAAGGTGCTCCGGCGGTGCTGCTGGGGTCGCATCTTGATACCGTGCGCGATGCCGGGCGTTACGACGGCATGCTGGGTGTGTTGACCGCCATTGAAATTGTCGACGGGCTGCACCGGGCAAACGTGCGTGGAACCCAGGCGATTGAGATTGTGGGCTTTGCCGATGAAGAAGGCACCCGTTTTAATATCACGCTTCTTGGCAGTCGCGGTCTTACCGGAAGCTGGCCTGCTGAATGGCTGGCCTGTGAAGACGCACAGGGGATAAGCGTGGCACAGGCGCTGGCGCACGCCGGTCTTGATGCGACGCGTATTGGCGATGCGCAACGCCCGGCGGCGGATTTCTCGGCTTATCTGGAGTTGCATATCGAGCAGGGGCCGGTGCTTGAGCAGGAAGATCTGGCGATCGGCGTCGTTACGGCCATTAACGGTGCCCGCCGTTTGCATTGCCGCTTTACCGGCGAGGCCGGGCATGCTGGCACTGTACCGATGAGCCATCGCCGCGATGCGCTTGCCGCCGCGGCGGAATGGATGGTATTGATTGAGCATGCTGCGCGGCAAGCTGGTCCTGAACTGGTTGCGACCGTGGGAACCTTGCAGTGTGAACCCGGTGCGGTGAATGTGATCCCCGGCGTGGTGTCGCTGACGCTGGATATTCGTAGTTCCGATGACCCACAGCGTGAAGCGTTACTGAACCACTTACTGGCGCAAGCCATGCGCATTGCAGAACAGCGTGGAGTGGCGTTTAGCCACGATATTTTTTATACCATTGCCGCCACGCCCTGCGATGGCGAATTGCGCGACAAGCTGGCTGATGCGGTGCGAAACGTTCAGCGGCGTGTGCTGCTGTTGCCCAGTGGCGCGGGTCATGACGCGATTGCCATTGCCGAACGCTGGCCATCGGCCATGCTGTTTGTGCGCTGTGAAAAAGGCATTAGCCATCACCCGGCGGAAAACGTCATGGTGAGTGATGTGGCACTGGCGCTTCGGGCAATGAGCCTGACAGTGCGGGAATTGGTGCTGACGCCGTAGCGCGTTGCGGCTTACCACAGCCGCAGCGTGGTGTTTTCGAGAATGCTGGAAAAGATGTCCATCACTTCTTCACGCCCTGGCAACGCGTCGCTCTGGCCGCTGTGGTGCTGGCTCAGCCAGTAAAGCAGCATGCTCAGAATGCGCCGCGTTTTCAGTCCGGGCAACTCTGCCGCCGTTGCGATGCGCGGCGCGAAACGATGGGCCAGTTGCGGCAGGATGTCGCTCAGGCACACCATTGAGCCATCCAGTAACCGGGCATAGTCGGTGCAAAATTCCCCTGTGCGGGAGGCCCGCAGGTAGAGATAAAAGAGTCCGGCGGGCGGCTGGTGCTTATTTTCCGTAAACCAGGCGACGGTGCGGTGTTCAAGATGGTCGATGGTTTTATCCAGATCCTGATAGATGATGTCCTGATACATAATCAGCTCCCCTTATAACCCGTTGATTCTTTATCCACGTTGTCGTCATGCCTGACCTGAACATGTATCATGGATCGAATACACTATGATAGATTGTGTTTATTTGTGCAAGGTTGTGTTAATTTTGAGGGCTGAGTGTGACCGACTACAATGCATTGCCTGAGCAGAGGCAAGCGCTGATCCATCAGATGCTGATCGACACGGGCCGGGTGATTGGCGTGGATGTTGCCCGTCAGTTAGGCGTGTCCGAACATACCATTCGCCGCGATTTACAGGAGCTGGCGCGAAAGGGGCTGTGCAAAAAAGTGTATGGCGGCGCTGTCAGCCAGCTTAAACAATCCGCCAGCTTTGAAACGCGCGTTGCAGAAAATGTGGAAGAAAAAGAGCCGGTTGCACGCCGATGTGCACAAATGATCAAGCCCGGCAGCTGCATCTTTATTGATTCCGGCTCTACCTATCTCTTAATGGTGAACTTTATCCCGCATGAAATGGAGCTAACCATTGTGACCAATTCCCCCCAAATTGCCGCTGCGCTGAGCAGTCGCAAAAGCGGCGAACTGATTATGCTGGGTGGGAAAGTGAACCCGCTGGTAGGGAGTGCATTGGGTTCAGAGACGGTGAATCAACTGCGCAATATGCTTTTTGATCAGGCGTTTATCGGCGTCTGTGGGCTGGATCCGCAGGCTGGACTCAGCGCAGCCTATTACGATGATGCCTGTTTCAAAAAAGAGGTGTTTAACCAGAGCAATGAAGTGATTGCCGCCGTCACTGCCGACAAAATTTCGCAGGTGGCGCGCTACAAGGTCGCGGGTTGTGAGGAGATCGACATTGTTGTCGCCAGCACACAAACTCCCACGCACAGCTTCCGTCATACCAGCCTGCGGTTTGAGGTGGCGGAATAGCATTGCTCGGTTGTGTTAAGTTGTGTTGATTTATCGTCATTGCCTGCCCAGGCATCCGGCCTGCCTGCACCAAACCCATTCGTTCCCTTTGCAAGCCCGATAAGCACAGCGCTATCGGGCGTCATCCTCGGATAAGGGGTAATGCCTTCTCCGCTCACCGTCATCAAACCCGTTTGAAGCTCTGCCCCCTTTTTAGTGCATCGTTTGCACGCTAAGTGTGCGTTTTGTGTACAGCCTGTTTTGCGTGGCGAACGCCCGTCAGTGCAGGATCAAAAATAAACATTATCAAATCAAAGCATTAACAAAAATTTCAAAAACATGACCGAACCAATGCCAGATTGGTTCGGTAATTGCTTTATTCATCGCGGGTGGTGCAAATGCGTTTTTATTTAACCATTTGTAATTTAATAAAAAATAACGCTAAACGCGGATGAACCAATATGGAAAGACCATCACGCTATCTGGCAAATTCCAGTACAGCGCTTGAACAACTTCGTGGGCTTATTCACCAACATGAGTCAACACCAGGGACTCCTCTGCCCACAGAACGCGAACTGGCGGAAAGCCTGGGCGTCGGGCGACGCGAAGTGCGCCGCGCGCTCGATGTGCTGGAAGAAGAGGGGCGTATCTGGCGTAAACAGGGTAAAGGTACCTTTATTGGCCCTGCCGCGCCCGTCGCACCGGCTGCAATCCAGGGGTTGGTGCAACAAACCAATATGCTGGAAGTGATGGAAGCGCGTTTGCACATAGAACCGGGTCTTGCGCGGTTGGCGGCGTTGCGCGCCAGCAACGAGCACCTGGCGCTGATGCAACGCATGCTGGAACGCATCAATAACGTCAGTCCGGAAGATCCGGATCTTAATGAGCTGTGGGACAGCGCTTTTCACCGGGCCATCGCCGAAGCGGCGGGAAACCGCTTGATGCTCGGTCTTTTTGACACCCTTGACGCGGTGCGCCGCGAACCTGGCTGGCACCATCTGCGAGAGTTGGCGCGTACCCCGGCAAAAGTGGATCGCTATAACGATCATCACCACCGGATTATGCACGCCATCCGGGAACGGCAGCCGCATGTTGCAGCGGCTGCGATGCGTGAGCACCTGCTCGATCTGCAACATGCCCTGATGCAGGCCATTCATCTCGGGGACGATACGCCATGACAACTCTCCCGCATAAAGAGGCCGCGCCGGTATTGCGGCTGCATAATCTGAACGTGCAATTCAGCGGCTCGCCTGTCAGCGTGCTGGATGGCATTTCGCTGACCATAAACAGTGGCGAAACGCTGGCCTTGGTGGGGGAATCCGGCTGCGGCAAAAGCATTACCTCACTGGCGCTGATGGGGTTACTGCCCGGCAGCGCACAGATCGTCAGCGGTGAGATGCAATTTCGCCAACATGACCTACGCCACCTCTCTGCCCGCGAGTATGCCAACTTGCGCGGCAATGAGCTGGCAATGATCTTTCAGGAGCCGATGACTTCCCTGAACCCGGCGTTCACCCTTGGCGATCAGCTTAGCGAAGCGGTGATGCGCCATCAGCACCTTTCGCGCCATGCGGCAAGGGACGCGGCGTTACAGATCCTTGAAAAAGTCCAGATCCCGGCGGCAGAAATGCGTCTGAAGGCTTACCCACACCAGCTTTCTGGCGGTATGCGCCAACGCGTGATGATCGCCATGGCGCTGATTAATAAGCCGCGTCTGTTGATTGCCGATGAACCCACCACGGCGCTGGATGTGACTATTCAGGCGCAGATCCTGGCGCTGCTCAACACCCTGAAAGCCGAAACCGGCACGGCGGTATTAATGATCACCCATGATCTGGGTGTCGTGGCGGAAGTCGCCCAGCAGGTGGCGGTAATGTACGCCGGACAGGTGGTGGAGCAGGGCAGCGTGGCGGCGATTTTCGCCGATCCGCAACACCCTTACACCATTGGGTTGATGGGATCGATACCTTCACTCGGTGCGCGCAAAGGCCAACTCTCCACCATTCCCGGCGCGGTGCCGCTGCCGGAGACGATGCCGAAAGGGTGTCGTTTCGCCACGCGTTGCCCGTTTGCACAATCCCGCTGCCATCAGGAAAAACCTGCACTACAGCCGCTGGGGCCGGGCCATCAGGTGGCCTGTTTCCGCGCCCCCCTTGAAGAGCATATTGCGCCGGGAGAAACCGTATGAGCACACCGATCCTTGAAGCGCTCGATCTGAGCAAACGCTTTGCCGGGCCAACACGGCTGTTTGCGCCGAAGCGTTACGTGACCGCAGTCGATCGCATCTCGTTGCGTGTTTACCCCGGTGAAACTCTGGCGATTGTCGGCGAATCCGGCTCCGGAAAATCCACCCTTGGTCGCCTGCTGCTGCGTTTGCTAAGCGCTTCTGAAGGCCGCGTTTATTACCAGGGAGAGGAGATCACTCATGCCAGCGGCTCGCGCCTGAATCAATTGCGTCGTGAACTGCAAATTATCTTTCAGGATCCCTTTGCTTCGCTGAACCCGCGCATGACCGTGGAGCAGATTGTGGGTGAGCCGCTGTGGTTACACCAAAAAATGGGCAAAGCGGATCGCCAGGCACGGGTCGCTGAATTGCTTAGCACCGTGGGGTTGCCGGCGGCCTGGGCGCGGCGCTACCCGCATGAGTTCTCCGGCGGACAGCGCCAGCGTATTGGCATTGCCCGCGCGCTGGCGTCCGGGCCGAAACTGCTGCTCGGTGATGAACCGGTTTCCGCGCTGGATGTCTCCGTACAGGCCCAGGTGGTGAATCTGTTAGAAGATCTCAAGCAGCAGCTTGGGCTGACGTTGATCATTGTGGCGCACGGTCTGGCGGTGATCCGCCATATGAGCGATCGCGTGGCAGTGATGTATCTCGGGCAAATTGTAGAGATGGCGCGTGTTGATGAGATTTTCGATGCGCCATTGCACCCTTACACCCAGGCATTGATTGCCTCCGCACCGCAGACGCAGCCAGGTCTTGCGCGGCAAACGCCACTGTTGCAAGGCGATTTACCCAACCCGGCCAGCCCGCCACAGGGCTGCCGTTTTCATACCCGTTGTCCCTATGTCACCGAAGAGTGTCGTCAACGCGAGCCCATTACTCAGGTGCTCGACGGCGGTCGTCAGGTCTCCTGCCATCGTTGGCAAGAGATCAACCGCGATCGCAGTGTGATTCATATCGCTCCGCCCTCCGCCGCGTTCCTGCGCCGTCGCGCTCTGTTTGAACAGGCGGCCTCTCACACCTCTCCTTAAAGGAATATGTTAATGATTGTGCGAAATTCTCTTTTGACCGTTCTGGGAAGTGCCATGTTACTGGGCGCGGCGTTACCTGCGCAGGCTGAAAATGTGCTGCGCATTGGGCTGGGAGCCGATCCGGATATGCTCGATCCTCATCTGGCGCGCACCTACTATGGCCGCTTTGTGTTTGCTTCGCTGTGCGACCGGCTGGTGGATGTCGATGAAAATCTTCACGTGAAGCCGGGTCTGGCAAAGGACTGGTCGTGGAGTGACGATGGCAAGACCCTGACCATGAATTTGCGCGAAGGCGTCACCTTCCACGATGGTGAAAAGTTTGATGCCGCGGCGGCTAAATTCAGCCTGGATCGCGCGCTGACGCTGCCGGGTTCGCTGCGCAAAAGCGAAATCTCCTCCATTGAATCCGTTGAAGTGAGCGGACCGCTGCAAATCACTCTGCATCTGAAAACGCCGGACTCCGCGTTGTTAATGCAGCTTACCGATCGTGCCGGGGCGATGCTGGCACCGGAAGCGGCGAAAAAGCCGGACTTTGCTGCGCACCCGGTGTGCTCCGGGCCGTACAAGTTTGACAGCCGCGTATCGCAGGATCGCATTGTCCTGTCGCGCTTTGAGAATTACTGGAACAAAAGCGCGTATCACTTCGACAAAGTTATCTACCTGCCGATCCCGGATGCGTCCGTGCGACTGGCAAACCTGCGCGCCGGCGATCTGGATCTGACAGAAGGCATTGCGGCCAGTGATGTAAAAACCGTGCAGAACGACAGCAAGCTTCAACTGGAGAAAGTAACCGGGCTGGGTTACCAGGGCATCACCTTTAACATCAACAATGGCAAGGTTGCGGCTAACGATCCGTTTAAAGATGCCCGCGTGCGTGAAGCCTTCTCGCAGGCCATCGACCGCGAGGCGCTGAATCAGGTGGTGTTTGAAGGTCTGTATGCGCCGGCAAACCAGGCGTTTTCCCCTGTCAGCCCGTACCACGTGAAGCTGCCAGTGCCGCCGCGGGATGTGGAAAAAGCCAAAGCGTTACTGAAAGCGGCGGGGGTTACCACACCGTTGACGGTCTCAATGTTGGTGCCGAACAACCCTATCTCACAGCAGGTCGGTCAGGTATTACAGGCCATGACCGCCGAAGCCGGTTTTAACGTTAACCTGCAAATGACCGAGTTCGCCACCTTGCTGGACAGGCAGCAAACCGGTGATTTCCAGCTCAGTTTCTCCGGCTGGTCGGGACGCCCGGATCCGGATGGCAGTATCTTTGGTTTTATTCACAGCAAAGGCACGCTTAACGATGGCCGCTACAGCAATGCGCAGGTTGATGAGTGGCTGACGCAGGCACGTTTGCATAACGATCCGGCGATTCGCCAGGGGCTGTATGAAAACGTGGTGAAACAACTGCAAACCGACATGCCGATTGCCTATCTCTACTTTGAGCCGCGTCTGTTTGGCCTTAACAAAAGCGTGCAGGGCTTTAAACCTTATCCGGACGGCATTGTGCGTCTGGCGGGGCTGACGCTGGCGAAGTAACAGGTGTTGAGGAGCTACCATGCTGGAACTGATTTGCAAACGCCTGCTGCTCGCCATTCCGACGCTGCTGTTGGTCAGTATGATGGTTTTCGGGTTGCAAAAACTGCTGCCCGGCGATCCACTGACCGCCATGCTTGGCGAGGAGCGCAACCCGGCGGTGATCGCGCAGTTGCGTGCTGAGCTGAACCTGGATGCGCCGATCCCGGTGCAGTATTTCAACTGGCTGACCCGTGCACTACAGGGCGATCTGGGTGTTTCGTTACGTACACAGGAACCGGTGACGCACCTGATCGCCGCCAAGTTGCCGGTGACGCTGGAAATGTCGCTGCTGGCGATGATCATCGCGCTGCTGTTCGGTATCAGCATGGGGATTCTGGCGGCCGTCAACCGTCATAGCTGGGTTGACCACGGTGCGAACTTTGTGGCGATTTCCGGGATTTCGGTGCCGCATTTCTGGTTGGGGATTTTGTTGATCCTGATTTTTTCTGTCAACTTGCAGTGGCTGCCCGCGTCCGGTTTTGTGCCGTTTAGCGAAGATCCGTTACAGAACCTGCGCACGTTGCTGCTGCCTGCGCTGGTGCTGGGCACCGGGCTGGCGGCAACGCTGATGCGGCATACGCGCGCATCCATGATTGCCGTGCTGAAGGCGGATTATATCCGTACGGCGCGCGCCAAAGGGCTGTTGCCCAAAGCGGTGATCATGAAGCACGCGTTTCGTAATGCGCTGGTGCCGGTTATCACCCTGACGACGCTGCTGTTTGGCGAATTGCTGGGCGGCGCGGTGCTTACTGAGCAGGTGTTCACCATTCCCGGCTTTGGCAAGATGATTGTCGATTCGGTGTTTAACCGCGACTACGCGGTGGTACAGGGTGTAGTGCTGGTGGTGGCTATCGGCTTCTTGCTGCTTAACCTGCTGGCCGATGTGTTGTATGTGCTGATTAACCCGAAAATGCGGAGCGAATAATGGCCGAACTGACCACCAATCGTGTCGCGGCTTCGCTGCCGCACGCGGAAAACCGGGTATTGAAGGCATTTCTTGCCAACAGGAGCGCCGTCATTGGTGCGGTGATCGTCGGCGTATTTGTGTTGATCGCGCTGCTGGCTCCGTGGATCGCGCCGTTTGATCCGGTAAAGGCGAATTTCCTGGCCGTGCGTAAACCCCCTTCGGCGCTCTACTGGTTTGGTACGGATGAACTGGGGCGTGACATTTTATCGCGCATGATTTGGGGGGCGCGCACCTCGCTGCTGGCAGGCTGTGTCTCGGTGGTGATCGCCGTGGTGATTGGCGTGCCGTTGGGGCTATTGGCGGGCTACTTCCAGGGTCTCTGGGATGGAGTGATCTCGCGCGTGATTGAGGCATTACTGGCCTGCCCGTTTCTGATTATGGCCATTGCTCTCGGCGCGTTTCTTGGTCCCAGCCTGACGAACGCCATGATTGCGATAGGCTTGTCGGCGATGCCCATTTTTGCCCGCCTGACGCGGGGCCAGGTGATCGCCATTCGCAATGAAGAGTACATCGACGGCGCACGCGCGATTGGGCTGCCGGACCGCTGGATAATCGTGCGTTATGTGTTGCCAAATGTGATGTCGCCGATCCTTGTGCAGGCCACGCTGGCGATTGCGTCGGCGATCATCACTGAAGCCAGTCTCTCTTTCCTTGGCCTTGGGCAACAGCCGCCGGATCCCTCCTGGGGGGCGATGCTCAATACTGCCAAAGGTTTTCTGGAACAAGCGCCGTGGATGTCCATCTTCCCCGGTGTGGCGATTTTTCTGACCGTGCAGGGATTTAATTTACTCGGCGATGGGCTGCGCGACGCGCTCGATCCGCGCCACGACTAAGGAGTATCGATGACCAAAGCGATAGATTTTAATGTCGGTTATGCCTCACAGCGCGCGCCGATGATCGGGCGTAATGCGGTGGCGACCTCCCAGCCGCTGGCGGCGCAAGCGGGAATGCGTATGCTGATGCTCGGTGGTAATGCCGTGGATGCAGCGATCGCCACGGCAATGGCCTTGACGGTAGTGGAACCAACCGGCTGTGGCATTGGCAGCGATGCGTTCGCCATTGTCTGGGATGGGAAGACGTTGCAGGGTTTGAACGCCTCCGGGCGCTCCCCGGCAAGCTGGCATGCGGATATGTTCGCGGGTAAAAAAGCGGTGCCGGAACTGGGTTGGGACGCGGTAACGGTGCCCGGGGCGGTATCCGGTTGGGTGGCGCTGGCAGAACGTTTCGGTTCGCTGCCGTTAACCACGCTGGCGCAGCCTGCGATTGAGTATGCCCGTGACGGTTTTCCGGTGTCACCGCTGATTGGCCATCTGTGGCAGCGCGGTTACCACAAGCTGAAGGATCAGCCCGGTTTCAGCGCCTGTTTTGCGCCGCAAGGGTGTGCGCCTGCTATTGGCGAAATCTTCCGTAACCCGGCACAGGCCCGTTCGCTGGAGCTGATCGCACAGACCAACGGCGAGGCGTTCTATCGCGGGGAACTGGCGCAGAAAATAGCCGCGTTTGCCAGAGCGCATGGCGCGCACCTGAGCGAGGCGGATCTGGCGAACCACAAAGCGGATTGGGTGACGCTGCTGTCACGCGAGTTTGCTGGTGGTTCGGTGCATGAGTTGCCGCCGAACGGGCAGGGGATTGCGACGCTGATTGCGTTGGGCATCCTTGAGCAGTGCGATATTGGCCGCTATCACCCGGACTCGGTACAGTCGCTGCATCTGTCGATTGAAGCGATGAAACTGGCGCTGGCGGATCTCGACCGCTATGTCGCCGATGAAGACCATCTGGAGTTTGCGGCTGAACGGTTGCTCAGTGACGATTACCTGAAGTCGCGTGCGGCATTGATCAATCCGGATAAAGCCTCGGACTTTGTCTACGGTGAACCGACGCAAAGCGGTACCGTTTATCTTTCCACCGCTGATGCCAGCGGCATGATGGTGTCGTTTATTCAGTCTAACTATATGGGGTTTGGCTCTGGTGTGGTGGTGCCGGATACCGGCATCAGCTTGCAAAACCGCGGCTGCGGCTTTGTGCTTGATCCCAACCATCCGAATGCGCTGGCCGGCGGCAAACGACCGTTTCATACCATCATTCCCGGCTTTGCGCTGGGCGCAGATGGCAAGCCATTGATGTCATTTGGCGTTATGGGGGGGCCGATGCAGGCGCAGGGGCATATGCAAATGGCGCTGCGTATTATGCTGCACAGGCAGAACCCGCAGGCAGCCATTGATGCGCCGCGCTGGCGCGTGGTGCAGGGCCGGGACGTCTCCGTTGAGGCAACGTTCGACCGCAATGTGATTGCGGGGTTGCGCGAGCGTGGGCACCAGATTTCGGTGGAAGACCCGCTGGCGGGCTATAACTTTGGCGGTGCGCAAGTGGTTTATCGCATGGCGGAAGGCCACTATGTGGCAGCGACAGAAAGCCGGAAGGATGGTCAGGCACTGGTGAGCTGATGCCCTGATCTTCCCCTCCCCCTGAGGGGAGGGGAATTGGACGGTGCAGGGTTAACCCAGGGTAAACGGGTCTGCATCCTGCCACGCGGGGAATTTCTCGCGATACTCCTGCAACGCGCTTAATGACAGCTCAGCGTCAATGCGCGTGGCCTGATGCGGTTCGGCGGTGGCGATGATTTCGCCCTGCGGGCTGATAACCCGGCTGTCGCCGCGGTAGTGGTGACCATTGCCGTCGGTGCCGACGCGGTTGCAACCCGCTACCCAGGCAAGGTTTTCAATGGCGCGGGCCACCAGCAGAGATTGCCAGTGCAGTGAGCGCGGCGCTGGCCAGTTGGCCACATACAGCAGCAGGTCGTAATCATTGCGGTTGCGCGACCATACCGGGAAACGCAGGTCATAGCAGACCAGGGGCAGAATGCGCCAGCCGCGCCACTCAAACACCACCCGCTCGTTGCCCGCTTCGTAATGATGATGTTCATCGGCCATGCGGAACAGATGGCGTTTATCGTAGACATGCACGTTGCCGCCCGGCTCGACCAGCAAAAAGCGGTTTACCGGCCCGCGATCGGTTTGCAACGCGGCACTCCCGGCGATCAGCGCATTGGTCTGGCGGGCTTTGTCATACATCCACGCCACCACCTCATCCTGTGGTAGAGACTGTTTCGCGGCTTCCATGGCAAAGCCGGTGGTAAACATTTCTGGCAGTACAATCAGGTCACGCCCGGTGACGTCTTCAAGCTGAATGTCGAAATGGCGCAGGTTGGCTGGCCCATCCATCCAGACTAACGGTTGTTGTAACAGCGTAATTTTTAAACCAGGCACAGTATCGACTCCCCGTAAGACAGCATTTTCACACTGTAGCATGAGGCGTAATAAAAAAACCCGCGAAATGCGGGTTCAGGCATGAGAGGAAAAAGGGGGGGCGCTTGCGCCCCCTTTGGTCAGGCGGCTTCTATCTTACGCACCTTTTCCGGCGCGGCGACCACGGGTTGAGTGGCCAGAGCATCTGGCTCGAAATCATCGACGTTAATGCTGCGCAGACGGCTGGCCTCGGCTTTGATAAGCAGCGCGGCTTCTTCCTGATTGATAAGCCCTGCGCTTAGCGCCTGCTGAGCCAGTTCATCCAGACGTGTGAAGGGCAGGTTTTTGCCCAGCTCTTTGCACACGCGCTGATGGATAGGATCCGCCGCCATAACATCCAGCAATGCCTCTTCCAGCAGACCCAGCGGGTTGTGCTCGCTTGCCGCCAGATACTGCCCGCGACCGATGCGTGAGCGGGTGGCGCTTGGGGTTTGCAGGATCTTCGCCACTTTATGGTCCAGCTTATCCGACGGTGCACGATAGTGGCGTCCGGTCGGGAAGATAACCAGGCTCAGCGCGCCGGCGACAAAACGGTTCGGGAAGTTTTCCAGCAGATCGCTGATGGCCTGTTCCGCCTGATACAGCGCGTCCTGAACGCCCCAATGCACCAGCGGCAGATCCGCTTCCTGGCGACCTTCGTCGTCATAGCGTTTCAGTACCGCCGAGGCGAGATAGAGCTGGCTTAAAATATCCCCCAGTCGTGCGGAGATACGTTCGCGACGTTTCAGACTACCGCCCAGCACGGCCATGGACACATCCGACAGCAGTGCGAGGTTGGCGCTCAGGCGATTCAGATGCTGATAATAGCGTTTTGTGACGTCACGGGTTGGCGTGGCGCTGGTTAAGCCGCGCGTCAGGCCAAGCCAGAAACTGCGCATTTTGTTGCTGCCAACATGACCAATATGTTTGAACAGCAGTCTGTCGAAGGCGTCCACATCGTTGTTCTGCGCGGCGGCCATCTCTTCCAGTACATACGGATGGCAACGGATCGCACCCTGGCCAAAGATCATCATGGTACGGGTCAGAATGTTGGCCCCTTCCACGGTGATGGCGATCGGTGCGCCCTGGTAAGCACGGGCGAGGAAGTTGCTCTCGCCGAGCATAATGCCTTTACCGCCTGCGATATCCATCGCATCGATGATTGACTGCTGACCACGATGGGTACAGTGATATTTAACAATCGCCGACAGCACGGCAGGTTTTTCACCGAGCATAATGCCGTACGTGATCAATGAGGCTGCGGCGTCCATTGCATAGGCGTTACCCGCAATGCGTGCCAGCGGCTCTTCAATCCCTTCCATTTTACCAATCGACACTTTGAACTGACGGCGGATGTGGGCATAAGCGCCAATTCCCAGCGCGATGGATTTCACACTGCCGGTAGAGTTGGACGGCAGGGTGATACCGCGTCCTACAGACAGACATTCCACCAGCATGCGCCAGCCCTGACCGGCCATTTTCGGCCCACCAATGATGTAATCAATTGGCACAAAGATATCGTTGCCGCGAGTCGGACCGTTCTGGAACGGGACGTTAAGCGGGAAATGACGACGACCGATTTCTACCCCAGGCGTTGAGGTAGGGATCAGCGCACAGGTGATTCCGAGCTCTTGTTCGCCGCCCAGCAGTTTATCCGGGTCGGAGAGTTTAAACGCCAGACCGAGTACGGTGGCAATCGGTGCGAGCGTGATATAGCGTTTGTTCCAGGTCAGGCGCATGCCAAGCACCTGCTGGCCCTGCCAGTCACCCATACACACCACCCCGGTATCCGGAATGGCGCCCGCATCGGAACCCGCTTCCGGGCTGGTCAGCGCAAAGCAGGGGATCTCCTGTCCACGCGCCAGACGCGGCAGATAGTGATCTTTCTGCGCTTCGGTGCCGTAATGTTGCAGCAATTCACCCGGACCGAGGGAGTTCGGTACGCCCACGGTGATGGCGAGAATACCGGAAACGCCCGCCAGTTTTTGCAGCACGCGGGCCTGAGCGTAAGCGGAGAATTCCAGACCGCCGTACTCTTTTTTAATGATCATCGCGAAGAAGCGGTGCTCTTTTAAGAATGCCCACAGCTCCGGCGGAAGATCGGCCATTTCGTGGGTGATCTGGAAATCGTTCGCCATACGGCAGGCTTCTTCCACCGGGCCGTCGATAAACGCCTGTTCTTCGGCGGTCAGGCGGGGCTGCGGATAGTTGTGCAGTTTTTTCCAGTCCGGGTTACCACGGAACAGGTCGCCTTCCCACCAGGTGGTCCCGGCGTCGATGGCTTCTTTTTCCGTGCGGGACATCGGCGGCATCACTTTACGAAAACCGCGGAATACGGGGGCGGAAATCAGCGCTTTCCGCATTGGCGGCAGGTTAAACGGCACCAGGATGATCGCCAGCGGCAGCAACACCCAGATAGACCACAGGCCGGATATCCCCAGCGCGGCGGTCCACGCCAGTAAAATCAGGCTGCTCAGCAGCAGGTTCACCCGGTGGTAAAACAGCACCCCGAGCAGTACAACCGTAGCGATAAGGCTCAACGTCATCATAAAGAAAAGCTCCCTGTCTTGTAGGAGGTCTGACCACTTGTGATGATATGGTTGTAGTGGATGCGAAATCTTTTATCAATGCGTTTACAAAATAATTACAACCTGGTTCACATTGTTGAGGGCATTTCGCGCACGGAAAACGAAAACCCCCGGTTGCAGGTAAGGCTTTAGCTTCTCGCCCGGCATGCTATCCGGTAAACTCCCCGGTGTTATTTACATTTATGCTGAAGGATATCCTCATGTACCAGGATCTGATTCGTAACGAACTGAATGAAGCGGCGGAAACGCTGGCGAACTTTCTGAAAGATGATGCCAATATTCACGCTATTCAGCGCGCGGCGGTCTTGCTGGCGGACAGCTTTAAAGCCGGCGGCAAGGTGTTGTCCTGTGGTAACGGCGGCTCGCATTGCGACGCCATGCACTTTGCGGAAGAACTGACCGGGCGCTATCGCGAAAACCGTCCGGGCTACCCGGCGATTGCGATTTCCGACGTCAGCCATCTCTCCTGCGTCAGCAATGACTTCGGTTACGATTATGTTTTCTCCCGCTATGTCGAAGCCGTAGGCCGTGAAGGTGACGTGCTGCTGGGGATTTCCACTTCCGGCAACTCCGGTAACGTCATCAAAGCCATTGCCGCTGCGCGTGAAAAAGGCATGAAAGTGATCACCCTGACCGGTAAAGACGGCGGCAAAATGGCCGGTAGCGCGGATATCGAAATTCGCGTGCCGCATTTCGGTTATGCCGACCGTATTCAGGAGATTCATATCAAGGTGATTCATATCCTGATTCAGTTGATCGAAAAAGAGATGGTTAAAGCTTAATTAATAAGGCTATTTTATTTGCCATTTTGACACCGGGCAGTGCCCGAAATCCTCACGTACTGCATGTACGCTCCGGTTTCTGTGCGCTGTCCGTGCCCAAACTGACTGCAACAATTACGCCTTCTCTGGTAAGGGCGCTGTGTGGGGGTGTGTATGTGCGAACTGCTCGGGATGAGCGCCAATGTGCCAACCGATATTTGCTTTAGTTTTACCGGGCTTGTTCAGCGTGGCGGCGGCACCGGGCCGCACAAAGATGGCTGGGGCATTACCTTCTATGAAGGCAAAGGCTGTCGCACGTTTAAAGATCCGCAACCCAGCTTTAATTCCCCCATCGCTAAACTGGTGCAGGACTACCCCATTAAGTCCTGCTCAGTGATAGCCCATATTCGGCAGGCCAACCGTGGCGAAGTGGCGCTGGAAAATACCCATCCGTTTACCCGCGAACTGTGGGGCCGTAACTGGACCTATGCCCATAACGGGCAGCTTACCGGGTATAAGTCTCTGGAAACCGGTAATTTTCGTCCGGTGGGAGAGACAGACAGCGAAAAAGCTTTCTGCTGGTTGTTGCATAAGTTAACGGAGCGTTACCCGCGTACGCCGGGCAATATGGCTGCGGTCTTTAAGTTCATTGCGGCACTGGCGACGGAACTGCGGCAGAAGGGTGTTTTCAATATGCTGCTGTCGGACGGACGCTATGTGATGGCGTTTTGTTCCACCAATTTGTTTTGGATCACGCGTCGCGCGCCGTTTGGTGTGGCGAAACTGTTGGATCAGGATGTGGAAATCGATTTTCAGCGGGAAACCACACCCAACGATGTGGTTACCGTGATTGCCACACAACCGCTAACCGGCAATGAAACCTGGCACAAGATTATGCCAGGTGAGTGGGCGTTATTTTGCCTGGGGGAGCGTGTAGTTTGACGCCAGCTGCGGCTGCGTCGACGTGTTGAGCGGTTTGTTTACAACGTAGCGGCCATCCACGACCGAGACTACCGGCGGCTGGTGGGTGGCGGCGAAATAGTCGTAGCCGGGCTTCAACTGCTTCCAGAAATCCGCATAGGTTGAATATTTATGACGCTGCATGTTGGCATCAGTCATGCGGAACGGATAAATGCTCAACTGCACATTCGGTTGCCCGAATACCAGCGCGGCGGTGACAAACTGGAAGATCTCGTCGATGCTTGAGTCCGTCATGGCATAGCAGCCAATCGAAACGCAGGCACCGTGAATCATCAGGTATTTGCCTTCATAGCCATGAGCGCGGTCATAATTGTTCGGAAAACCAATATTGATGGCTTTATAAAAACGGCTGTCCGGCTTGAGCTGGCTGCGCTGCACGGAGTAGAACCCCTCCGGGCTTTTAAAATCGCCCTGGCGCTGTTTGGGACCTAACCCGCCGGAGTAGTTACAAATTTTATAGCTGTCCAGCAACTGGTACTGCTCGCCCATTTTGACGTAAAGATCAAGGGTGCGCTCTTCTTTGAAGATTTGGATATAAACCGGCGACCCCATCAACTGCTGCTTATATTCTTTGCTGACCGGCGTGATTGAACCATTGCTGCTCACCAGGCCAGCAAACGAGACGCACGGAATCAGAAGCATCGCAATAAATAATGCGATTTTGCGCATACTACTTGTTTCCTTGATAAAGCTAATACCACATTGCCAGGACGGCAAAAGACGCCCAAAATTCAGACTATTCTGTTTTGGAGCGCCCACATTAGCATTACGGCATTTTTTCGCAAGCCCCAATACACGTCATCCTTCACGCTACCTCTTTGTTGGCCGCGCCTTCGCACCCCGGTCACTGACTTGTGTCAGCTCCCGGGGATACTCAGTCTTGCCGCCGCGATGTAGCGCGAATGATTTTGTGTATTACACGTCACTCTTCCGCTACCTCTTTGTTGGCCTTTCGCCAAGCTGTCGCGCAACGGATTGTGTATTCGTTTGCCGTTTGCTTGCCGGTTATTCTGGCCGTATAAGCGTTGAATTAACAGCGAGATCGTGATTTTCCTCCCCGTTTTTCGCCCTGGCTTCTCATTTCATTTGAATGTGCTGTATACTTATCCAGTGTTCTGTGAGGGCGTACGCATGCGCAAAATCATTCATGTCGATATGGACTGCTTTTTCGCGGCGGTAGAAATGCGCGATAACCCGGCCCTGCGCGATATTCCCATCGCCATTGGCGGCAGCCGTGTTAAACGTGGCGTTATCAGCACCGCCAATTATCCGGCGCGCAAATTCGGCGTACGTAGCGCCATGCCAACGGCGATGGCATTAAAACTCTGTCCGCACCTCACCTTGTTACCGGGTCGTTTCGATGCCTATAAAGAAGCCTCCAACCAAATCCGTGAGATTTTTTCCCGTTACACTGCGCTTATCGAACCACTTTCGCTGGATGAAGCCTATCTCGATGTGACCGACAGCCCGCACTGCCACGGCTCGGCAACGCTGATGGCGCAGGAGATCCGCCAGGCTATTTTTAACGAGACGCAGCTCACCGCCTCCGCGGGCGTCGCGCCGGTAAAATTTCTTGCCAAGATCGCCTCCGATCTCAATAAACCCAACGGGCAATATGTGATCACGCCAGCGGAGGTGCCCGCGTTTTTGCGTACGCTGTCGCTCAGCAAAATCCCGGGTGTCGGAAAAGTGTCGGCGGCAAAGCTGGAAAGCATGGGGCTGCGCACCTGTGAGGATGTGCAAAACAGCGATCTGGCCATGTTGCTCAAACGCTTTGGCAAGTTTGGCCGCATATTATGGGAACGCAGCCAGGGGATTGATGAGCGGGAAATAAACAGTGAGCGCCTGCGTAAATCGGTCGGCGTGGAACGTACGCTGGCGGAGGATATTCACCACTGGGAAGAGTGCGAGGCGATTATTGAGCATTTATATCCCGAGCTGGAAAGACGGCTGGCGAAAGTCAAACCGGATCTGTTAATTGCCCGCCAGGGGGTAAAACTGAAATTTAATGATTTTCAGCTCACGACTCAGGAGCATGTCTGGCCGCGTTTAAATAAAGAGGATCTGCTGGCAACGGCGCGTAAAACCTGGGATGAGCGCCGCAGCGGGCGTGGTGTCCGGCTGGTGGGGCTGCATGTCACTCTGCTCGATCCCCAACTTGAGCGGCAACTGGTGTTAGGTTTATAAAAACTACCATAAATAACGGTAGCAATTTAATATTGGCTTCTCTATCATCCCCGGCGTTTATTCATTCCACGTTACTGCAAAGGAGGTTCACCATGACACACCATGCCCTGATTTCTCTTTGCAGACCTTTCCAGGATTAATTCTCCGTCATATTGCCCCTGGTTACGTCTGCCAATTCCTTTTATTTTTCTGCATATGGATTGGTATATGGGCAATTCTATTTGTCATATCTCAGAAGCAATTTCGTATATTGCTTCAGAAAATCTTTGGATCGAAGGTTCAGCGATTCAACAATTACAAACCACGGCTGCATTGCCGGGTATGATCCGTGTGGTGGGGATGCCGGATCTGCACCCTGGGCGCGGCTACCCCATTGGCGCGGCGTTTTTTTCCACTGGGCGTTTTTACCCGGCGCTGGTGGGTAATGATATTGGCTGCGGCATGGCGCTGTGGCAAACGGACTTACCGCTGCGTAAATACAACGCCGATAAGCTGGAAAAACGGCTTGGCACATTGGGCGATACCGCCATGCCTGAGTGGCTGGATGACGTTGTCCCGCAGGTATTTCAGACGCATCCGTACCGCGCTGCGTTGGGCTCAATTGGCGGCGGCAACCACTTTGCCGAATTGCAGCAGATAGACAGCGTGACGGATGCCGTGACGTTCGCACAATATGGGCTCAACGATCGGCAGTTGCTGCTGCTGGCACACAGTGGCTCACGGGGGTTGGGGCAGGCGATCCTGCGTCGTCACATCGCGATGTTCTCCCATGATGGGCTGGTAGAGGGCAGCGATGCCGCCCGCGACTATCTGACGGAGCATGATGATGCGCTGAACTTTGCTCGCGTGAATCGCGATCTGATTGCCCGGCGTATTCTCGGGCAGATCAACGCGGATGGTGCGCCGGTGCTGGATGTAGCGCATAACTTTGTACAAGCATGCACCGTGGGCGACATGTCGGGCTGGTTGCACCGCAAGGGCGCTACGCCGGACGGTCAGGGGCTGGTGGTGATCCCCGGTTCGCGTGGTGATTACAGCTGGCTGGTTAAGCCGGTGGTAAGCGAAACGAGCTTGTTCTCGCTTGCGCATGGCGCGGGACGTAAATGGATGCGTACCGAGTGCAAGGGGCGGTTGTCGGGGAAATTCACTCCGGCGCAGCTCTCGCGTACGGCGCTTGGCAGCCGGGTGATCTGTCGCGATCGTCAGCTGATTTATGAGGAAGCGCCACAGGCGTATAAATCGGTCGATAGCGTGATGGATTGCCTGGCGGACGCCGGGTTGATCGCGCCGGTGGCTCGTTTGCGTCCGGTATTGACGCTGAAGGTTAGCGGGGAGGTGGGCGAATGATGCTATTGCAACTCTCTTCCGCACAGGGGCCAGATGAGTGTTGCCTGGCCGTGGGGAAAGCATTATCCCGTTTAATGGAAGAGGCCCAGGCGCATCATGTGGCGCTGGCCGTGGTTGAAAGGGAAGCCGGACGCCATGACGGCGCTTACCGTTCAGTGCTGGTTTCACTGGATGGCGCAGACGAAAAGGCGCTCAGCGCGCGCTGGTGCGGCACGGTGCAGTGGATTTGCCCGAGTCCGTATCGCCCACATCATGCGCGGAAAAACTGGTTTATTGGTGTAGCGGCGTTTACGCCGGAGAGTCAGACGCTGAGCCGTGAAATTCGCTTTGAATCGCTGCGCTCATCCGGTCCTGGCGGGCAGCACGTCAATAAAACGGATTCCGCCGTGCGCGCGACACATATCGCGACAGGCATTAGCGTGAAGGTGCAGTCGGAACGCAGTCAGCATGCCAACAAACGGCTGGCGACGTTACTGATTGCTCACCGTCTGGAGCAGATACAGGATGACCAACGCGCAGCGCTGAAGTCGGAACGGCGTTTGTTCCATCATCATATTGCGCGGGGAAACCCAACGCGGACCTTTAAAGGCATGGCGTTTAGCGCACAGTAAACGCAGAAAGAAAATGTCCGCGCCGGGCGGCGCGGACAGCAGGCTTATTTCGCCGGAATGGCTTTCAGCAGTTCGGTCAGCAGGGTCCAGTAGTGGCCCACGCTTTCGATATGCACTTGCTCATCCGGAGAGTGCGGGCCGGTAATGGTTGGCCCAATCGACACCATATCCATATTCGGGTACGGTTTTTTGAACAGACCGCACTCCAGACCGGCGTGGATCACCTGAATGTTCGGGGTTTTGTTGAACAGACGTTGATAGGTTTCACGCACCAGCGCCATCACCGGTGAATGCGCGTCCGGCTGCCAGCCTGGGTAACCGCCTTTCGGGTGGGTTGTTGCGCCCGCCAGCGCGCCCAGTGATTCCAGCATGCTCACCACGTAATCTTTACCGGTATCCACCAGTGAACGAATCAGGCAGACAATCTCAGCATTGTTATCCTGCAGCGTGACCACGCCTACGTTGAGGGAGGTTTCCACCACACCTTTGGCGACATCCGAGTTGCGGATCACGCCATTCGGCATGGCGTTCAGCAGACGGATAAATGTATCGCGCGACGCGGTGGTCAGCGCGGCTTTATCGCTGTTTGCGCTCGCCAGCAGAACGGTCAGGTTTTTCTCTTTCATTTCCAGTTCGTTCTGCAGGATCGCCAGGTAGGCGTTGGCCAGCGTTTTCAGTTGCTCAGCTTTATCTGCCGGTACGGCCACGGTAGCGATAGCTTCACGCGGAATGGCATTACGCAGGGTGCCGCCAGTGAAATCCAGTAGACGCAGATCCAGCTCTTGCGCATGACCGGCAAGGAAGCGCACTAGCAGTTTGTTGGCGTTGCCAAGTCCGACATGAATTTCCGCGCCGGAGTGGCCACCTTTCAGGCCTTTCAGCGTCAGTGTAAACGTTGCGAAACCCGCTGGAACGGGTTCACGGGTCAGCGGCAGGTCGGTGATAAAGTCGATGCCGCCCGCGCAACCCATGTAGATTTCACCCTCTTCTTCAGAGTCGGTGTTAATCAGAATATCGGCCTGCAACCAGTTGGGCTGTAAACCGAACGCGCCATCCATGCCCGCCTCTTCGGTCATGGTCAGCAGCACTTCCAGCGGACCGTGTTTTACACTGTCATCCGCCAGCACCGCCAGCGCGGAAGCCATACCGATGCCGTTATCCGCACCGAGCGTGGTGCCGCGTGCTTTCACCCATTCGCCATCGACATACGGGCGAATCGGATCGGTGGTGAAGTCGTGCACCGTGTCGTTGTTTTTCTGCGGCACCATGTCCAGGTGCGCCTGCAATACCACCGGTTTACGGTTTTCCATTCCGGCCGTGGCGGGTTTACGGATCAGGATGTTGCCAACCTGGTCGCGCTCCGCGTGCAATCCTTTTTCCTTTGCCCAGCCCATGATGTGTTCGGCCAGCTGTTCTTCGTGGTAGGACGGGTGAGGAATGGCGCAAATGTTGGCAAAAATATCCCACAGCGGCTGTGGAGATAGTTGAGACAGTTCAGACACAATGAGTCTCCTTACAAAGGACCTGCTAAACATTGCCTTACAGGTCACAGGGTTAAATAAACGACGTCGCAAGAGACCTTGCGAGATGGCGTTGAGAATAACACTTATTGTCTGTTTGCGAGCACAGGAAGATGTAAAAAGCACCTGCATTGCCGGGTAACACTGGTTTTTACCGCTTCAGATCTCTATAATCTCGCGCAACCTATTTCCCCCTAGAATACTTTTTAAGCCGTAAAACACAGGCTGGGACACTTCACATGAGCGAAAAATACGTCGTCACCTGGGACATGTTGCAGATTCACGCACGCAAACTGGCCGCCCGATTGATGCCTTCTGAACAATGGAAAGGCATTATCGCCGTTAGCCGCGGCGGTCTGGTGCCGGGTGCATTGCTGGCGCGTGAACTGGGTATTCGTCATGTTGATACCGTATGCATCTCCAGCTATGACCACGATAATCAGCGTGAGCTGAAAGTGTTGAAACGCGCGGAAGGCGACGGTGAAGGTTTTATCGTCATTGACGATCTTGTGGACACGGGCGGCACGGCGGTGGCTATCCGTGAAATGTATCCTAAAGCGCATTTTGTGACCATTTTTGCAAAACCGGCTGGTCGTCCGCTGGTGGATGATTATGTCATTGATATCCCTCAGGATACATGGATCGAGCAACCGTGGGATATGGGTGTGGTCTTTGTTCCGCCTATCAGCGGCCGCTAATTCCCTGCGCACGTTATGCTAACGCCCGGTTTGACCGGGCGTTGTTCTTTTCAGGGCGCGACAGGTTACAATAACCTCCAGTGATAGATACATGGAGGCTGCGCGCAATGTCACAGTCAAATCTCAGCGAAACCCTGTTCAAACCCCGTTTTAAGCATCCGGAAACGTCAACATTGGTGCGCCGTTTTAACCCGGGCACGCAGCCACAAATGCAATCCACGCTGGATGGCAAAAACGTGCCGCACTGGTACCGCATGCTAAACCGGCTGATGTGGATCTGGCGCGGTGTGGATGCGCGGGAGATCCTCGAAGTGCAGGCGCGTATCGTGATGTCTCAGGCCGAACGTACTGAGCCGGAGCTGTACGATACGGTGGTGGGCTATCGCAATGGTAACTGGATCTATGAATGGTCCGTGCAGGCGATGCTCTGGCAGCAAAAAGCGATGCAGGAAGAGCGTGTCGACGTGAGCGGCCGTCACTGGTTGCATGCCTGTAGTTTGTACAGCATTGCCGCTTACCCCCATATCAAAGGCGATATGCTTGCCGAACAGGCGCAGGCATTGGCCAATCGTGCCTATGAAGAAGCCGCGCAGCGTTTACCCGGTACCATTAAAGAGATGGAGTTTGCCATCCCTGGTGGTGCGCCGGTGACCGGCTTTTTGCATATGCCGCCCGGCGAAGGGCCTTTCCCGACGGTGTTGATGTGTGGCGGGCTGGACAGTCTGCAAAGCGATTATTACACCCTTTATGAGCGCTATTTCGCGCCGCAGGGCATGGCAATGCTGACGCTGGACATGCCGTCTGTCGGTTTCTCCTCCAAATGGAAATTGACCCAGGAGTCGAGCCTGCTGCATCAACATGTGTTGCAGGCCCTGCCGAATATTCCCTGGGTCGATCACACGCGTGTTGCGGCGTTTGGCTTCCGTTTTGGTGCTAACGTGGCAGTGCGCCTTGCGTATCTGGAAGCGCACCGTCTAAAAGCGGTGGCTTGTCTTGGCCCGGTGGTACACGCGCTGCTGAATGAGCCGTTACGGCAGGGGAAAGTCCCGGAGATGTACCTGGATGTGCTGGCCAGCCGGCTGGGTATGCATGATGCGTCTGACGAAGCGTTGCGCGTTGAACTGAACCGTTATTCGCTAAAAACCCAGGGCTTACTGGGCCGGCGCTGCCCAACGCCGATGCTTTCTGGCTTCTGGCAGAACGATCCGTTCAGCCCCGAAGAGGAGTCGCGGTTAATCACCTCGTCATCTTGTGACGGCAAACTGTTAGAGATCCCGTTTAACCCGGTGTATCGCAATTTTGATAAGGCGTTGCAGCAAATAACCGGATGGATCAACCACCATTTCCGTTAATAGATTGATAAATTCTATTGATTTGGTAAAACAGTTGCTTCACAAAAGGAGATCGCAATGACGTTACCGAGTGGACATCCGAAAAGCAGATTGATCAAAAAATTTACTGCGCTTGGGCCTTATATCCGCGAAGAGCAGTGCGAAGATAACCGCTTTTTCTTTGATTGCCTTGCCGTTTGCGTCAACGTAAAACCGGCACCGGAAAAGCGTGAATTCTGGGGTTGGTGGATGGAAATGGAAGCGCAGGAAGGCCGTTTTACCTACCGCTATCAGTTCGGTCTGTTTGACAAAGAAGGTCAGTGGAAACCCACCGCGATTAAGGATCAGGAAGTGCTCGATCGTCTGGAGCACACGCTGCGTGAATTCCACGAGCGCGCACGCGATATGCTGGCTTCACTTGAGCTGAAGCTCGAACCCGCCGAAAACTTCAAAGAAAGCCTGAAACTCCCCGCGTAACGCCCTCCATAAAAAAAGCCCGATCGCAGCATGCGTATCGGGCCGGGACTGGCACAGGCCAGTTTGTACCTAATCCGGTTAAACAAATGCCCTCTTGTGAGGGCATTTCATATAACGAGGGTGTAACGGGTACAACAACTTAGAACTGGTAAGTCACGCCAACAGCCACGATGTCGTCGTTCGCGAGACCCAGTTTGTTGTCGTCTTTGAGCTGGTTGATTTTGTAGTCAACCATCGCAGAGAAGTTTTTGTTGAAGTAGTAAGTCGCGCCAACGTCGATGTAGTTAACCAGATCTTCGTCGCCAATGCCGTTTTCCATGTCTTTGCCCTTGGTCAGGACGTAGCCCAGGGACGGACGCAGACCGAAGTCAAACTGGTACTGAACCACGGCTTCAAAGTTCTGCGCTTTGTTAGCAAAGCCGCGAGTAGAAGAGACCGGTGTCATGTTGTAAGACACGGCGTACATGGTGGCAAGGTACAGATTGTTTGCGTCGTATTTCACGCCGGTTGCCCAGGCTTCGGCTTTCTCGCCGCGACCCAGCGCCATGGTGTTCTGTGCGTTGGTACGGTCAGAGTTAGCATAAGCGCCGATAAGGGTAACCGGGCTACCGCCGAAGTCATAGGCCAGAGATGTACCCCAGCCGTCGCCGTTTTGTTTGATGACGCTGCTGCGGCCGTTTTCGTTTTTACCCTGGTATTGCAGGGTCATATCCAGACCATTAATGGCACCGAAAAAGTCGGTGTTGCGGTAAGTCGCAACGCCAGTGGTACGTTTGGTCATGAAGTTATCGGTACGGGCCAGGGAGTCGCCGCCGAATTCCGGGAACATATCGGTAACAGAGGCTACGTCGTACAGCACGCCCAAGTTACGACCGTAGTCGAGAGAACCAAAATCTTTGATTTTCAGACCAGCAAACGCCAGACGGGTTTTCTGACCTGACGTTGTTTCGTCGTTGTTGCCCGCAAATTCAGCTTCCCAGCGACCAAAACCGGTCAGCTGATCGTTAATCTGGGTTTCGCCTTTAAAGCCGAAACGCACGTAAGTTTTGTCACCGTCGTTGGTGGTATCATCGCTGAAGTAGTGCATGGCTTTGACTTTGCCGTACACGTCCAGTTTGTTGCCGTTTTTGTTATACACTTCTGCTGCGTGAACAGAAGCAGATGCGACAACGCTCATCACCATTAATGCCAGAGTGCTCTTCTTCATTTTAAATTCCTGATTTAACAAACGCGCTAATATTCGCTGGGTCTTTTGGCCCCGTGAAAAAACAGGAAGGGTTGTAACGCTGCGAAATTAAAGATTTATGACAAATTCAGAATATTTTTAAAAATGTATGTTTTTTTGTGTTTGCCATAAAAGTGTCAAATCCTGCCGTTAGGCTTGCTGATCCCGCGCAACAAACGCGAGGCTATTTACACTGGCAGTTGGCAAGCGCCTTGAGTCCTGTTACAACGTCTGATTACATTCAGTTATCGTATATTTTCCTTATAACGGCAGAGAATCATGAGTGACAGCCAGACGCTGGTGGTAAAACTCGGCACCAGTGTTTTAACAGGCGGTTCCCGTCGCCTGAACCGCGCCCATATTGTGGAGCTGGTGCGCCAGTGCGCGCAGCAGCATGCCGCCGGGCATCGTATTGTAATTGTGACGTCCGGCGCGATTGCCGCCGGGCGCGAGCACCTCGGTTACCCGGAGCTGCCTGCGACTATCGCTTCTAAACAGTTGCTGGCGGCGGTAGGGCAGAGCCGTTTGATTCAACTGTGGGAACAGATGTTTTCCATTTATGGCATCCACGTTGGTCAGATGCTGTTGACCCGCGCCGATATGGAAGACCGTGAACGTTTCCTCAACGCCCGCGACACCCTGCGCGCGCTGCTGGATAACAACATCGTGCCGGTGATCAACGAAAACGACGCCGTCGCTACCACTGAAATTAAAGTGGGCGATAACGATAATCTCTCTGCGCTGGCGGCCATCCTCGCCGGTGCGGATAAACTGCTGCTGCTGACCGATCAGCAGGGACTGTTTACCGCCGATCCGCGTAATAACCCCGATGCTGAGCTGATTCAGGATGTTTATGGCATTGATGATGCGCTGCGCGCCATTGCCGGCGACAGTGTTTCTGGCCTTGGCACGGGCGGTATGGGCACCAAACTGCAGGCTGCCGATGTGGCGTGTCGCGCGGGCATCGACACCATTATTGCCGCTGGCAGCAAACCGGGCGTGATTGGTGATGTGATGGAAGGCATCGCCGTGGGCACGCGCTTCCACGCTCAGGAGTCTCCCCTCGAAAGCCGTAAACGCTGGATTTTTGGTGCGCCGCCGGCGGGCGAGATCACCGTCGATGAAGGCGCTACCGCCGCCATTCTTGAGCGCGGCAGTTCGCTGCTGCCAAAAGGCATTAAAAGCGTGACAGGCAACTTCTCCCGTGGTGAAGTGATCCGTATTCGTAATCTTGAAGGCCGCGACATTGCCCACGGCGTTAGCCGTTACAACAGCGATGCGCTGCGCCGTATTGCGGGCCATCACTCGCAGCAGATTGACGCCATTCTGGGCTATGAGTATGGCCCCGTCGCTGTCCACCGCGACGATATGATCACCCGTTAAGGAGCAGAAGTATGCTGGAACAGATGGGCATCGCTGCGAAAGCAGCATCGTATAAGCTGGCATTGCTCTCCAGCCGCGAAAAAAACCGCGTGCTGGAAAAAATAGCCGATTACCTTGAAGCCCAGTCGGAAGCGATTTTACTGGCAAACGAGCAGGATTTGCTGGAAGCCCGTCGTAACGGGCTGAGCGATGCGATGCTCGATCGCCTGGCGCTGAACCCGGCGCGCTTAAGCAGCATTGCTAATGATGTGCGCCAGGTTTGTAAGCTTGCGGATCCGGTCGGCCAGGTGATCGATGGTGGTCTGCTGGACAGTGGCCTGCGCATTGAGCGTCGGCGCGTGCCGTTGGGCGTGATTGGCGTGATTTATGAGGCCCGTCCTAACGTGACCGTTGATGTGGCCTCGTTGTGCCTGAAAACCGGCAATGCGGCGATCCTGCGCGGTGGCAAAGAGACCTGGCGCACCAATGCGGCCACGGTGAAGGTTATCCAGCAAGCGCTGGAAGAGTGCGGTTTACCAGCGGGTGCTGTCCAGGCGATTGAAAGCCCGGATCGCGCGCTGGTCAATGAAATGCTGCGCATGGATAAGTACATCGACATGTTGATCCCGCGCGGCGGTGCAGGCCTGCACAAGCTGTGCCGCGAGCAGTCGACGATCCCGGTGATCACGGGCGGTATTGGCGTGTGCCATATTCTGGTGGATGATTCGGCGGAGATCGCGCCCGCGCTGAAGGTGATTGTTAACGCCAAAACTCAGCGTCCTAGCACCTGCAACACCGTCGAAACGCTGCTGGTGCATAAGGGCATTGCGCAAACTTTCCTGCCTGCATTGAGCAAGCAGATGGCGGAAAGCGGCGTGACGCTACATGCGGATGAACAGGCGCTGGCGCTGTTGCAAAACGGTCCGGCGAAAGTTGAGGCAGTGAAGGCGGAGCAGTACGACGATGAGTTTCTGTCGCTGGATCTGAACGTGAAAATCGTTGCCGATCTGGATGACGCCATCGCGCATATTCGCCAGCACGGCACCCAGCACTCTGATGCGATCCTGACCCGTACGCTGGGCAATGCGAATCGCTTTGTGAATGAAGTGGACTCCTCTGCCGTGTATGTGAATGCTTCCACGCGCTTCACCGATGGCGGGCAGTTTGGCCTGGGCGCGGAAGTGGCCGTGAGCACGCAGAAACTGCACGCACGCGGCCCAATGGGGCTGGAAGCGCTGACAACCTATAAGTGGGTGGGCTTCGGCGACGATACCATTCGTGCTTAATTGAAGAAGGGTGATGCAAAAGTAGCCGTTTGATTCTCAAGGGCATTGACGCATCACCCTCTTAGTTTTAACCTTCTACCCCGTGGTTCACGCTCGTGAACGCATCGCAGGGCCGATATAGCTCAGTTGGTAGAGCAGCGCATTCGTAATGCGAAGGTCGTAGGTTCGACTCCTATTATCGGCACCATTTCAAGCTCTTCCCAAGTCTCCAAATTACTCAACACATAACCCCTTTCGTCTCTTCGGGTATCAGCCTGGTGGTATGCATAGGGACAACGGCAATTTGATTTTGCATCAGCCTGGGTTTTATCTCTATCATGCCTGCCCGTGGTGTAGAGGGTCTGATGGCTTAGGGGCGTCTGGATGTTCGTGGTTTTCCTGAAGTTAGTCACAGGGGTGTGAGATGAAAATCATCCTGTTTATTGTCGTGTTGATTGCGGTGTTCTTTTTAATTCCTGATCGTTGGGTGGACGAAACGTTTATGCGTTATATCCCTATTGAAGGAGATGGTGAAGTCGCAATGGACGACTATGAGTCCAAACTACTGCTCATCGAGCTTGGTCTCTCTGCTGTGATTGCTGCGCTGGTGGTATGGGGCTGTCGCGTATTTAAACACTGATGCAATCCTCTCGGCCATCAGGCTGAGGGACATCGTTCTTTCTTTGATCAAATCAGTGGAGCGTGACGAGCTTACTGTTCGCTTTCGCGGAGCCTTTGCCGGGAAACTGTTCTATCCTCAATTTGACTGTTTTCCTTCCCGTGTTTCACTAAAAATTTCAGATAAAGAATAATTAAACGCTTTTTTGTGCGATTGTTAACAATAGCCATATCCACAAGAAATAAATTGGGGATAATTTTATCGGTTAGATAATCCAGTTTGATTTTATAGGACGTAATTTTGGAGAGCTTTAGGGAAATGTATGAGACTATTCTTTCTGACGCTTTTTTAACAAAAGTAGAAGAGATGGAGTTCAAGGATACTCCTGAACCAAATTTTTTCGATATAGGCGGTTCTGGCTATCTGGAGAATCCTACTTCAGATATCATGTCTGTATTTATGGGGTTAGATCCTAATATCCAACCCTGGTTATTAAAAGCTTTACTGCAATTGTTTGGGCAAGATGTTGATAATATAGATTTCTCATCGCTACGAGTACAACGAGAAGTTGCCTGCGAGAATGGCGAACGGCTTGATATTGTTATTATTCATGACGATTTTATCATTGGCATTGAAAATAAAGTTTACCATGAAGTAAAGAATCCATTTGAGGTTTATGAATCTTGTTTGGAAAATCTTACTGATAATGATCAGAATATCTATAAGTGTATTTTGAAACCGGCAACGAATAAGTACCCAGTATTGTGTGACTGGAAGGTGATAACTTACTCTGAGTTAGTTGATGTTGCATTATCCCGGATAGGTAAAGACATCGTATATGAATCAGTAGATAAATGGTTTTTCTTCTATAAAGAGTTTTTATCACATCTGTTAGCGTTGAGTGAAGATAAAGTGAGCAGCGTTATGAATAACGAACAATCTGATTTCATTACCCATAATTTCGAACGTCTTTTAAAAGCGAAAGAACTCCTTGCCTTCTTTGAGGACGCGGTGTACCAGGAGGGCAAAGATGTTGTCGCAAAAATCTTACCTGATAGCACTATTGTCAGAAGTGTTAATAATTGGGCTGGAGATTATAAAGCATTAAACTACAAACCTGCTGAGTGGGGAAATGGCAGTTCGTATATCACGTTAGTCTACCGTCCGGCCAAAGAAGATACTGGAATTGAGTTTTATGTGAATGGTGAAATAAGCATTAATGAATATCCTGATTTATCCTCACTTAAAAATGAAGTGGATTCGCTAATCGAAAAAGATGAATTCATTAAAACAGCCAGTGTTGAAGATTCTGGCGTTTCTTTTTCAAAGAATGAACGGCACCTCACATTGAGTTTTTGGGGGTTAACAAAAGATAAAGCAGGTGCAATGGCACTACTCCGTGATATGACTATATGGATGAAGGAGAAAATTTCTTTTGCTGCCAAAGTATCCGGTTCTGAAAAGTAATTAAACTGAAAGAATCTTTTAAGCCAGAGACGATGGTATTGTCTCTTTTATAGTAAAGATTAAAAACATCGTACTCTGGCGATACTACAAATTCCAGCCAATATAAGTTGGTCAGCGGTTTATTATTCCTGCGTGTCCTGAACCTTCGATAGCATAATAAACCGCGATATCATCCCCTCACATTTGGCATTGGCAGTGACGTAAAGTAAAACGGGGGATCAGAACGAAATCGCCGTTTCTTCTTGCGTAACAATGCCTTCGAATAGGGTGAGTTCCTCCAGTTTGCTGTGGATCCACTGCCGGGAAAATGCTTGCCCCAGGCTGTCGAGCAGATAGGGACATTCCTGAAAAACGGCGATTGCCTGGTGCTGAAATAGCGGTAAAGGTGGGGCTTCGCGCAGAATATCATCCACTGAATCACCATCGATATTCTCCAGACCATACAGTATGCCGGTCAGGATGGTGGCCATCACCAGATAAGGATTAGCATCAGCGCCAGCAAGTCGGTACTCGATGCGACGATTCTCTTCGCTGGAGCAGGGAATGCGTAATGCGGCGGAACGCGTGTTGTAACCCCATGAACTAAACAAGGGCTCGTCCAGGTTTCTGCGCAGGCGGCGAAAAGCGTTGACACCAGGAGCCATTATCGCCAGCGACGCAGGCATAAGATGAAGTAGTCCGGCAAGGCACAGGCGCGTCATCTCGTTCAACTCGTTGGCAGGAGAGGCAAAGAGGTTATTACCCTGTCTGTCATTCAGGCTGATATGAAAATGCAAGCCATTACCAGCAAGCAGGGAAAAAGGTTTCGCCATAAAATTGGCCTTGTAGCCAAATTCATTAGCGATCACGCTGGTTAATCTGCGTAGCGCGAGGACATTCTCGCAGACCTCAACAACCTGATGAGAGTGGCGCAGGTTAAGCTCGAATTGCGCAGGCTCTGCTTCGCTGACAATCCCCGTTAATGGCAGATTCTGCGCAGCCGCCATCTCCTCCAGGCGCTCGATGAAGGGGGCGTACGCAGAAGGGACGGCCATGTGGAAGCATCCCTGGCTGCGCATTGCCTGAGTCTGCTTGTCGATAAGGTAAAATTCAATCTCCGGTGCGATCACCGGATACAAACCATGGTGATGGAACCGGCGAACAACATTTTCCAGAATCACCCTCGGCTCAAGCGCATACGGTGCGCCGCTGGCATCCTGCATGGATAGCAAAAGCTGGGCGTTCTCCTGGGTATCGTAAGCGGAGGGGCGCAATGTCCCTTTTACCGGCAGGCAAACCCGGTCGGGCTCATCCAGAACCTGCTGATCAGCTGTAGAGCAGACCACCTTACCTTCCCGATCCATTGAGTAAACAGATTGCGGGAAATAACACCCTTTTGCCGCAGAAAAGAGATCCCCGACGGCAATTCGCTTTCCTCTGAATGTTCCGTTGATATCGTTCAGATAGATATCAACGTGTTTTGTTGCCGGATAGTGTAAAAGATAGGTTTGCACTTCTTGTTGAAATTCGCGCTGGAATTCATTCTCAGCATTTCCTTTTTCTTTAGACACAACGTCAGCAATCTGGGACGTTTGTGATAATGTCAAAAGCGTGCGGATGTTCTGTAAAAGTGGAAACTTCAGCATCGTGTTCATTGTTATCTTTCAGCTAAGCCTGGCGGCGACAGCAGGAGTATAAAAAACGGCAATGCACATTGATATAAAAAACACATAAAGAATAAAATGGGTGAAGTAAAAAAAGTATAAATTTAAATGGCTGTGAAACTGTGTCAGTTAACGATGTTTTTTGGGGGGTAAATTATATAACATCTTTAATGATGTGGTTTTATAACGGGTAAATTAGGCTGTTTTTTTAAAGGCTAATTTAACAATGAAAAGTATGTGGTTGGAAATGACGAATAGAACCCTGGCTGGAGTTTTGTTATATTAAGCCCGGTCAAATAATGACTATTGCCTTTCATAAAGGGATTTTTCGATGCGAACACGTAAGGCATCACGACTACTGATTATCAACCCGGCCAGTCAGGTACTCCTGTTCCGTTTCGTGCACACGGATGATGCTTTAGCCGGGAGTGCATACTGGGCGACGCCTGGCGGTGGGGTTGAACAGAATGAGTCTTTTGCTCATGCTGCGTTAAGAGAACTTCGCGAAGAAACCGGGATTATCCGGGACGTTATTGGGGAAAGCGTGGCGGAACGAACGTTTGAAATGTTACTACCCAGTGGAGAGAACGTTCTGGCCATAGAGCAATTTTATTGGGTAAAGGTTGATGGCAGTGATATAAGCCGTGAGGGCTGGAGTCGTCATGAAAAAGCGGTTATGCATCAACATCGCTGGTGGAATGTAAACGAGCTTAGTGAAACAACGGAAACGGTATACCCGACTGATATTGCTAAAATAATTGAGAATGTTATACAACGTTAATCACTCTTACCTCATGCCGCCAGACCGGAAGCCGGCATCTTTCCTGCCGGTTCTGCATCGTGTTAGTCTCAACATTCCCAAAGACTAAACGCTTTGCCTGATTATTTATTCTTTACTGAATTTATCCTCTGCATTTTAGCGCCTTATCAAAATAACGCTTTTATTTGTCATTTTTAAAGTCTCTATCCAAACCGCCGATAACACTAGCAAGTAGTGTTGATGTTGCATGATGTAGATGAAAAAGAACGGGCAAACGGATGATGATTTCGACTTTTCTGCCTGATGGAGTCATCAACATTCAGAAAGCGTGAAGCACGGGCAGAGGGCTGCCCGCAAGGTGTCAAAATTGATAAGAATTCTAAAAAAAAGAGTGTCTGTATCCATAATGACATTAGCGCTATCGTTGATCTTTTTTTATGGCATTGCGCAGATCATTTCCTATGCATACGTCCATGAAAAATTAGAAAAATATGCCGAATCGATACTTACACGAAGTAATAGTCTCATCTCGCAGGTGAAGGAAATTGATGCTCTGCGCAATGAATTCGCTGTCTACAGTCCGTGCAGCGATCAGTATTTGCATTCCCTCAGAAAACGCTTATGGCCATACCCGCTGATCAAAGATATCTCATACATCAAAGACGACAGGGTGATCTGCTCAGCGCTGTGGGGCAAGTTTACTGTTCCTCTTTCGCTGAACGTGTTCAGAAATAAAGTTGACCGGGCGGGTTATACTTGGATTTTTGATGCCATGATAGAGGAGGGCATTACTGCCGATATCCTTTATACCGATAATTTTGCCATTACCGTATCGCCTTTTGCTTTTCAGCGCTTCTGGGAAGATGCGGATAAGATGAATTTTAATGCTATTGTCGGCGATAATAATCATGAGTCTCATTTTTTCAGGATAGGAAAAGATATTAACAAGCTTGAAGCCATAGAACATGGAAGAGAACAAGCGTTATCTTTTATTTTGATAAGAGCCTGTAATTCAGTAAATGACATTTGTGTTATCGCTGGAACGCAACTTCCTTTCTTTTTTTACGGTAATGTTTATGCACTGGTTTTCTTGTTAAGTATTTCACTGGTGATTGGCCTGCTTGTCAGTGCGCTTATTATTAATAACCTTGAGAAAAACCAGTCGTTGCTTTCCCGGCTGGAATATGCAATAGACCACAGAAAATTGCATTTTGTTTATCAACCTATTTATCGGGTGAAAAATAACAGCCTCATTGGCATTGAAGCGCTGATCCGTTGGAATGATGATAAAGTGGGGAATATCGGCCCTGATATCTTCATTCCTCTCGCAGAGCAAAATGGCTTAATAAATAAAATTGGGTTGTATGTTGTTGAGAATTCAATAAAAGAGTGTGCGTCGATTTTACAGGAACATGCTATAACGCTCAGCATTAACGTCAGTTGCTCTGATATTTGCTCTGAATTGTTTCGTCAAACGCTGGTCAACACCATGCAGAAAGAGGGGATTTCCGGTGGTTCTCTCATGTTGGAAATCACCGAGAGACAAAGTGCGAGTATCGAAGAGATCAAGCAGTCTGTTGAATTTTATCAATCGCAGGGCATTCTCTTTGCCCTTGATGACTTCGGGACCGGCTATTCGAATCTGAGCTGGTTATCCTTACTTGATGTCGATGAAATAAAGATTGATAAATCGTTAACCGATTCTATCGGCACCGAATCAATCAATAAGCATATCCTTCCCGGCTTGATTGGTATGTTCAGGAATATGCCGCGAATAGTGGTGTTCGAAGGGGTTGAAAATGAACTGCAATACCAGTTCCTTAAAGAAAATTTGCCGGAGTGCTGTGCTCAGGGGTGGTACTTTTCCCGTGCGGTAGAGCTTACCGGGATAGAGGCAATACTGCGTGATGACAAGGCATGATGCGTAATTATCCTTTCATGCATGCGATCCCTCCTGTTCCCAACACGGGTGTCGCTCGCCAGTTTAAATCTGAGGTTGAATAAAGTGGAAAAACCTTCCGCACGATAGCTGGTTTCGTAGGGAAGGCTTATTTCTGAACGCTACTCTGGTTGCCCGAGCCGGTTACCGGTTATTCGCTGCATAGTGAAAGTAGTCAAAATCTGCATAGCGATGTTCGCCGGTAAAATCCTGACAGCACATTCCTACAAACGCGCCAGTGAAACGCTCGATGCCTCTTTCTTTGAAATATTCATCGGAGAGTTTACTGTATTCCACATAGTCCCCTACCGGGATCCATGTCTCTTCATCCAGAGAATAGTAATAATTAGCCCGGTCGTCTTGTACGTTAACCCGAAGATAAACATAGCCTTCGCGTGCTATTTTTATGCCTTCACCGGTTAGCATCGAGAATCTGTTGAGGTCATTGACCATCAAATTCACGGTTCGCTCTCCGCTCTCATCGCAGGAGAGATACAAATAAATGTAATTTGTGGTGTCGTAAAAACAGACTAAGCCGGCCATCTGTTGGAAAGAACGTGGGTTGAAATCAACACAGGTCTGCGCGGTGAACGCAAAATCCGTCTGTCTTCTGGCTACCAGACTTTGATAATGGTGTGAACTCAACGATTCATGGCCCCGTAAACGCAACCATCCTTTTCTCTCATCGAGCGTGCACATATCCTCGCTTAATGGGATGCGTAATGACTGATAGTGCAGCGGGAGCGTTGGTGAATCAAACTCATCCCGTACGGGGGGGGCAGGCCATGCACGCTCTTCCAGTTGTGTGTGCACCGTCATTTCTGGCGTTGTTTTACCATTCACCAACCGTAGCCAGCCGTCATCACTCCAGTAAACCTGTTGAATAGCCGTTTCACGACCCATTGGGCTGCGTCCTTTTGATGGCAGCGGTCGGCCGCACAGATGCACGATAAACCATTCCCCAATGCTGTTTTCAAACAAATCCGCATGCCCGACTCTCTGCAATGGCAAACGACAGTCATAACGTGACGTCATCATCTGGCCGACAGGATCGGTTTCATAGGGCCCAAACAGATGACGTGAACGCGCTATCGTGACGCCATGATTGTAAAACGTCCCGCCTTCGGCGGTTAACAGATAAAACCAACCGTTGATTTCATAAATATGCGGGCCTTCAGTGATGCCCAACGTGCTACCCGCATAAATTTTGCGGCATTCGCCCACTAATTTTTTCGTCTGCTCGTCATATTGCTGAATAATTATACCGTTCCATTTCGGGAAGCCGGGTTCGCCGCCATCCATATGGCTCATCTCCATACTCACCAGCCATTTGGTGCCATCGCTATGATGAAACAGAGACGGGTCAATTCCGCGGCTGTGAAGATAAACAGGCTCAGACCATTCGCCTTCGATATCATCCGTGGTCACCATATAGTTATTGGTGTCCCAGAAACGCCCCGCGACATTTTTCACATCCGTAAAAATGAGATAAAAACGTCCACCATCATGACTCAGACAGGGCGCATATATGCCGCCAGAATCGGGATTGCCGATCATATTCAACTGACTTTTCCGATTAAGCGGATAGGCGATCCGTTGCCAGTTTTTTAAATCGTAGGATTTATAGAGACAGATACCGGGAAACCATTCAAATGTCGACGTGGCAATATAGTACGCGTCTCCGACTCTGATAATGGATGGGTCAGGATTAAAGCCAGGAATTACCGGGTTAGTAATTGTTGTCATAAATGACTCCCTACAAGGTAAATATGATTAAATTAGCGACTGTATTTTGTTCTTACACCATGGTTGTCGCCGGTTCGGTATACACAGGATCGTTTCGATAGTGGGTCATAATAAAAAACATCATGACAACACAGATAGCAGGGATAACCGTAAAGATCAGCCGGACGACCAGGACGGCCATATCCGTCTGTACGGCGGCACTTCCCACATAACCGCCAACGGTCAGTAACCAGCCGATAATCGCGCCGCCAACCGCAATACCAATTTTAATGGCAAAGAGATTGGTAGAGAAAACCAGGCCGCTAAGCGATATTCCCGATTTTTTCTCGACATTATCGATAATATCGCTCAGCAGACTCCATTGCAGCGGCGCTGAGCTCGCGTCGATGAAATGAATTACGCTGATGATAATGCAGATTGCTATAATGTATTCAGACGGAACCATAAACAGCGCTACCAGGACGACGGCCTGAAGAAGTAACGACGTTTTGTATGACACTAACCGATCAAATTTTCCATATAATGAAGTGGTGAACACCGCGCCAACAAACCGGGTGCCGAGAATGACTAATAAAATTGTGCTGGTTAAATCGGGACGATTCAAATAATAGTGAACAAAGTACATGGCGCCGCCCGTTTTTAATATCCCGGCGATAAGACTCACGATGTTAAGTGCAAAGATGCATCGCCAGTTATGATCCTTAATAAGAACCGACAGTTCTTTATAAATGCCACTAAATTTCCGCGTTTTGTCGATCTCTTTACGGTGATGTTCTTTGGTCATGGAAAAACAAGCGAAGAACAGCACGGTACTCAGGCCTCCCATGATGATCATGGCCCAGAAGTAGCCTCTTTGCAGATCGCCATTGCCTAAAATTTTCGTTAAAGGCAGGGCTATAACGGAGACAATAATGCCGCCTAACGCCGCGAAAGCAAAACGGTATGCCTGAATTGACACCCTTTCTTTTGCATCCTGGGAAATATTATTGATTAATGCGCAGTATGGAACGTTTACCAGTGAGTAGAAGATGGACAGAGTCGTATAAGAAATATAAGCATAGATAATTTTACCTGTTTCACCTAATTCGGGTGTGTAAAAGGTTAATGCGCCAAAAATACCAAAGGGTAACGAGAACCATAATAAATAAGGCCTGAACTGACCATGTCGGGTTTGAGTGTGATCGGCAATATAGCCGATATAGATATCGGCGAACGCATCAAATACCCTGACGAAAAGAAACATAGTGCCCATATGAAAAGCGCTAAGCCCATACACATCAGTATAAAAATAGGCCATGAATAGCATGATGGTTTGCCAGATAATATTCGATGCGCCATCGCCGATTCCATAGCCAATCTTTTCTTTGAATCCGATTCTATTCATAACTATACCTTTTCATAAGGAGTCTAAAATAGCGTTAACGCGAACAACTCTGTTACCTGATGAAAAGGTAATTCTGATTAATCATAAAAAATGTATCGACGAGGCTTTTTTATATAATTTTTTTGCGCCAGCATGGCCGTAACGATCACACTTAACGTAAAAACGTGAGAAAGAGGTATCAAACCGTTCATTAGCGGTTTTTGTGAAGTTGCACGCTGGTGAGGCTATGGTTCCTGAATTTTTTCGGGGTAACGCCAATGAGTTTTTTGAATTGAAAACAGTAATATGCCGCATCTGTAAATTCGCACTGATAAGCGATATCGGTAATGCTTAGCGCGGTATTGCGCAGCATATCGACGGAGCGGGCGATTTTCTTGCGTAACAGATACTCTTTAAAGCTGATATGCATGATTTTTTTGAACGTCCGGGAGAAATGGCATGAAGAGAGGCCTACAGTGTCGGCGGCTTCATGCAAACTGATATTCAAAGAGGTTCGTTTTTCCATTTCCTCCATAAAATTAATCATTTTTTCAAATAATGAGAGATTGTCTTTCTCCGGTGATATTGCCTGTGCGCTGGAGGCACACTGAAAAACAGTATTGAGTAAGAGGATCATTACCGGGTTGATGTCGTCTGTTGAAGGTTCGGTTTCATGCGCCTGTGCCAGCCACTTGAATAAAAACTGTACTCTCTCAGCGTACAATTCATTGGGTTGAGTTATGATTCCAATGTGTGGATTCATGGAGGGAATTGGATATTTTAATCTGTTGAGTACAGCCCGATCGTACTGAAAGAGAAAACGCTCATGATCGTCGGTGTATTCCAGCGCCATATCATGGAGTACCAATGGGCTAACATAAATTAACGTATTGTCTTTTATCGCGAATTTTTCACTGCCAATACTGTAACTGCCCTGCGCTTTATGGAACCACATAATTTCATGCTCCAGATGCATATGTGGTTTGATAGCTAATCCCTCTTCCGGGACGGCTTCTCCTGCGCGTAAAACGTAATCCAGTTCTGTCGACGTTTCTAAATTTTCAAAAAAATGATCTTCATTGATTAAGTTTCGCATAATGGCTGTCGTTAGCGTTAATGTCTCATCCTTGTGTGTCGCCATTATAGCCGTCACTCGTAGCGGATAATGTTAGCCGGATCGAGCGTCGCTGATGAACACCTCACTTCCAGTTTCCTGGCGGCTGCACTGAAAATATGAGCTCCCGAACTGGTGCGGGTAGCGTAAAGCAGGGCATAAAGCCATACCCTAAACAGCAGTCAATTCCGCCTGTTTACACAAAAAAAAGACCCCGGTGGGCCGGGGTCTTTGTATCGGGTGAAAATATGCCGCTACCCGCGTGCTTAGCTGCGGTTCTCTTCAATAAAGTGTGCGAGATCCGCCGGGGTTTTCAGCACGGTCGCCACTTCGGTAGGCGGGATCATGCAGCCATAAACATCCTGCACTTCCAGCACCATATCCACCGCCAGAATCGAGTCGAGGATATCGGACTCAATCAGCTCATCGTTAAAGCCCACTTTGCGGGATAAGATCTTTTCAAACAGCGCGAGAATTTCTTGTTCCATCTCTATTTCCTGAATCATCAGTTCGTGCGGGCATGAGTGTCCAGCAGCTTACGGTCAATTTTGCCGTTGGGATTGAGCGGCAAAGCGTCTTTGATAATGATTTGCGAAGGCACCATATAGGGCGGGATCACCTTCGAGAGCGATGTTTTTATCGCTTCCGGTGCCAGCTTCGTTACACAGAATGCTGCAATACGCAGCACACCGCCGCCGGATTTCATCAGCGGCAGAACCACCGCTTCACTGATACCGGACATTGCCAGCAGGCGGTTTTCGATCTCGTTGATCTCGATACGGTAACCATTCAATTTAATCTGGCTATCGTTACGCCCCTGGCAGTAAAGCAGCCCATCTTCGTAGCCCAGGTCGCCGGTTCTGTAGCCACGGAATGCTTCGCCCTCACGGTGCAGCAGCTTCTCGGCGTTCTCTTTTGGCAGCCCGAGATAACCGCGCATCACATTTTTACCCCAGATGATCAGCTCGCCTTCCGGGGTAATTTCCATTCTCGAGTCCGGCATCATCGTGCCAACCGGCAGTAGATCGTTCTCGCTGTTCAGGATCTCGTCGGTGATTTCAATCACCGTTGTGGCGATGGTCGCTTCCGTTGGGCCATAGGAGTTAAGAATTTTGGCCTGCGGAAAGCGGCGGCGTAACTGTTTGACCAACGCCTTGTTCAGCACCTCGCCAATAAACACGAACACGTTGAGGTCGGGCAGGTATTCGCTGTTGAACTGCGGCGAGAGCAGACGCTGGTAAGCAAAGGAAGGCGTGGATACCCACACGGAAACCTGATTGCTTTTCAGGCGATCGAGCCAGTTGTCAGCGGCAATATCCTCTTTCGCATTCAGTACGATATGCCCGCCAGTGGCCAGGTTCGCCAGCAGCGGAATCAACGAGAGGTCGAAGCTGAACACCGCATGGTTCATCAGCACCGGCGTCGGCGGCAGTGAAAAGTCCTGGCGAACCCATTTCATAAAGTGCCACAGGCTTTCGCGCCCGATCTGCACACCTTTGGGTTTGCCGGTGCTGCCGGAGGTGAACATGATGTACGCCAGATCCTGCTCTTCGAGTGGTTTGCCGGTTTCACCGGTCGCCACGAACTGCCGGGTGGCAATGTCGTAGTACCACGGCGCGCTTGCCAGCGAGCATATCTCTTTCAGCCGTTCCTGCGGATAAATGCAATCCACCGGGATATACGGAATGTTATGCAGCAGACAGCTATAGATGGCCACAGCGAACTCCGCCTGCTGGTGGCCGTACAGCACCACTGGCGTACCGGCGGGTAACTGGCACTGCTGTAAGCGTTGTGACCAGTCTGTCACGGCGGTGGTAAGCTGTTGCCAGGTCAGGGCTTCATCGCTGCCGCTGATGGCCAACTGCTGTGGATTCGCGGGATCAAGTAATGCCGCACGCAGGAAATCCTGCAATTCCTGAAGCTCGGTGTGAAGGTTCATAGAGGTGACATTCCGCTAAAGATGTAAAGAGAAGCCGCAGCACTTGCCAGCGTTAAAATGCGGCCCAGGAAGATAACCACCGGGTTTTGTAACCCGGTGGTCAGCGCCGGGCTGCGTTTGGCTGACCACTGAAGCATGTTGTGCGCAACGGAAATAGCGCCAAACAGCGCGCCGCTGATAACATAGTGCCTTTCGAGCCCGTTCCATGCTCCCATACAAAACAGCGTGCAGAAGATACCTATGTTCTGCGCCAGCGTTTTGTTCTGACGGAAAAAGTCGAGCTTCATTAAGTTCATATAAATCGGCATAAAGACCACGTCTCTCAGCCATTCAGAGAGACTGATGTGGAAGCGTCGCCAGAAATCCTGCGGGTTTTTCGCCAGAATGGGCATATTGAAGTTCGCCGGAATATTCAGGCCAAACAAGCGCCCGGCGCCAATCGCCATATTGCTGTAACCGGCAAAGTCGAACCACAAATAGGCGCTGTAAGCCAGCGACATCACCACCCCTACACTGAGGGTAAACGGACGATGGCTCCACGACTGGATCACCAGGTTGTCGATAAGCATTGCGAAGAGAAACTTCTGCACGATGCCGGTAAAAATTTGCTCCATTGCCGTTAAAAACTGCTCACGGGTCAGGCTAAATACCGGTTTATTAATGTCCGTCACCCAGGTCCGCCAGCGATACATGGGACCTGCCAGAATAATAAATGGCATAAACAGGTAGCAGAAATAGTGCAGAAAATGACGGCCATCTTTTTTGCTGCGGTACAGCAGAACATCAATGGCGCGGAAGGTCATAAACGATAAGCCGATCATGCCCCAGTGATTGTTAAGGTGTAGTTTCACCAACAGCAGCGGCAGCAGCGTCAGGGTGACTGCCTGCCAGGTTTTCAACCAGCCTTTCTCTTTTAAGGTGACAATGGCGTAAAAGCTGAAGAAGACCGCGACGGGAACCGCGTAATCTCCCTGGAAGATATAGCCCCAGGCGACCGCGGCCAGTACGGAAAATGCGGATAAATAGGTCAACCGGTAGTGCAATACGCGGTTAACCAGCGCGAAGATCAACGCCGATGAGAACAGGTATAAAAAAAACGTTCCGGAGCTGTACATCATTCATTCCTCAGAACTTTTGATATTCAAAATGCACTTTCAAACTCATGCTCTCATCCACCGAAGACCACGCGATGATGGTGACCGCCAGCAGGAGATAAAGGAAAAAAAGGCGAATAGCATTTTTCATCATTTAAAACTCTCCAGAATAAAGCGGTCCATCGGTACCCATGCCAGGTCGGTTGGGTGCAGGCGATCCCAGTTCCAGCCCTCCTGATAAGGCATGGAGTACATATCGAGGTAAGGGATCTGATTTGCCTGCAGAATTGCCGTTGCCTGAGTCACGGCGGGCTGCACCAGTTCCGGGTTCTGCACGGCCCGCCGGTTGATGGCATCAATAATGACCACGACCTGAACATGGCGCGATTTCAATAACTTGATAGTGGCTTCAAACGCCTGTATTTGTGCCGGAACGACAGGTGAGTCATCCCACACTTCCGGTTTTTCGCCCGGTTCATAAATGGATTTGTCCATCCACAGCGTGGCGGCGCTTTGCTGACGATATGCGTTCAGCTCGCGGGCATGAGCCAACTCTTTATCCCAGTCCGGTGTTACGACGGATGTGGGGTGTTGCGGCCACGGTTGAGTCTCTTCCGGCTCAATGTGTAGCATTGCCAGCCAGTCGTTTTTAATCAGTGTGCAGAAATTAGCAAACTGGAAACTCACTTCCTGCCAGATATTTTCCGCGTGCCAGCCATAAATTTTCATTTGCGAAAAGGTTAAATGGCTGATCTCTTTTTTATCAATATTGCGTAAGTAATTGACCAGGAAGGGGCGCGCTTGCTCATCCTGGATTAATGGATTAAACACGGGGGCCGGGAAATTATCTGCAAAAATAGCGGGCGGAACGCCGAATGAATAAAAACTGTCCGGTGAAAGTAACAACACCACTTTACTGTTTGCATTAAGGTCGTTTTTAAAACGTGAGAACAGTAAAAAATGTGTAACACTATCATCGAAGCTGTCACCAAATGCGACCACCGGACGATGCAAATCATTATTAAAGTAATTATATACAGCGTAATGTTCATCTTCTGAGGTGGCGACTTCAGAAGCGCCGATGAAAAAAATCGCATTGCCCTGTAATGCATGAGAAATAGTGGCTATTTTTTCAGCTTGTTCTTTTTGTGTGCCTGCCATTGATTTAATCAACGGCTGAAATGTAAGCGGCGGATCAAAGCTGTTCACCAGCGGGTGAACACATAAAAACAGGATGGCAAGGGCCGCCATCGAGATATGTAGGCAGAGTGTATTTTTAAGTTTCATTATAATATTAAGAAAGCATAATATTTATTTGTTTAAAGTTTGTTGCTTTTTATCTTCACAGCAAACCGACCTCTATGTTCACGACACTATATACCAGACGCCTCACAGATGATGAGTGTTGCTGTGTAACGGTATGTACAGATTTGATCTGGCGTCATATTACGGGGTGAATCTTCACGCGGGCGGTGTGGACGTGGAGGGGAAACGGCTTGGCGTAGCTCTCGCGAATGAGAGTCATACGCGCTACGCCCATCCCAATGGCAAACAGCAATAAGGATCGGCTTAGCGTTCGCCCGGTTTCAGTGTTTGATTACCAGGCAAATTATTCATCTTCCCATCGCATTTTATACTCCGTCGGCGGGATGCGATTATGTTTGCGAAATATTTAAGTGAAATAGACCGGGTCGCCATAACCCACTGATTGAACAATTTTAAATATGGGTAATAACCTTGACGGGATAAGTCAACGCGCGCGGTTTATTCGTTGTTGTTCACGCCAGGCATAAATGGTAACGCCGAAATCTTTTTTACGCAGATGCGCGAAGCGGGAAGGGGATTGAAACTCCATGCTGGTGAGTTTTCGACTTTCAATTCTTCATCAATGTGACTGTGCTGCCGGCACCGTGACCCGGGTTGGTCTATGTCGGGAATACTTTTATCCCACTTTAGCCACTCCAGTCAGCAGGGGCGCGGAGTAAAGTAAATCCACAGATGATCCCGTGTTCGCGATGTTTGTCGCACGATGCCACACATTATCGACCTGGATACAGGGGGCCCGCAGCACATTCTCTTTTCAGTGAGGCCGTTGTCATAAAAAACGCGTTATCGATTAGTCACAATCGGCTATCCGCAGATGACTGTGAAAGGGGGACAGGTTCTACAGCGGGGAAGATAAAGCGCCTCAGACAAGAGGCGCTTTTTTACCTGTGCTCCTTACTGGTTGTCTGTCCGGGCGCGAACATGGCTCAGTCCGGTGTGATTGATACGATATGGCTGACCATTCACCGACGTGATCAGCTTCTTGCTCCTGAGTTTTTTAAACACCGCAAGCGTGCAATCGCTGAGCAGCAATCCTTCGCGGGTGTAGCATTCAACGGTGGTAATACGGCCTGATGCATCGCGGATATGCGCAATGCGTCCGCCTTTGGCGAGAACGTGTAAGGTACGTTGTTCCGGACGGGATAAATTCATACTGAAAACCTGTTCATCATCATGAGCAAAAACGAGCCAACACCCGCAGGTGTTCGCGTAAGGTTTAAGCGCAGCGATAATCAGTCCGGCCTGTGCAGGTCGGGACGCTGATTATCTGATGATGACATTCTCCAGCATCAAAGCCTCGGTGAGTGTGGACAGGAATAACGTGATGGATACTATCACAGCCCGTTGAGGGGGAAATCAATCCACCGCCGAAGTGTGACGGGATACGACAATTGGCGTTAGTAGAGCACACCACAGTGTCTCAGTGTGGTGCAGTGGCGACAGAGAAAAGAATGGAATAAAGCCGTGCAATGAGAGGGATAATTGTTTTTTGGCTTTGGCACGGAATATGATGGGCATTCAAATAATAAAAGTAAGAAGGTTATATGAAACGCACTCTTTTCATCGTTCCTCTGGTCTTTCTCTCTTTCACTTCACACGCCAAAACCGTGGCTGATTTTATTAATGGCTGGCCTGAACTGGCGACGAGTCCAACCATCAGGGCTGCTATTCAGCAGGGCGCGATTGGTAACGCGGGTCTGGATGCAATGAGCAACGGGGCAACAAGCACGACGCTTGGCGACGAGGCGCAGAAATTGCTGGCTGAAAATGGCTACGACTATGCGCAAGCCGCATTACGGGATTTAGCCACGACAGGCTGCGGCGAGAACGGTCTGGCAGAGGTTTATGGGCTGCGCGAAAAAGATTGTCAGGCGATCATTAAAGTGGATGCGCAAATAGAGTGATGCGCGGTAACGCCATCACAGCCCGGCAGGTGGCACGTCTACCGCCCGCCGGGAAACATCAATGATGTAGCATTTCCTCGACCACTTGCGCCTTGGTCATATTGTACGGGTAGTATGTCGGCCAGTTATCCATCTCTTTGAGCAGCGCTTCCTGTGAGACATTCCCCATGAAAATGTGGAAATGTTGTGACCGGCGCGGCGCGATAATATGGTCGCTGAACTGCACATATTTTGGCGCTTTTGACTGGCTGTCTGTGCATTCAAACAGGTAACGAACGCCTTTCTTACCAGAGGCATAGGTGAGGATTTTGTACCCGGCGTAATCATAACGGCAACGATTCACCGTATTGCCAGAGTGAAATTCGATTACGTTGTCTTCGATGCCGATCATCTCAATGTTTGTCGCGTAGCCTTTTTTATAATAAGCCCGGTACTCTTCAACGGTTTTGTCACCCTGTTTCGCTTTTTTCTCCAGCACCGGATCCAGATCGCCATTGAGCAGGTAAGGTTCCAGCGATTGCCAGATACCATCCCAGTCGCTCAGCGCTCTGTCTTTTACCTCTTTATTATCAAAAATGCCTTCGCTGGCTTTGCGTTCAACCTCCGACAGCGGTTTACCGTGATGGTGATCGTGGGCAACGCTTTGAGCGCTACCAAGCAACATGCCCATACCGAGTAAGAACGCGGATTTCTTCATGATCATCGTGTAGTCCCTGGTTATCCTTTGTGACAAAATGAAATGTTATAATATAACAATTGATTTTGCCGCCTATGTCAACACAGAGAAAATCGTTAGCGATTTTCCTTACGCTTACTGCACGCCCTGCGCTTGCCTGGAAAGTGAAAATCGTCAACAATGCGCGCTAAGGTGATGGCGTTCCACCTTACCCAACCGCTTCCCTGAGAAGCTGATGACGCCTGATATGACTCTTTAACGGAGGCATGTCGGGCGTTTTAAATTTTCCCCTCCCGGCATGTCTCCATCATTCGCACGATTAATGAGGAAAACATGCTGAAATCTTTATTTGCTGTGATGATCGGGGGTTCTGCGGGCTGCGTTATCCGCTGGTTGCTCTCCATTCGGTTGAATGTTCTGTTTCCCAATCTGCCACCCGGCACCTTACTGGTGAATCTGCTTGGCGGGTTAATCATAGGTGGCGCGCTGGCGTTCTTTACCCGGCAGCCGAATCTTGATCCCACCTGGCGACTGCTAATTACCACCGGTTTGTGCGGCGGCATGACGACCTTTTCAACATTTTCACTGGAGATCTTTGCATTGCTGCAAACAGGGGATTATCTGTGGGCAATGACCTCCGTGTTGGTGCATGTGGTAGGAGCGATTTTGATGACGGCTTTGGGATTTATGGTGGTTAACGCGTTGTTTTGATCGATGTGGCAGGGAGAATCGTGCGTTCTCCCTGCGTTCAGAATTACCGCTTCGGTAAATTCTGCGGAAATAAATAACATTTTTTGATTATTTCTTTAGAAGATATATCGACGTTTAACCCCTTTATAAATATAAGTTTTATTTTAAATGCAACATATGCATCTAAATGTAAAAATAAGCTGCGTAATTTTTATTATGATTAATTTTATGAATGCCGTTGACTAATTTTCATTAGCAACCAAACTTAAATCTCTAACGCGATCGATTAAAGTACTTAATGACTTTTTCGGTTACAAGTAAAATACCCACTGGAGATATAATATGGCGGAACATAGAGGCGGTTCTGGAAATTTCGCAGAAGATCGTGAAAAGGCTTCTGAAGCAGGACGGAAAGGTGGACAGCACAGCGGGGGCAACTTTAAAAATGATCCCGAACGTGCATCCGAAGCCGGTAAGAAAGGCGGCAAAAACAGTCATGGTGGTGGCCGTAAATCTGAGTCCTGATAGTGACTTATGGTAGTCAGTCATCATTAAAATGGTATGTGAATAACAAGCGGGTCGGAAACGGCTCGTTTATCTCGTTATGTTGAATGTGATATTTCGTTAACTGATTCTTTATTGTGAAATTAATAGATGGCGACCTGCATAATATTATGTGACGGTAATCTTTTGCAAAGATTATTGCTCATTAGCACAAAGTGTACATTGCTGTGCTATGAAATAAATACCTGAGTAGAATGATGAGAGAAAATAAACAAGAAAACCCCAGTGAGATAATGCCCATCGAAGGGTGTGAGAATTTTCTGTATATCGACCCTAACAGAATGATATCAACGCTTATTTCTATTAATGAGGCAGCCGTATCCCTTCATCTTACCCCACGCCAAAAGCGTCTGGTTGACAAAATCGCTAACCGGATACAGACGCAGCAAGAAGATAATTCGCCATAACAGCGCGATATTCCTTTACGGAGAAATAGCGAAAAATCACCCTCAGGAGCAGGAAATCCGCTCTGTGTCTGAAGGTATGCAATTGCCTGGTTATTGCTCACAATGAGTCTGCTAATTATTTGCAAAATGTTTACAAGAATATCGTTATAAAACAACTTGTTGTAGTGAAATATAACGATCTTTGGGAATGATTTTTTTCATGGTGATTGCCTTGAAGTTATCCAAAAAATGTTTATATTTCATGCAGTTCTACAATTTACCAAACCCTGGTGTCGCACTTGCAACCGCTCAGTCTGAGCGGTTTTTTTTGTCTGCCGCCTGGCTTCTTTTCGCTGCGGGCATCTATAGTCAAAAGACGGAAGGCAACAAGGAGGATCCTGTGCTGAAAGTTGAAAAAGATGATCCACACAACGCACCCGAGTCCGGCGATAAGAAGCCGCAACCGGTGAAAAAGTAACAAAAAGGTCGCTACGGCGACCTTTTTGTTGCCCACGCAACAGGCTATTTTCTGTGTGTTAGCAAAGGAGGGAACTTCAACGGGCCTGAGACGCGAAGCGCTGTTTTGCGCCTTATCCCTCCCTACATGCTTTTCTCCACATGGCCCAGCGGTTTTTCCGGGAAGCAGTAGTCGCGTACGCGGCGTTTTAATTCTGCTGCATCGGGGAAACCACTATCCTGCTTGCGATCCCAGATAACGTGACCGTCAATATCGATAACAAAAATCCCACCGGTGCCCGGCTTCAGGGTGACCGCATCGAGATCGGTACTGAAGGTATGCAGTAATTCCTGCGCCATCCAGCTGGCGCGTAGCATCCAGTTACACTGGGAGCAGTAATGCAGAGTGATGATGGGTTTGCTCATTTTATCGTCACCGTAAGCGCGTAATAGACAACCATTGTAGGCAATCTATGGGGAGGAATGTGAAGAATAATTAAGTTATTGCAAGTGATAATTATTATCATTATTATCTGGCTCAATAAGATGAGAGTTGGCCATCAGTGTCGGGTGCGGACACGGCACAATTCCACGTACGACTGGAAGTAAGCAGTGAGCCTGATACTAATAACACCTGGGCTTGCAAAACTATGTATACATCGCAACTTTCCCGGCCTCGCTTTAGCAAGCGCGTGCTGGTGACTTCACTACTCGCAGCACTGTATCAGACCTCCGCCAGTGCGGCTGATACCCCCGCAATTTCCGCCAACTCCCAGCAAGATACCGCTGAAGAGATGGTCGTCACAGCGCCTGCGCCGGTATTAAAAGCCGGGAGCGACCATTCGGTCAGCGCGCAGGATCTGCAAAATAAAGGCGCGAAAGATTTTGGCTCCATCATGCGCTATGAGCCGTTGATCAGCGCCACCGGCGCCAGCGGCGGTTCCGGCAACGGGAAAAGCGGCTTCGATCGCGGCGGTTACACCGGCTATAACATTCGTGGTCTGGAAAGCAACCGTGTCGGCATTGATGTTGACGGGATCCCTCAGCCCGATGCCACCGGCCGCAGCTATGTCAGTCGCGCAGGTCTGAACACTTTCGGCATTGGCCGCGATTACATCGATCCGTATATGTACGGTAGCGTTGATATTCAGTCCGGCGCGACATCAACGGATAACGCCAACACCTCGATTGGCGGCAACGTCTCCTTTAAACCGAAATCCGCCGACGACTATCTGCGTCAGGGGAAAGAGACCTACTTTGGTTATCAGAGCGATTACGACTCCGCAGACCGTAGCTGGCACAACGGCATAACCGGCGCGGCCGGGGACGACACTCTGCGCGGCATTTTTGTCTACAGCCGCCGCGACGGTCAGCAGACCCGCAACAACAGCGGCACTCTGGACGCTTATCCGGCGAACTGGCACTCCGATGCGATGATGGCCTCCGGGATCTGGCAGCCCAATGAGGCGCACAAACTGACGGCGACGCTGGATTATTACCACAAGACCAACCACACCCACTACGATAGCTGGAACAGCAGCGGCAGCACGATCCTCGGTGATGCGCAGCAAACCAGCCAGACCCGGCGCTGGGGCGTTAGCCTGAAAGATGACTGGACGCCAATGAACGACTGGCTCGATAGCATGTCCAGCAAAGTCTACTACCAGCACACCGAGGCGCATGACCGCACCTGGATGCCAGACAGCACCACCGGTAGCATGGAGACGGTCTACTCCAACTATGACACCGACACCTGGGGCATTCAGAATGCGCTGGCGAAAACGCTCGGTCGTCATGATCTGAGCGCAGGCTTTAACGCCAGCACCAGCAAAACCGAACGCCCGTTTAGCCAGTCGCCGGTACCGAGCGCCTTCAGTGTGATCATGCAACCGGAGGCGAACAGCCGCAGCTACACCGTGGGCGCGTTCGTGCAGGATCAGATTAACTTCGATGCAGATGGCCACCACTTCGCCATCATTCCGGGCACGCGCGTTGTGCATCAGTCCACTAAACCGGATAACCTCTCCAGCCTGACGACCAACAGCAGCGTGCTGACGGAGTCGTCCGTCTCGTCGTTGTACGGTAAAAATTCAGACACCCAGTTGCTGCCGTCGCTGACCTTCCAGTACGACCTCACGCCGCGCCTGATGACCTACCTGCAATATAAACGCGGGGCGGAGTTCCCGAACGCCAGTCAGTTGTACGGCTCCTGGAACCTGGGTTCAAGCTATGCCGGGCGTGGGCAGTATGCGTTGATCGGCAACACCGATCTGAAAACCGAAACCAGCAACAACCTGGAATGGGGCATGAAGGGCGACGTCACCGACGGGGTAACGCTGCGTACGGCGCTGTTCTACAACAGCTATAAAAACTTTATCGCCTATACCCGTTACACCCGTTCAGGCAACCCGGATAAATTCACCAACGTTCCTTCCAATATCTACACCACTTATCAGGCTGAAAACCGCGACAAGGCCTTTATCTATGGCGGTGAAGTCAGCGCGAAATTCAACGTTGGCACCTGGTTCGAACAACTGAACGGCCTGAGCGCCACGCTGGCGTACGGCTATACCCAAGGGAAGTCCAAATCCAGCTACTCCGGCGACAAATACGTCGATCTCGACAGCGTCGCGCCAATGAAAGCCATCGTCGGCGTTGCCTGGGATGATCCGGCAAAACGCTACGGCACTGCGCTGACCGCCACCTTTGTCAAAGGCAAGCAGGCGACCGCCACCAACCGCCAGTCCTACACCAATACCGGCGGTGCATTGGGGGATTCCAGTGTCGAGTATATGCGCGTGCCGGGCTACGGTCTGCTGGACTGGACGGCGTACTGGCAGGTGGCGAAACACGTCAAGGTTAACGGCGGCGTTTACAACATCACCGATCGTAAGTACTGGGACTACCTGAACAGCCGTACTCAGGAAGAGTCCACCAACCAGAATGCCTACGATAAAGCGCTGGCGGTGATGCCGGGACGCACCTGGCAATTGGGCGTCAATGTCGACTTCTAAGACGATGTTATCGCTCGGGCAGCCCGGGCGAATAGGTCTCCACCGTTAACGTTTCTCCCCGGTATCGCTGCCGGGGTTTTTCACATCCTAAAGGACGCTATGTTTATGCCTGCATCTGCACACGACTTCGCCGCCATCTGGCGTCAGTATCAGACCATCAAAACGCAAGAACCGGCAAAATACGCCCGTGACATCGCCAGCGAGATGGCGATCAGTGAAGCGGAATTAACCCACTCCCGCGTCGGGCACGATGCGGTGCGCCTGACGGGCGACGTGCGCGACATCCTCGCGGCACTGGAACCGGTGGGCGAGATCAAATCGATCTGCCGCAATGACTATGCGGTACACGAGCAACTGGGCGAGTTTACCCATCAACATATCAGCGAACACGCCGGGCTGGTGCTCAACCCGCGTGCGCTCGATCTGCGTCTGTTCCTCGGTGAATGGGCCAGCGTGTTTCACCTCTGCGAACAAAGCCCGCGCGGCGAGCGCCAGAGTATTCAGTTTTTCGACCGCCAGGGCGATGCGCTGCTGAAGGTTTACACCACGGCGCGTACCGATATGGCGGCATGGGACGCAGTGCTCAGCCGTTTTCGCGCCACCTCTGCGCAGCCGTTGACGATCGTCGCCGCCAAAGCGACTCAGTATGCGCACGCCGTCGACGCCACCGCGCTGGATCAGGCGTGGCGGGCGATGACCGATGTCCACCAGTTTTTCGGGTTACTGAAAAAGTACAACCTCTCTCGTCAGCAGGCGTTCCGGCTGGTGGGCGACGATCTGGCCTGCCAGGTCAGCAATGACGCGCTGCCGACCCTGCTGGAGAGCGTATTGCAGGACGGCAATGAAATCATGATCTTCGTGGGGAATCGCGGCTGCGTACAGATTTTTACCGGCGTGCTGGAGAAGCTGACGCCGATGAAAGGGTGGATCAACATTTTCAACGAAACCTTCACCCTGCATCTACGCGACGCGGGGATCGCCGAATGCTGGGTCACCCGCAAGCCGACGGACGGCGGTCATGTCACCAGCCTTGAGCTCTTCGCCGACGATGGCGTGCAGATAGCGCAACTGTATGGTCAGCGCAGCGAAGGTCAGCCGGAACAAGCGCAGTGGCGGGCACAGATTGATGCCCTGATCGGCAAAGGAAAAGCAGCATGAAAACAGTACTGATGTTGTTGTTAGCGCTGCCGCTGGCGGTCAGCGCGGCGGCAGAGAAAATCGTCTCCCTTGGTGGCGACGTCACCGGCATTGTGTACGGGCTGGGCGCGCAGGCGCAACTGGTGGGGCGCGACAGCACCAGCACCTGGCCTGCGCAGGCGCAAACAGTGCCGGATGTGGGGTATCTGCGGCAGCTCAACGCGGAAGGCATTCTCTCGCTACGCCCGACCGTGGTGCTGGCAAGCGCCCAGGCGCAGCCGTCGCAGGTGCTGCAAAAAGTGCAGGAGAACCATGTCCGGGTGGTCTCTGTGCCGGGCGGCTACACGCTGGCGGATATCGATAAAAAAGTCGCGGTGATTGCGGCGGCCATCGGGCGCACCGCCGCAGGCGACGCGGTGCGTAAAACACTGGCGGCGGAGATTGCCGCACTGCCCGCGCAGCCGGTGAATAAGCGGGTGTTGTTTATTCTCAGTCATGGCGGCATGGGGGCGATGGTTGCCGGACAGGAGACGGCGGCGGACGGCGCTATCCGCGCGGCAGGTTTGCAGAATGCGATGCAGGGCTTTGCCCATTATCGCGCCCTGTCGCAGGAAGGGGTGATCGCCAGCAAACCGGACCTGGTGGTGATCTCCGCCGACGGGGTGAAAAGTATGGGCGGTGAAGCGAGCCTCTGGGCGCTGCCCGGTCTGGCGCAAACCCCCGCCGGGCGCAATAAACAGGCGCTGATCATTGATGATACGGCGTTGCTGGGGTTTGGCCTGAGTACGCCGCACGCGGTGCTGGAGTTGCGCCGTAAAGCGGAGCACACGCCAGAATGAGTCGCGCCGTGTCCCGCATACTCTGGGGACTGCTTCTGCTGCTGTTGGGGCTGACGATGCTGGCGACCACCCAGGGGGCGATGCACTTGCCGCTCGCAAGCTTGTGGTCTGCGGGGGATGAGGGGCTGCGTCAGATCTGGCTGACTATCCGCCTGCCGCGCGTGCTGCTGGCGTTGCTGGTCGGCGCGGCGCTGGCGCTCTCCGGCTGTGTGATGCAGGGACTGTTTCGTAACCCGCTTGCCGATCCGGGGTTGCTGGGCATCAGCGGCGGCGCGTCGCTGATGGTGGCGTGCTGGCTGGTGCTGCCGGTGTCGGTTCCGGTGCTGGTCGCGCTGTACGCACCGATGCTGGCAGCATTTATTGGCAGTCTGGCGGTGATGGTGGTGATTTATCTGCTCAGCAAAACAGCGGAGAGCGGGCTGTCGCGCCTGTTGCTGGTGGGGATTGCCATTAATGCGCTGTGTAACGCGGGCGTGGGCGTCCTCTCCTGGATTAGCAACGATGCCCAGCTACGCCAACTTTCGCAGTGGGGAATGGGCAGTCTCGGGCAGACAGAGTGGTTAACGCTGGGGGTTGCTGCGACGTTGATCCTCCCGGCTTCGGTGGTTATCTGGCGGGTGGCGCAGCCGCTTAATCTGCTGCAACTGGGGGAGGAAGAGGCGCACTACCTCGGCGTCAATGTTCCTGCGCTTCAGCGGTTACTGCTGGTGTGCAGCGCGCTGCTGGTGGCCACGGCCGTCGCGATCAGCGGCATTATCAGCTTTGTCGGACTGGTGGTGCCGCATCTGATGCGCATCTGGCTGGGGCCGGATCACCGCGGGCTGGTGCCGGGTTCGTTATTGACAGGGGCCGGTCTGTTACTGATTGCCGACACGGTCGCACGCACGGCGGTAGCGCCTGCCGAGATGCCGGTGGGTCTGCTCACCAGCCTGCTGGGCGCGCCCTGGTTTTTGTGGCTGATCTTCCGACAAAGGAGAACTGCACGTGGATAACACGTTAACCGCCACCCATCTGCACCTGAAGGTTGGCGCACGGCAACTGATTGAGGATGTGTCGTTAACGCTGACTTGCGGTGAAAGGGTGGCGCTCATTGGCCCTAACGGTGCAGGAAAGTCAACGCTGCTACGCTTGTTGACCGGTTACCTTCCAACGGCTTCGGGGGAGTGCTCGCTTGCCGGGCGCGCGCTCAGCCAGTGGTCGCCTGCGGCACTCTCCCGCCATCGCGCAGTGATGTTGCAGCACACGCAACCGGGGTTCGACTGGCCCGTAGAGGCGATTGTTGCCATGGGGCGTGCGCCCTGGGGGCAAAAAGGCGAACGCGACATTGTGCAGCAGGTGCTGGCGCTGACCGGTTGCGATGCGTTACGCGGACGGCGTTATACCACCCTCTCCGGCGGTGAACAGCAGCGGGTACAACTGGCGCGCAGCCTGGCGCAACTCTGGCGTGACGATGCCCCTGAAGGCTGGTTATTTTTGGATGAACCCACCTCGGCGCTGGATCTCTACCATCAGCAGCAGTTATTGCGCTTGCTGAAGCGGCTCACACAGAAAGGAAAACTGCATGTCTGCGCCGTGCTGCACGATCTGAATCTGGCCGCGCTGTGGGCGGACCGCATCCTGTTGTTGCATAACGGCAAGCTGGTGGCGCAGGGCGCACCGGGAGCGGTTATCCAGCGCGCAGTCATTGCCAAATGGTATGGCGCAGATGTGCTGGTCGGCGAACACCCGGGCGGGGATGCGCCGCAGGTCTTTCTTTCCGCCTGACAGGCGTAGCGCTGGCGGGCGCAGGGAGGATGACAACCGCGTATTTTTGCTACAGTTTAGGGTGATGAACTGAAGCGGAGATCTGCGATGACCTTACCGCCACTGCAGGCGCTGATCTGTTTTGAAGCTGTAGCACGACACCGGAGCATGAAAGAGGCGGCGCAAGAGTTACACATTACTGCCAGCGCAGTGAGTCAGCAAATCGCCAAACTCGAAGCCTGGGTCAATGTGCGGCTGTTTATGCGCGGCCCGCGTTTTCTGACGCTGACGACGGAAGGGCAGATCTATCTGCGTGAAATCCAGCCTGCGTTTAATCAACTTTCCAGGGCGACGCAGCGGCTGATGGACTCCGGCTGGCAGACGACGGTGACCGTCAGTTGTACGGCCGAGATCGCCAGCCAGTGGCTGTTACCCCGTCTGAAGGGGTTTGAGTACTATCATCCGGGTGTGGAAGTGATCATTAACACCACTCACCGCACCGTTGATCTGCGCAGTGAAGGGATCGATTTTGCCGTGTGTCATGAGGCGCATGCCACGGCGGAATGGGTGTCGCACCGACTGGTTCACGCGCCCAGGTTGCCGGGCGGCAATATGGCGCTGGTGTATGATAAAGCCGCCATTTTGCAGCCGGTTTGCTACGATTTCCGCGACTGGTTGCTGGAGAAAACCGAGGCGGATAACCCGTAACGCCAAAAACGCCGGGTCGCAGCACCGTCCGGGCGCTACCCGCCAAGGTACATCTTTTTCACCTCCGGGTTAGCTAACACTTCCTGCGCCGCCCCGCTCAGCACGATTTTGCCGTTTTCCAGCACATAAGCCCGATCGGCAATGGTCAGCGCCGCCGTGGCGTTTTGCTCCACCAGCAGAATAGTAATGTTCTCCTCGCGCAACTGGCGAAGGGTGGTGAACAACTCGCCGACAATCTTAGGCGCAAGGCCCAGGCTCGGTTCATCGAGCATCAGCAATACCGGTTCGCTCATCAACGCGCGGGCTATTGCCAGCATCTGTTGTTCACCGCCGCTCAGGGTACCCGCCATCTGCTTACGTCGCTCCTTCAGACGCGGGAAGAGGGTAAACATGCGATCCCGCAGGCGGGTGAAGTTCGCCAGGTTGTTATAGGCCCCCATCCGCAGGTTCTCTTCGATGGTCAGGTTGGTGAAGATTTTTCGGCCTTCCGGCACCAGCGCCAGTCCTTTTCGCACAATATGGTGCGTCTGGCTGCGCGAGATATCCTCATTGAGAAAGTTCACCGTGCCGGTGGAACGCACCATGTTCACAATACCGTTCAGCGTCGAGGTTTTCCCCGCGCCGTTACTGCCGATCAGGGTGACGATCTCCCGGTCATAGATGTCAATATCCACCCCTTTCAGCCCTTGAATGACGCCATAAAAGACGTTTAACTCGCGTGCGCTAAGCATAACGTACCTCTCCCAGGTAGGCGGCGATCACCTCCGGATGTTGGATCGCGTCCGCCATCAGACCGCTGAACAACGGCTTGCCGTACTCCAGCACCATCACGCGCTCACAGAGCGCGTTAACGAATGGCATATCATGCTCAATCAACAGCACGCTTAACTGGTAATCCTTGCGCATGCGGAAAATCAGCCCGGCCAGATCTTCGGTCTCTTTTGGGTTCATCCCGGCGGCGGGTTCATCCAGTAACAGCAGCTTTGGCGCAGTGGCCAGCGCACGGGCGATCTCCACTTTACGCTGGTTGCCGTAGCTCAGGTTGGTGGCCTGTACATTGGCATAGTCGGCAATACCAATGTAGTCCAGCAGTTCCATCGCTTTTGCCCGCGCGGCGCGTTCGGCCGGAAAATAGCGGCCAATATGCAGCGCCGCTTCCAGCAGGGAGTAGCGGCTGGCGTGATCCAGCCCGACCATCACGTTCTCCAGCACCGTCATGGAATTAAACAGCCGGATGTTCTGAAACGTGCGCGCAATGCCGGCGTTCACCACCTGGTTAGGCTTCAGCCCTTTGATGGATTTCCCCGCCAGCGTCACGCTGCCGCTGGTGGGTTTATAGTTGGCGGTGATGACGTTAAACAGGGTGGTTTTGCCTGCGCCATTCGGGCCAATCAGGCCGAAGATCTCAGCTTCGTCCACGTGAAAACTTACTTTGTCGATGGCCCGCAGCCCGCCAAACTGCATCACAATGTCCTGCACCTGCAAAATGACGTTACTTGCTGTCATGACGGCTCCCTTTACGTAATTGCCACACCTCTTTCTTGCCAAACAACCCTTCGCGGGCGAACAACATGATCAACAGCAGCAGCAGGGAGAACACCACCATGCGCAGCCCCGGATAAGAACCGAGATCGTGACCAAACAGCGACAGCGGTTGATCGAGAAAACGCAGCCACTCGCCACTGCCGACCACCACAATGGTGCCGAGCAGTGCGCCGGTGGTGCTGCCCAGGCCGCCAAGCACAATGATGATCAGCAACTGGAAGGTGAGCATAAAGTCGAACAATCCCGGCGAGATGGTGGTCAGCAGCGAGGCCAGCAAACCGCCGCCAATCCCTTCAAAGAACGCACTGGTGGCAAAGGCGCAGGTTTTAATGCGAAATGTATTAATGCCCATCGCAATGGCAGCATCTTCATCATCGCGGATGGCCTTCATCATGCGACCGTACTTTGACCATACCAGTTGCAGGATCATCCCGGTGGCAAGCAGGGCGATAAGCCCACACCAGAACAGCAAATGCGGCTGTTGCGGAATATCGTTGAGCCCAATCGCGCCGTTGGTGATTTGCGGATTATTAATCGCGAGGATCTTGATAATAAACCCGAAGCCCAGCGTGACGATCGCCAGATAGTCGCCGCGCACACGAAACACCGGGAAAGCCAGGCACACCGCCAGCGCGGCAGCGCACAGGCCGCTTATCAACAACGCTGGCAGAAAACTGGCGTGCAGCAGCAAAATAAAGGGGCTGGGGGCCGCCATTTCGAACATATCCAGTTTGCTGTCGCTGGAGAGAATAAACAGCGCAGTGACATACGCGCCAACGGCGACAAAACCGTTCGGCTCTAGCGATAACTGCCCGGTGACGCCGTTAATCAGGTTGTAGCTGACCGCAAGGATCATAAAGACGAAAACGGTGCTGATAACCCGGACAATGTAATCGTTAAACAGCGTATTGATGGCGACCAGTAGCGCAATAGTGATGAGGATAATCAGCAGATTGCGCCCCTGCGCGGCAAGCGTCGTTGTGGGGTTGCGCATCAGAAACGGCTCCTTTCCAGACGTTCATCACCCATAATGCCAACCGGGCGGAACAGCAAGACCAGAATCAAGAACATAAAAGCAAAGGCGTCTTTATAGCCGCCCAGTTCGGGAAAGAGGGCGACGGCGACCACTTCAGTAAAACCAAGAATAAAGCCGCCGAGTACCGCGCCGGTCACGCTTCCTATACCGCCAAGCACCGCGGCTGCAAAGGCTTTCAGGCCAATCAGCACGCCCATTAACGGGTCAATCGTCGGGTAACTGATGGAGTAGAACACGCCACCCAGCGCGGCAAGACTGCTGCCCAATGCAAAGACCAGCGAAATAATCCGGTTGGCGTCAATGCCCATCAGTCGCACGGTGTTCACGTCAAACGCCACGGCGCGGATCGCCATACCATAGCGGGTGCGATAGAGCAGCCAGAGGATTGCCAGCAACAGCAGGACGGTGATCAACGGCACGATCCACGCCACGTTGGTAATGATTATCTGCCCAAAGGTCTGAGTGCTGTTGAAATAGTCCGGCGCCGAGAAAAAGCGGGAACTGCCGCCAAACAGGACGTTGAACAGATTTTCGAGAAAAAAACTCACCCCGATGGCAGTGATCAGCATTGAAATTTTCGATGCCTGGCGCAGGGGGCGGTAGGCGACCCGGTCAATAAACATGCCCAGCAGGCCGCATAAACCGAGGGTCAGTAAAATGGCTACCCCAAAGGGTAGCCCAATTGATGAGAACAGAAACAGCGTGGCGAATGCGCCGACCATCATGACGTCCGCATGGGCGAAGTTGATCAGGCGCAGCACCCCGTAAACCATGGTGTAGCCAATGGCGATCAGCGCGTACATGCCGCCCAGACTCATGCCGTTGACCACCTGCTGGAGAAAAATGGCACCATCCATTGAAGCACCTCTTGTTAACAACGGCCTGTCACTGCGTTAAGGATTAACCACAGTCTTAAAGGCGAGCTGACCATCTTTCACTTCGTTGATCACTGCGCTGCGTACCGCATCGCCATCTTTCAGCGTCAGTACGCCGGTCACGCCCTGGAAGTCTTTGGTGGCGCGGATTTTTTCGTTAACACACACACGGTCATGTGGGTCATTGCACTGGTTCATAGCGTTGACGATCACGTTGTAGGCATCGGCCGCCATTGCGCCCCAGGTGTGGGTCGGAGAGTTAAATTTCGCTTCCCACGCTTTGATAAACGCTTCGCCGGAAGGCGTCTGCTCTTTGGCGTTGGGCGAGTAGTAATCGGTGGTCATATAGCCATTAACCGCGTCTTTACCCACGTCAAAGAATACCGGATCCGCCGCCAGCCCATCGCCGCCGACCACCGGTTTATCCAGACCGAGTTGTTTGGCCTGAACGGCAATCAATGCGCCTTCGGTGTAGTAGATAGGCATGTAGATCATGTCGACGTTTTTGGCTTTCACGCTGGAGAGCTGCGCTTTGAAGTCTTTACTGCCTGACGGCGCTTGTACTTCGATGGGAATGGTGCCGCCGTTTTTCAGGAATTGCGTGCGGAAGGCTTTTGCCAGGCCGACGGAGTAGTCGTTGCTGCTATCAAATACGATGGCGGCTGTTTTGGCGTTCAGATCACGGGACGCAAGGTTCGCGCCGACCACACCCTGGAAGCTGTCGGAGAAGCAAACGCGGCTGACATAGGGGTGGTTACGGGTGACGCGGTCGTTGGTGGCGGTGGAGGAGACCAGCGGCGTTTTGGTGTCATCGGCGATTTTGACCATCGCCAGGGTATTGGAGGAGGTGACTTCGCCAATGACGGCGTCGACTTTATCACTGGAAACCAGGCGCTGCATGGCGTTAGCGGCTTCCACCTTATCGCTTTTGTCGTCGATCACCACCAGTTTGATGGTATCGCCGTTTTTCAGCGTCGGGGTAATGCCCTGGATCAGTTCGAGACCTTTTTGCGACGGTTGGCCGTAACCGCTCAGTGCACCGCTAAGTGGCAGCACCACGCCGATTTTCACTTCCGCCGCCAGCGCACTGTGCGCGACCACCAGGCCAGAGACCAGTACCGCCATTAAAGAGACTTTCCCACAAAAACTCTTCATTGTTACCTCACCGTCCGTCAGTTGATTGTTTATGTTTAACCATCAATTACCGCGTAACACTGATGAATACCGATGCGCCTGGAGAAATAGCCAATAACGCATAATGTTTTTGATTTATGGCGCTAAATTACGAAGGATTTTACTGTCAATAACGAAATCAACCTTACATCCATTAATTAGATTTTTCTCATCCATTCTTCTTATAGATTTAACGGGCGCAATAGCACTGTTTTGGCGCGCTAAAATAGTGCGTGTGCGCTCTGTTGGTGCGCTAATACAATCATTGTGAGAAGAATCAAAATAATTATTTGACACCATTAAGGCCATAAGTGGATTTAAAAAAGAAAATGTTTTTTGCGGATTTTAATAAACACATCAGCAGAATAAAAAACCAGATAATTGCAATAAATATGGTAAATAACGCCTGTTTTTGTCGCTATTGACAATAATAAAACCCTTGTTATTTTGTATTGGCAGTCAGCTTATTACCTGTTTTTTCGGAAATGTTATTTCTGCGTTAATTATTTTTGTTCAGCCTTATTCTGAGGACGGTAAATAATGAATATTCAAAAGCCCTATCTGCTTTTTCTTGGTGATGCGCACGACCAACTGGCAGCGAAAGTTGCCGATGGGATTAAACAATGGCACCCGGAATATTGTGTGGGCCAATACCGGATGGCGGAATGCCATGCCGATTGTCATGTCCCGGATATGGATATTAACGCAGCGGTAAAAGCCGGTGCGAAAACGCTGGTTGTGGGCGTTGCGAACCGTGGCGGCGTTATTTCACCGGCATGGATCTCTATTCTCAGCCAGGCGCTGGAAAGCGGTCTGGATCTGGCTGCCGGGCTGCATAATAAACTGGCTGATGTCCCGGAATTAAAAGCGCTGGCCGATCGCCTCGGGCGCTCACTGTTTGATGTACGCCATCCGACCCAGCACTATCCGGTTGCCAGCGGGCGTAAACGCAGTGGTAAGCGACTGCTGCCGGTGGGGACAGACTGCTCCTGCGGCAAGATGTATACCGCGTTGGCCATTGAAAAAGAGATTCTGGCGCGCGGCGGTAAAGCCACCTTTCGTGCCACCGGGCAGACCGGCATTCTGATCAGCGGCAGCGGGGTCAGCATCGATGCGGTGGTCTCCGATTTTGTCTCTGGCGCGGTGGAAACGCTGTCGCCGGATAACGATGCCGACCACTGGGATATTATCGAAGGTCAGGGGTCACTGTTTCACCCTTCATTCGCGGGAGTGACCACCGGGCTTATCCACGGTGCGCAGCCGGATGCACTGGTGCTGTGTCATGAACCTACCCGCACGCATATGCGCGGTGTCGATTACCCGATTCCCGACCTCAGTGATTGCATGGCGTTAAGCCTGAAAATGGCGCAACTGACCAATCCGCATGCCCGGTTTGTGGGGATTTCCGTCAATACCGCCGCGCTGGATGAAGCGCAAGCCGGTGCGTTAATGGATGCGCTGCAACAACGCCTCGGTCTGCCGGTAGTGGATCCCTTCCGTCAGGGTGTCGGGGCGATCGTCGATGCGCTGGCGGCGCTGTAATGGAACTCTCCGTTACGCATGAACGCTGGCCGCTGCGCCAGGCGTTCACCATTGCTCGCGGCAGCCGCACCGTTGCGGATGTGGTAGCGGTGGCCTTAACGGTTAATGGCGTCACCGGGCGCGGGGAGTGTCTGCCGTATGCCCGTTACGGCGAGTCGGTAGAGAGCGTGATAGCGCAGATTGAGCAGATGCGTGCTGCGCTGGCGAACGGCATGACCCGTGACACGTTACAGCTTGCGCTCCCGGCGGGGGCGGCGCGAAATGCGCTGGACTGCGCCTTCTGGGATCTGGAGTGTAAACGCGCCGGGCAGACCATCTGGCAACGCACTGCCAGCCAGCCGCCGCGTCATTTGCAGACCGCGTATACCCTGTCACTGGATACGCCAGAAAAGATGCAGCAGGCGGCGCGGGAAAATGCCTGGCGACCTCTGCTGAAGCTGAAACTGGCCGATAATCAGGATGGCGCTCGTGTTGCGGCGGTACGCGAGGGCGCGCCGCATGCGCGGCTGATTGTCGATGCTAACGAAGGGTGGGATGAACATCTCTACCTGCACCAGGCCACTGCGCTTGGCAAACTTGGCGTCACGCTGATTGAACAGCCGCTCCCGGCGGGTAAAGACGCGGTGCTGGCGCAACTGCCGCACCCTGTTCCGCTGTGCGCTGATGAGTCCTGCCATGATGTGGCATCACTGGCGCGCATTGCTGGCTGCTATGAGATGATCAACATCAAACTCGACAAGAGCGGCGGGCTAACCGAAGCGCTGCGCCTGAAGGCGGAAGCCAGGCGGCTGGGGTTACAGGTGATGGTGGGCTGTATGGTGGCGACTTCGCTGTCGATGGCACCTGCGGTGGTGGTGGCACAAGGCGCGAGCGTTGTCGATCTTGACGGTCCTTTGCTGCTGGCGAAAGACCGTGAACATGGGCTGCATTATGAAGGCAGCGAACTTTTTCCCCCGACGCCTGCCCTGTGGGGCTGACGCCGAAAATCAAGGAGAGGGTGATGTCACGCACGGTATATGTGAACGGCGAGTTTCTGCCGGAAGAGGCGGCGAAAATATCGGTTTTCGATCGCGGGTTTTTATTTGCCGACGCAGTGTATGAAGTCACGGCGGTGGTTAACGGTAAACTGGTCGATTTTAACGGCCACTATGCGCGGCTGGTGCGCTCCTGCACCGAACTGGGTTTAACGCTACGGCTGGATGAGCACGCCCTGCGTGACATTCACCAGCGGCTGATTGTGGAAAATGCGCTACAGGAAGGGGGCATCTACCTGCAACTGACGCGCGGTAATGGCGGTGATCGTGATTTCCACTATCCGCCTGCTGACACGCCCCCCACGCTGGTGCTGTTTACGCAGGCGCGTGCAGTGGTGGATCATCCCGCCGCCAGTAAGGGGATTCGCGTCGTGACCTGCCCGGATATTCGCTGGCAGCGACGAGACATTAAAACCGTGCAGTTGCTTGCGCCCTGTATGGCGAAAGCCTTCGCCGAAGCACAAGGTGCGGATGACGCCTTCCTGGTGGAAAATGGTTATATCACCGAGGGCAGCTCCTGTAACTGCTATATCGTGCAGGCGGACAACACCGTGGTGACACGCCCGCTCAGCAACAGCATTCTGCACGGGATTACCCGTAAAGCGCTGGTGCGGCTGGCGGAGGAGCACGGTGTGACGATCGAGGAGCGGCTCTTCACCCCGGAGGAAGCGCGCAACGCGCGTGAGGTGTTTATCAGCTCGGCGACGACCTTTGTCTGGCCGGTGATCGCCGTTGACGGGCAGACCATCGGTGACGGGAAGCCCGGACCTGTCACCCTGTTGCTGCGGAAGATCTATTTGCAGATGCTCTGAGCCATCCCCGCCACATTAAATGACCGCCCGGCGGAGCAGGGCTGGCATAGGATGCTGGCGGGCTATGTTAAAAAGAGGCGCAGCAGTGCGGGGTAAAACAGGTGAAGGGGGCAGAAGGTGATTAACGGTTCGCGTGTGCAGGGGGAAAATAAAAAGCGCTTCGTTAAAAGCGCTTTACCGGTTTGTCAGTGGTGAGCGGGCATACGTGGTGTAACCCGACCATGCAGCGCGGGATTGTCGCTTTCGTCCTTCAACCGTACGCCGGTCAGGCGGCGTAAAAAAGCCTGTTCCAGCAACCACGCCAGTTTAAAGGCGGCGGCATCGTAGCCCAGCCCTTCCGGGCGAATGTTCGAAATGCAGTTGCGCTCGGACTCAATGCGTTGCCGCTCGGGTTTCCAGGTCAGGTAAACGCCAAGGCTGTCCGGTGAGGATAAACCTGGGCGCTCGCCGATCAGGATCGCAACCGCCTTACTGCCCAGCGTTTCGCCGATGTCATCGCCCAATGCCACGCGAGACTGGTGCGCCAGCACCACCGGACCAAGCGAGATTCCCAGCGTCTGTAAATAGGGCAACAGGGCGCTGATGAGTCCCACCGACTGACGGTGTACCGCATGTGACGACAACCCGTCGCCAATGACCAGCAACAGGTCATGAGCAGGAGGGCGGTGCGCCGCCAAAGCCTGGCGGCTCTCGTCGCTGAGCATTCTTCCCAGATCCGGGCGATTGAGATAGGTGTGTCTGTCCGGGGCGGCGCTGTGAGCCTCCAGCGTGTTCAACCCCCGTTCATGTAACTGGCGCGCCAGCGTTTCGCTGTCGAACGGTTGGTGAATGGCATCGCGCGCCTGTGCATGGGCCAGACCGAAGTTAAGCACTTCGCGCGTGGGCAAACTGGCTCCGCTGCGGCCAAGCGCGATACGCGCATCAGTGAATTCGCGCAACAGTGTCCAGGCATCGGGACCGTTCATACATGTGCTCCTTGCGGTAATGCAGCCAGCAGCGGGTGGTTTGCACCGGTCAGGCGAAGCTGCCCGTGGGTGTCGATAATCTGCATGCGGGTAAGCCATGCGGCGAACTCGGGAGCATGTTTTAGTCCCAGCAGGCGGCGGGCGTAGAGCGCATCGTGAAACGAGGTACTCTGATAATTGAGCATGATGTCATCCGCCCCTGGCACGCCAATCAGGAAGGTCAGTCCGGCAGTGCACAGCAGCGTTAGCAGGGTGTCCATGTCGTCCTGATCCGCTTCGGCATGGTTGGTATAGCAGACATCACAGCCAATCGGCAGCCCCATCAGTTTGCCGCAGAAGTGGTCTTCCAGCCCGGCGCGGATGATCTGTTTGCCGTCGTAGAGATATTCCGGGCCAATAAAGCCGACCACAGTATTCACCAGCAATGGGTTAAAATGCCGGGCGACGGCATAGGCGCGCGCCTCACAGGTCTGCTGATCGACGCCGTGATGGGCATTGGCGGAGAGGCAACTGCCCTGGCCGGTTTCAAAGTACATGACGTTGTTGCCCAGCGTGCCGCGTTTCAGGCTTAATGCCGCTTCGTGCGCCTCCTGCAACAGGGCGAGATTGATGCCGAAACCGCTGTTCGCCGCTTCGCTGCCCGCTACCGACTGGAACACCAAATCCACCGGTGCACCGCGTTCGATCAATTGCACGGTGTTGGTGACATGGGTCAGTACGCACGACTGGGTGGGAATAGCGAAGCGGTCAATAATGTCCGCCATCATATGATTGAGCTTTTCCAGGACTGGCAGGCTGTCGCTGGCGGGGTTGATGCCAACGACGGCATCTCCTGCGCCGTACAACAACCCATCAAGCATGCTGGCGGCGATACCTTTCAGATCATCGGTCGGGTGGTTGGGCTGCAAGCGCACGCTGAGATGACCCGGCAGACCGATGGTATTACGAAAGCGGGTAATCACGCTGCATTTGCTGGCGGCGAGGATCAAATCCTGGTTGCGCATCAGTTTGCTGACGGCGGCGGCCATTTCCGGGGTGATGGCGCGGGCAACATGGCTCAACATGGCTGTGTCAGTGCTGTCCGCCAGTAGCCAGTCGCGAAAATCCCCCACCGTCAGGTGGGCTATCAGCGCGAAAGCGGCGCTGTCGTGAGTATCAATAATAAGGCGCGTGACCTCATCCGTTTCATAAGGAATTAACGGGGTGGCGAGGATATCGCGCAGCGGCACATCCGCGAGGGCGATTTTTGCCGCCATTCGCTCTTCCGCCGACTGCGCCGCCACCCCGGCCAGCACATCCCCGGATCGCGCCGGGGAGGCTTTTGCCATCAGTTCTTTGAGGCTGGCGAACCGGTAGGTACGGTGCGCCAGAGTGGTTTTATACATTGATACTCCTCAGGAAATCGCGCGCAGTTGCGGATCCAGGCTGGCGCGTTCGCGGGCGTGCGCCGTTTTACGGAACCACATATAACCGCCGAGCATCATAATGGCGAAGATCAGCGCCAGCAGGGTGTTGTACCAGACCATCGCCACCAGGCAGAGCACTGCCATGCCTAAGGCGAATGCGGGCGCGTACGGAAACAGCGGCGCTTTAAACGGGCGCGCCAGTTCCGGCTCGCTGCGGCGTAGTTTGAACAGCGCCGCCATCGAGGTGATATACATAACAATAGCCCCGAATACCGACATCGTCACAATACAGGCGGTCAGCGGCATACCGCTTATGGTGATTAATGAGTCAGAGAAAATCGCGGCAATCCCGACCACGCCACCGGCGAGGATGGCCAGATGCGGGGTGCGGGTTTTGCGATTCAGATTCGCCAGGCTTGCCGGCAGGTAGCCCGCGCGCGCCAGCGAGTAAATCTGGCGGGAATAGCCCATGATAATGCCGTGGAAAGAGGCCACCAGACCGAACAGGCCCAGCCATACCAGCATGTGCAGCCAGCCGCTGCTGTTGCCGACCACCACTTTCATCGCCTGCGGCAGTGGATCGTTAATATTGGACAGCGCACGCCAGTCGCCCACACCACCCGCAAACATCATGACTCCTACTGCCAGCACTGTCAGCGTCAGAATACCGCCACCCAGCGCGCGCGGAATGGTGCGTTGTGGATCTTTGGCTTCCTCTGCCGCCATGGATGCGCCTTCAATGGCCAGGAAAAACCAGATAGCAAATGGGATTGCGGCGAACATGCCCGGCAGCGCCAGTCCGCTGAAGCTGTCTGCGCCCGCCCAGCCGTTGGCGGTGAAGTTGCTCCAGGAGAAGCCCGGTGCGACCACGCCCATAAACACCAGCAGCTCGAAAATCGCCAGCAGGGTGACAATCAATTCGAAGGTCGCGGCGATCCCGACGCCGAGGATGTTCAGTGCCATAAAGATGATGTACGCCCCGCAGGCTACCCATTTGGGATCGAGCGACGGAAACTGTACATTCAAATAAGCCCCGATCGCCATGGCGATCGCTGGTGGGGCAAAGACGAACTCAATCAGTGTGGCAAACCCTGCAATAAACCCACCCGTCGGCCCGAAAGCGCGATAGGCATAGGCGAATGGACCACCGGCGTGCGGGATCGCGGTGGTCAGTTCGGTAAAGCTGAAGATGAATGCGCAGTACATGGCTGCAATCAATAATGCGACGATCAGAAAGCCCAGCGTGCCTGCCTGCGACCAGCCGTAGCTCCAGCCAAAGTACTCCCCGGAAATGACCAGCCCGACGGCGATCCCCCACAGCCGGAAGCTGCCCAGTGTTCTTTTTAGTGTTGTTTGTGTGCTCATAGTGTACTGCCTCGCCATTGAATACCTTGCTATAACGATTGCAAAGGCAGTGCCAGAAAAAAGAAGTCTTATTATTCATTGTGTTAGGTGTGAGTAATCAATCTGACCCGCTTGCAGGCGTATTTTTGGTGCACGCGCTGCCCTGCAATGGTGAAGTTTGCGCGACTGGAGGATGTGTTGCTTAAGCGTAAATTTATTGCCGCGGGGTTAGGAAAATAATTAATTGTTACAAGGTGGAGGTGTTTTGTAGCTAATAAAGACAAATTAAATGCGAATATTCTTAAGTTATTATTCTTATTGCAGGCTTTAATTATATTATTGTAGTTTAAAATATTGAATTGCTTCACATTAACTTAACATGTTGATTTTATAGTTTGCTTTAATAATTTTTTGTGAACTATTTCGCATATTATTCAGGCACGAGCCTGATGTTAAATGTAATCCATGAGAATCAGTTGACCTGAATTGTCCGGCAATTTAGTTTGTAGCAAAAAAATTCAGTGCAATTTTCGGGTATGTTTAACGAAGGAGGAAATAATGGCCTGGCGTCCTATTTTATATGTGATTTTTACGCATAATCCGCGACTTAATAGTCGACGGGCGCATCTGCGTCTGGTGCATGGGTAATATTCCCTCTTCCGGCAGGAAGAGGGAGAGGCGAGTAGCTAACTGGCTTTCTGCTCGGGGAGATGTGCGGCAATATAACGTTCGTAGCGGTTGGCTTTCAGGTAGGTCAAATCCACCAATACCAGACCATCGACACAATTGTTGAATTCCGGATCGCAGCCAAAATCAATAAACTGTACGCCCCCCGTTTCACACAGTTCGGAATACTGTTTATACAGCGGTGGAATACCGCAGCCCAGATTGCCAAGCAGCGATTTCAGACGCGTCAGATCTTCGGTGTAATCCTCACCGGTAAACTGTGCCAGCACGTCCGGCATGGTGGCAGGCCACGGGCGACGTGACGCGGCCAGCGGCCAGGTCGCCGGGAACCACAAACGGTAGAATGCCACCAGCAGATCCCTTGCCGCAGGCGGCATACCGCCGGAAATTGACACCGGGCCAAACAAGTAGCGGTATTGCGGATACCGCGCCAGGTATGCGCCAATTCCCGACCAGAGATAGTCCAGACCACGACGTCCCCAGTAACGCGGCTGAATAAAGCTGCGTCCCAGCTCAATGCCGTTACGCAGCACGTCCGCCATCCGATCGTCATAGTGGAACAGACTGTGGCTATAAAGCCCTTCAATGCCGCGGGCTTCGACCTGCTGTGCGGTGGGCATAAAGCGATAAGCGCCGACGATTTCCAGATCGCTCTCATCCCAGAGGATCAGGTGCAGGTAATCGTCGTCATATTTATCCGTATCGCGACGTTTACCGCTGCCTTCGCCCACCGCGCGGAAGGCAATCTCCCGCAGCCGTCCCAGCTCGCGCAAGAGCGGCGCATCTTCCTGCCCCTTGCGCTGCCAGAGGTAGATAATTTTGCCATCCGCCGTGTGGCCAAGGCACTCGGCGTTATTGAGTTCACGGCGCAGGGTGATCCGTTCTTCCGGGCGCGCAATGGCGCACTCGGTTTTGAAGGGGCCGGGCAATCCCTTGCCCAAACGCAGGACATGCTTGCGACACTTATCGGCCAGTTCCCGTGAGGAGAGTTGCGGCGTATGCCAGCTATTCCAGGGAATGCGCTGACCGATTTTGATCGGCAGGTTGCTGTTGCGGCGGCGAAACATCTGCTGCATCAGCAGCAACAGCGGTAGCGTGTCCGAAACCATTGCGCTTGCGTAGAACAGTGCGCTGTTACGGGCATCGATCCATGCCGGTAGCAGCGGAGCGCGGAATTTATTCGCCAGTTTGATAAAACCGGTATGCCAGCTTTTATCGCGGATACCTTTACGCGTTACGCGTGAGACTTCTCCCGCCGGGAAGAAAATCAGCACACCGCCTCGTTGCAGATGGTTCTCCATCTGTTGTAGCGACGATTTACGCGTGCGTCCGCCCATGTTATCCACCGGAATGAACAGTGAACTGAGTGGCTCCAGGTGGGTCAGCATACGGTTGGTGACCACTTTGACATCGCGGCGAACACGGGAAACGGCATACATCAGCGCCAGCCCGTCGAGCGTCCCGGTGGGGTGGTTGGCGATAATGACCAGGGGGCCATGTTCGGGGATCTGTTCAAGATCGTGAGCGGGAACGGTGCAGCGGATCTGCAGGTGTTCAAGCACTTGCTCAACCATATCCAGCCCTTTCAGGTGGGGATGGCGTTCCGCAAATTGTTGGAACTCGCGTTCATAAAGCAGGCGTCTGAGCAGATTCTTTTGCCAGGGTGCGGGTCTGGCCTGTGGCCAGAGGTCGTCGAGTACATTGTCGAGACTAAACATGGTGGCTTCTCCTCCCGTCTTGCGAAGACAGTAAAGGGAGAAGATGACGTTTACGTTTCATTACAATGAACATATGACAATACAAAATGGCATGTTTTGTCACATCTACCCTCTCCCGGCGGGAGAGGGCGAAAGGCAGGGCTAACTCAGAGGATACCGCGTTCGGCGAGGTCGAGGGCGAAGTAGCTGAAGATCAGATCCGCGCCTGCACGTTTGATTGCGCCCAGGCTTTCCAGCACCACTTTATCTTCGTCGATGGCACCCGCCAGCGCGGCGAATTTGATCATCGCGTACTCGCCGCTCACCTGATAAGCACCCAGCGGCAGCCCGGTGCGCTCGCGAACGTCACGCAGAATGTCCAGATACGCGCCCGCCGGTTTGACCATCAGGCAGTCTGCGCCTTCGGCCTCGTCGATCAGCGACTCGCGAATCGCCTCGCGGCGGTTCATTGGGTTCATCTGGTAGGTTTTGCGATCGCCTTTCAGCGCAGTGCCTGCCGCTTCACGGAACGGGCCGTAGAACGACGAGGCAAACTTGGTTGAATAAGACATGATGGCTGTGTCGGTAAAGCCTGCCGCGTCCAGCGCTTGGCGAATGGCTTTTACCTGACCGTCCATGGCAGCGGACGGCGCGATGAAGTCTGCGCCTGCGGCTGCGGCAACCACGGCTTGTTTACCCAGATTGAGCAGGGTCGCGTCGTTATCCACACCGTGGTCGCACAGCACACCACAGTGACCGTGCGAGGTGTATTCGCAAAAACAGGTGTCGGACATCACAATCATCTCCGGCACGGTCTCTTTGCAGATGCGCGACATACGCGCCACCAGGCCGTTTTCCTGCCAGGTATCGCTCCCTGTCTCGTCGGTATGATGAGAAATACCGAAGGTCATGACGGAGCGGATCCCAGCCCTGGCGATGCGTTCGATTTCACGCGCGAGGTATTTTTCCGGAATGCGCATGACGCCTGGCATGGCCTCAATGGCTTTGTAGTCGTCCAGCTCTTCTTCAACAAAGATCGGCAACACCAGGTCGTTTTTGCTCAGTGTTGTCTCTTCAAACATAGCGCGCAGCGCGGGGGATTGGCGCAGGCGGCGAGGGCGAGTGATTAAATCGGTCATGGTATGCCTGATATTTGTGGAACAGATAGTGCCATTGTAACTGAAAAGAGGGGGCGCTGTTTTACCAAAATCGCTGTTAAATACCGGGGCAAAGGCAGATGCTGCCTGCCCCGGTTATTGCCTCAGGAGGCGGGAACCACGTGCGGTTTGTTGTTGCTCAGTTCACTGACCAGGTCGTTGACGCCGTCGCTCATATTGGTAAAGCGCGTCAGCGGCGAGCGGGTGATCACCACAAACACTCCGACGTTATGCTGCGGCACCATGGCCATATAAGTGATAAATCCACCGCCGCCACCGGTTTTCTGAATGATGCCAGGGTGCCCCTCTTTCGGTGCCATATACACCCAGCCCAGACCCAGCGCGTCCGCTTTACCGGGGACATCCATCCCGATCACTTTCGTCAACTGATTACGCGGGTAAATCAGCGTCTGCATACGGTCGGCCTGACTGTTGCGGGAGTAGAAATCCGACGAGAGAAACTGTTGCATCCAGCGCATCATGTCGCCGGGCGTGGAGTAAACACCGCCGCTGCCGACTGCCGCTAGCGTATTGTTACAGGGGCTGGCACCTTTTTCGGCCACCATCAGGCGTTTGCACTGATCCGGTGAGGGCGTAAAGGTGGTGTCTTTCATGCCCAGCGGGCGCGTGATCTGATCTTCAAACAGTTGGGGATACGGTTTCCCCGCCGCTTTTGCCAGCGCATCGGCCAACAGATCAAACGCCAGGTTGGAGTAGGCGGCCTGCGTACCGGGCGCGAATTTTAGCGTGGCGGTTGAGAGCCAGTTCCAGCGCTGTTCACGCGTTGGCCAGACAAACACATCGCGGTGCGCCGCGCCGCCCGGTTGTTCACGGGGCAGGGCGCTGGTGTGCGTGGCGAGATTCACCAGCGTAATGGGCGTGCCCTGGTAAGTCGGGACGCGAGCGCCCGGCGGTGCATATTTACTTAAGGGATCGTCCAGACGCACGATACCTTGATCGAGCAGTTTCACCAGCATCTCGCTGGTCATCAGCTTCGACAGTGAGGCAATACGAATCACCGAGTCCAGTTGTGGGCGTACATTATTACCCGGTCGGGTTTCGCCATAACTTCTGAATACGCGCTGATTACCGTCAATCACGACGATCGCCATTCCTGTCGCGCCGCTGCCAAAGTAAATATGGTTGGCGTAGCGATCGACGATATCCGAAGCAAAAACCGGGTCAGGAGAGTGTTGCGCCGCCCGGGCGGTGGTCAGGCTGAGTGCGCACAGCATCGCAGAAAAAAGCAAACAACGTTTCAACGAAGGGGTCCACAGAATAATGGGAAAGGTAGAGCGTATTTATACTACTTAGCGTCCCGTTGCAAAGCCCTAATAAGCGTATTCTTTCGCCCTAATACGTAACGATGGGTAAATATGAAATTTTTTCCCTATGACTGCGCCCGCATGCGCATGTGATAACCTCTCTCTTCCCCGAAAGCAGGAGTCAGAGAATGGCAGGTAAACGGGTAGTGATGGTGGTGGATATGCAGAACGGGGTGTTCGCAACGCCACGTATTCAGCGCGAGCAGTGCGTGGCGCGCATCAACCAGTTAATAGCCGCCGCAGACACGGTGATCTTCATTCAGCATGCCGAAGCGGGTGGACTGGAAGAGGGCAGCGCCGGGTTCGATTTGTTGCCGGAACTGAACCAACCGGCGGGCGCGCTGTACGTCACCAAGACTGCCTGCGATGCGTTCTACAAAACGCAGTTGGAAAGCGTGTTACGCGAGCAGGATATTGACGCCTTTGTCATGTGCGGTTGCGCCACGGACTACTGTGTTGATACCACCCTGAAAAACGGCGCCAGCCGCGGCTATGCGATAACGGTGGCGCAGGATGCTCACACCACGGCTAACCGCCCGGCTGCACAGGCGGCAACGTTAATTGAGCACTATAACGACGTGTGGCGAACGCTCACCGTACCGGGCAATCCCGTGCGGGTGAAACCCGTCGAAACAATTGTTCACGAATGGCAAACGAACTAAGGGGTTACCCTTAGGTCTGAAGAGATTATCCGGCGTCGCATTTGCGGCGCTTTTTTGTCACAGCGCGTTTTAGCGCGGTGCAAAATCCTGGTACACAGCATGTGTGGTAAATAATAAGAAGTAAGCAGGAGAGCATGATGTTTAAGTCCTTCTTCCCCCGGCCGACGCTGTTCTTTTTGTCGGCTTTTATCTGGGCCGCTATCGCGGTCATTTTCTGGCAGGCAGGCGGTGAAGCCTGGCTGATGCGTTTAATGGGCGCATCGGCGGACGTGCCAATCAGCGCCGCACGTTTCTGGGCCCCTGGCTATCTGCTGTTCTATGCCTATTATGCGTTCTGCGTAGGCGTATTTGCGCTGTGCTGGTTTACCCTCTCGCCGCACCGCTGGCAGCGCTGGTCGATTTTAGGCACCGCGCTGATCATCTTTGTCACCTGGTTTTTGGTGGAAGTCAATGTGGCCATCAATGCCTGGTATCAACCGTTTTATGATCTGATCCAGACTGCGCTTAGCGCGCCGAATAAAGTGAGCATCGGTCAGCTCTATAGCGAGATTGGCGTGTTTCTGTGGATCGCATTAATTGCCGTGACGGTTGCGGTGCTGAACAATTTTTTTGTCAGCCATTATGTGTTTCGTTGGCGCACGGCGATGAACGAATACTATATGGCGCACTGGGATCACTTGCGTCATATCGAAGGGGCGGCGCAACGTGTGCAGGAAGACACGATGCGTTTTGCCACAACGCTGGAAGATATGGGCACCAGCTTTATTAATGCGGTGATGACGCTGATTGCGTTTTTGCCGGTGCTGGTGGCATTGTCGCCGCATGTGCAGCAACTGCCGATCGTCGGGCATGTGGCCTACGGGCTGGTTATCGCCGCCGTAGGCTGGGCGTTGCTGGGAACAGTGTTGCTGGCCTTTGTCGGTATCAAGCTGCCAGGCCTGGAGTTTAAAAATCAGCGTGTGGAAGCGGCCTACCGCAAAGAGCTGGTGTACGGTGAAGATGATGCCGGGCGTGCAAGACCAAATACCATTGGCGAGTTGTTCTCTGCGGTGCGGCGTAACTATTTCCGCCTCTATTTCCACTATATGTATTTCAACATCGCCCGTATTCTGTATATGCAGGTTGATGTGGTGTTCGGCCTGATTGTGCTGTTCCCGACCATTGCCGCCGGGGCCATCACCTTCGGTTTGATGCGCCAGATAACTAACGTTTTTGAACAGGTACGCAGTTCGTTCCAGTATTTAATCACCTCCTGGTCGACGCTGGTGAGCCTGATGTCTATCTATAAACGTTTACGCAGTTTTGAGCGTGAACTGGATGGGCAGGAGATCCGGCCCGTGCCCTCTATTTTTGGTTAATACAAGGAACGGTATGTCTTACGTGCCCCGTTTTTCCTGGTTGCTGGCGGCATTGATCCTCGCTGGCTGTTCGACGCAAGGCCCGGTATCGCAGAAAGAAGTGGAGAAAGAAAAAGAGCGGGAGAGAGCACAACCGCTGGATGTGGCGAGCGTTGTGCGTCAGAAAATTCCCGCCAGCGTGAAAGACCGAGAAGGCTGGGCACAGGATCTTGCCACGACATTTAGCAGCCAGCAGCTTGCGCCTACGCTTGAAAACATCTGTTCAGTGCTGGCGGTGGCGCAGCAGGAGTCTAACTATCAGTCCGATCCCATTGTGCCTGGGCTCAGTAAAATCGCCTGGAAAGAGATCGATAAGCGCGCCGAACGCATGCACATTCCGACGGTGCTGGTGCATACCGCGCTAAAAATCCCATCGCCGAATGGCAAAAGTTACAGCGAACGGCTGGATAAAGTGAGAACCGAAAAAGAGCTGAGCGCCGTTTTTGACGACTTTATTGGCATGGTGCCAATGGGCCAGAAACTGTTCGGTTCCCTGAACCCGGTGCGTACCGGGGGGCCGATGCAAATCAGCGTCGCTTTCGCCCAACAGCATACGGACGGTTATCCGTGGAAAATGGAAGGCACGGTGCGCCAGGAAGTGTTTAGCCGTCGCGGTGGGTTGTGGTTCGGGACGTACCATTTGTTGAATTATCCCGCCAGTTATACCGCGCCGATTTACCGCTTTGCGGATTTCAACGCCGGTTTGTATGCCAGCCGCAACGCGGCTTTCCAATATGCGGTCAGCATCGCGACCGGGGTGAAACTGGCGCTGGATGGCGATCTGATCCTCTACGGCAGCAGTGATACCGGCAGTACGGAACGGGCTATTCGCAAACTCGGTCCCCAGCTTGGGATGAGCGACCGCGATATTCGTCGTCAGCTTGAACGCGGTGATAGTCAGAAGTTTGAACAGACCACGCTGTGGCGCGAAGTGTATCGTCTGGCGGAGAAGAAGAGTGGAAAAACGCTGGCGCGTGAGATGTTGCCAGGCATTCAGCTAGAAAGCCCGAAGATCACCCGCAATCTGACAACCGCATGGTTTGCAAAGCGCGTGGATGATCGACGGGCAGCCTGCATGGTGCAGAATTAACGTAAGTGGTGTCGTCGCCAGCGCAGGACAAGGGCGATGACGCCAAGTACGGCGCTTCCCGCGATAAACGGCACAAGGCCAAAGATCGTGCCTACGCCGAGCCCCATCTCCACCTGGGGACGGGACGCGTCCTGCATCTGCATCAGGTGTTCAAACACACCTGGTGCGTGTACCAGCAGGTTCAACAACTGGGCGCCAGCCCAGAAGCAGAGCAGAACGAACACAGCATAAGCAATATTACCCGGCCTGGAGGCGTCACGTTTTTTTGCACCCGTGAAGGGTTTTGACAGTGTAAAGTCAGCCATAAGACCTCCGGTACTCTTTACAATTTAACAACAACCTGACATGCAAAGTAATGGGCTCAGTGGCCTCAGTTCGGGGTAATTTTGGCAGTTGTACCGCTTTGTCAACATCAGAAAGGTGATAATTTCGCCCCGGGAAGGATCCCGGTTGATCTATTTTTGTACGCGCTCACATTTCTGTAACGTTTTAATTACTATCGCAACATTTCAGATTTAACGCATACGCCACAGACCCGACGCGCGGGTTATGCGATGATGCCGTTTTAACTGCCGGAGTTGTCATGAAGCTGCCTGTGAAAATCCGCCGTGACTGGCACTATTACGCATTTGCGATTGGGTTGATTTTTATTCTGAATGGAGTGGTGGGATTGTTGGGGTTTGAGGCCAAAGGTTGGCAGACTTATGCGGTAGGGCTGGTCACCTGGGTCATCAGCTTCTGGCTGGCCGGGTTGATTATCCGCCGCCGCCCCGATGAAGAAGAGACGGCGGATAAGCCAGAGTAACACTTAATCGTTTACGGAAATTTTTAGCGCGCTGTTGGCCTGATGGCGCGCAATCGCCAGTTCAATCAGACGCGTAATCAGCTCAGAATAACCAATGCCGCTCGCCTGCCACAGTTTCGGGTACATGCTGATGTTCGTGAAACCCGGCAACGTGTTGATCTCATTAATAATGACCTCATTATCCGGCGTCAGGAACACGTCTACTCGCGCCATTCCTTCGCAGCCCAGCGTCTGGTACGCCTGCACCGCAATGTGGCGGATTTTGTCGTTGATCACCGGATCAATCGCCGCCGGGACGACAACCTGCGCACCGTTATCATCGATATACTTGGTGTCGTAGGCGTAGAACTCGCTGTTCAGCACAATTTCGCCGCAGGTACTGGCCTGGGGGTCATCGTTACCGAGCACCGCACACTCGATCTCGCGGCCTTTGATGCCTTTTTCTACTACCACTTTTTTGTCGAATTCAAACGCCAGGCGCACTGCTTCATGGTACTGGGCTTCGCTGGTGACTTTGCTGACGCCAACGGAAGATCCCTGATTCGCTGGTTTGACAAACATCGGCAGCCCAAGTTTCGCTTCCACTTCGCTGAAGCTGATCTGTTGACGATTTGCCCGTGTCAGGGTAACAAAAGGCGCGATCGCCAGCCCGGCATCGCGCAGCAAGCGTTTAGTGACATCTTTATCCATGCAGGCGGCGGACGCCAGCACATCAGAACCAACGAACGGCAGGTTCGCCAGACGCAGCATGCCCTGAAGGGAACCATCTTCACCCAGCGTACCGTGGACAATCGGGAAGATCACATCAACATTCGGCAACGGCGTGCTGCTTTCTGCTTCGATCAACTGCTGTTGCTCGATACCCGGCACCAGCGCAACGCTGTTTTCAGAAGGATTAAGCGCGATGTGCGCCGGATCGTGCGCGTTCAGCAGGTAATTATTCGCGTCGCTGATATGCCACTGACCCTGTTTATCGATCCCCAGCAGCACGACCTCAAATCGCGATTTGTCCATCGCGTCGACGATATTTTTCGCCGATTGCAACGACACTTCGTGTTCCGCCGATTTACCGCCGAAGACCACCCCTACCCGCAGTTTTGCCATTTCTACGTTCACTCACACTGATTCACAAAGCCCATACGATAGCACGTCAAAACGCACGATTCGCGGCCTTCTGCCATAATGTTTTTTGTATACCTGAAGGGGGAGACGTGAGAGGGAAAAGCCTGATTGCACTAAGCAGTGTGCTGGCGTTGATTTTTATCGGTTATCGCTACCTGCCGTCTTACTACAATCCGTTTGCCCCTCTGCAACTGAACGATCCGCCGGGGCGCATGACACAGTACAAACTTCGCCGTTTGTCCCCGCAAGCCTGTACCGCGCTGTTAACCCAGGCTCGTCAGCAACAGATGATCTCTGCCCGGCCAGTGGCGGATAGTCAGGGCGATTGCCCACTCAGTAATGTGGTGCGGGTGCAGGACTTTGGCGCGGTAAAACTGAACAACAGTTTTCTGGCGAGTTGCCCGCTGGCGCTTAGTTCGGCGCTATTTGTGCAGCAGCAAGCACGACCGCTCACCGAGCGCTTTATGGGCAGTGCGCTGGTTCGAATTGATCATCTTGGCAGCTATGCCTGCCGCAACATTTACAACCGCGCAGATGCCCGGCGTAGCGAGCATGCCAGCGCCGACGCGTTGGATATCAGCGCTTTTCATCTGGCGACCGGCCAGCAGGTAACGGTGCTGAACGGCTGGCGACAGGCGCGTACGCAACCCTGGTTACGGGCAATGCTGAGCGCCAGTTGCGGTTACTACGGTAACGGATTGGGGCCAGAGTATAACGCCGCACATGCTAACCATTTCCACCTTGGCATGCGTGGCTTTGGCTTATGCCGTTAAAGCATAAATCACTGTGATTTATGTGGTTTTTTTATCGGATCTCCGCCATGTCCGACACTTAGCAGATAAAACACCAAAGTTCTGTTAAACGCATCTCTGGCGACCCATCTGGTGCACGTTATTGTTAATCTGTGCACTGATTGTCAAAACCTGAATAATTACGCCTGTTTATGGAATCCTGGAAGGTTAATCTTATCTCGGTGTGGTTTGGATGCTTTTTTACCGGCCTCGCCATCAGTCAAATTCTGCCGTTTTTGCCGCTGTATGTTGCACAATTAGGCGTGACGTCCCACGAAGCGTTGTCGATGTGGTCAGGTCTGACGTTCAGTGTGACCTTCCTGGTGTCGGCCATTGTCTCGCCGATGTGGGGCAGCCTTGCGGATCGTAAGGGCCGCAAATTGATGCTGCTGCGCGCTTCACTGGGCATGGCGATTGCCATTCTGTTGCAGGCCTTCGCCACCAACGTCTGGCAATTGCTGTTACTGCGTGGAGTGATGGGGCTTACGTCAGGGTATATTCCGAACGCGATGGCGCTGGTGGCCTCCCAGGTACCACGCGAGCGCAGCGGCTGGGCATTGAGTACCTTATCCACTGCGCAAATCAGCGGTGTGATTGGCGGGCCGTTGATGGGCGGTTTTCTTGCCGACCATTTAGGGTTGCGGATGGTCTTCTTGATCACCGCCTTGTTGTTAATGATCAGCTTCCTGGTGACGCTGTTTCTGATTAAAGAAGGCGTCAGGCCGAAGGTAAAGAAGGGCGAACGCCTCAGTGGCAAAGCGGTTTTTTCAACGCTGCCTTATCCTGGCCTGGTGTTTAGCTTGTTTGTCACGACGCTGGTGATCCAGTTGTGTAACGGTTCGATTGGCCCGATTCTCACCTTATTTATCCAGTCGCTTGCGCCACATACCACGAATATCGCGTTTCTCAGTGGCCTGATTGCCGCCATTCCGGGGGTTTCTGCGCTGATCTCCGCACCGCGGCTTGGCAAACTGGGCGATCGCATTGGCACGTCGCGCATACTGATGGGCACAATGGGTATTGCCGTGGTGCTGTTTTTTGCCATGTCATTTGTTACCTCGCCGCTGCAACTGGGGATCCTGCGTTTTATGCTGGGGTTCGTCGATGGCGCTATGTTACCCGCCGTGCAGACGCTGCTGTTGAAATATTCCAGCGATCAGGTAACCGGGCGAATTTTTGGTTACAACCAGTCGTTTATGTACCTTGGCAATGTCGCCGGGCCGCTGATGGGCGCGACTGTATCGGCCGTAGCCGGTTTCCGTTGGGTATTTGCTGCCACCGCTGTGGTGGTGTTTATTAATCTCTGGCAATTGGGTCTGGCATTTCGTCGCACCCGCCGTTGAGAATATAAACGAGCCGGGAAGATATTCCCGGCTTTTCTATAATATTTTCTTATATAAATAAGCTGCCGTTTGGAATTAATAATTTGGGGCTAACTAACGCCTTAAATTAATCCGTTCTGGTTTGCCATAGAAACGTTTCGTTACTCGCGCTTTTTAAATTCCCGTAAGCATTGTGAGAAAATCCGCAAAAATAATACATGTATCTACTTTGCAACATCTGGGCAGAGTGTTAACGTCGTCGAATATCCCATCAGGAAATAGCGCTATGAAAAATCTCATTGCAGAGTTGTTGGTGAAGCTTGCCGAAAAAGAAGAGGAATCGAAAGAGCTGGTCGCCCAGGTTGAAGCGCTGGAAATTGTCGTGACGGCGCTGCTGCGCCATATGGCGTCTTCTGAGCAACAGGCGTTAATTCAAAGTATCGAAGGGGCATTGGATGAAGCTCGCCCTGGCTCTCACGTGCCCAGTAAGGATACGGAGTTGCTGCAACAGTACGTAAAAAAGCTGTTAAGGCACCCGCGCAGCTAACCCCTCGATACACCGACAGGACTGTCATCTGACTGTCATGCGCGCTGCCTATAGTCGCTCTGTTTTATTTTCTTTAAGTATTTGTACATGGAGAATATTAAAGTGAAACAGAGCGTATTATACCTTTCTTTATTACCACTGTTATTTACCCCTGCTATTTATGCTGATACTACCTCTACCGCTGTGCTTGATAATCGTGCTGCTCAGGGGGATATTTCTGCGCCAGGCGGCGCGCGCCGTTTGATCGGCGACCAGACCGCTGCGCTGCGCGATTCGCTGAATGACAAACCGGCAAAGAATATTATTCTGCTGATTGGCGATGGTATGGGCGACTCCGAAATTACCGCAGCGCGAAATTATGCCGAAGGGGCAGGCGGTGCGTTTAAAGGCATCGACGCATTGCCATTAACGGGTCAGTACACCCACTACGCGCTGGACAAAAAAACCGGGAAACCGGACTACGTGACGGATTCCGCTGCCTCTGCTACGGCGTGGAGCACGGGTGTCAAAACGTATAACGGGGCGCTCGGCGTCGATATTCACGAAAAAGATCACCCGACTATCCTCGAAATGGCGAAAGCAGCAGGCCTGGCGACCGGTAACGTCTCCACGGCTGAATTGCAGGACGCGACGCCTGCGGCGCTGGTTTCGCACGTGATCTCTCGTCGCTGCTATGGCCCCACAGTGACCAGTGAAAAATGCGCCCTCAACGCGCTGGAAAAAGGCGGTAAAGGGTCGATTACCGAGCAGTTACTGAATGCCCGTGCGGATGTGACGTTGGGCGGCGGAGCAAAAACTTTTAACGAAACGGCGACAGCGGGCGAATGGCAAGGGAAAACGCTGCGTGAGCAGGCGCAAGCGCGTGGTTATCAACTGGTGGGTGACGCATCAACGCTGGCGGCTATCACGGAAGCAAACCAGGCTAAACCGCTGCTGGGGCTGTTCTCTGATGGCAACATGCCGGTGCGCTGGGAAGGGCCGAAAGCCTCTTTGCATGGCAATCTCGATAAGCCCGCGGTGACCTGTACGCCGAACGCAAAACGTACCGGCAGCGTACCGACGCTGGCGGCGATGACCGAAAAAGCGATTGAGCTGCTGAACAAAAATGAGAAGGGCTTCTTCCTGCAGGTTGAAGGTGCTTCCATTGATAAACAGGATCATGCGGCGAACCCGTGCGGCCAGATTGGTGAAACGGTCGATCTCGACGAAGCGGTGCAGAAAGCGCTGGAATTCGCGAAGAAAGACGGTAACACGCTGGTGATCGTCACGGCGGATCATGCTCACGCCAGCCAGATCATCGCGCCGGACAGCAAAGCGCCTGGTCTGAGTCAGTTACTGAACACCAAAGATGGTGCGGTAATGGCTATGACATACGGCAACTCCGAAGAGGAGTCGATGGAGCATACCGGTGCGCAAGTTCGCATTGCTGCCTATGGCCCGCATGCCGCGAATGTGGTGGGACTGACCGATCAGACCGATCTGTTCTATACCATGAAAGCCGCGCTGAACCTGAAATGATTGCTGCCCGGCGGTAAATCTTTGCCGCCGGGTGGTTATTTCTCTGTTTAGAACCATCCTTAAAGAGCCACACTGACAGAAGGATGGTGCGATGAAAATAACATTCCTGGTTACCCTCGTATTCGGTCTGCTGTTTGTCACGGCGCTGGGCGCCGCCGAAAAAAATCTTACCCCTCAGCAACAACGTATGACCCTGTGTAATCAACAGGCTACGGCGCAAACGCTCTCAGGCGATGCCCGTAAGCACTATATGAGCGACTGCCTGAAGAACACCAAAACAGAACCCGGTCAGAAAAGCCTGACGCCGCAGCAGCAACGCATGCGCGAGTGTAATGCGCAGGCAACGCAGCAATCGCTGAAGGGCGATGATCGCAGTAAATTCATGAGCGCCTGCCTGAAAAAACAGGGCTAAAGAAAGGGTGAGCGGTTGGCAGCGCTCACCCTCCTGTACCTGTCTTCTCTACCTGGTTGCCCGCTGGCCAATCTCTGCCAGGCTTAACAAGTGAGCAACGTTCTCTTTTTTCCCTCTCCTCGTGGTTGTGCGCTGTCTGGCGTGACGCCCGTTTTTGCAACACTGACACGGGAGCAATATGATGAACTATCAATACGTTACCGATCTCAATTCCTTGCCGGAAAACCAACCGGTAAAAGTGGATGTGGCGGGAACCTCCCTGATCCTTATCCGCTCGCTTGGTCAGGTTCGTGCCTTTCAGAGCAAATGCCCCCATGCGGGCGGGCCGCTGGAAAAGGGGGCGATTTGCGACGGCAAACTGGTGTGCCCCTGGCATAAAGCCGCGTTTGATATTACCAATGGCGAGTGGCGCGAACCGCTGGCGTTGACCAACCTCAAGCAGTACCCGGTGCTCATTGAGCAAAACCGTGTATTAGTGAACCCGCGTCCAAGTTCTCCCGCCAGCAGACCGAACATTCGCGGCGATCGCCCGCAAACAGCGGTGATCCTTGGCACGGGGGCCGCAGGCAGCGCAGCGGCGATCACGTTGCGTGACGCGGGTTTTTCGGGGCATCTGATCCTGATCGATAAAGACGATGGCGCACCTTATGATCGCACGGCGCTGAGTAAATTTGTCCCCGCCGGTAAAATGAAAATCAGCGAGGTTCCCCATCTACTGGATGACGCATTTTACAGTCAGCCCGGTGTTGAGTGTCTGCGCGAAGAGGTGACGGCGCTCGATTGCCACGCGCATCAGATAACGCTTGCTACCGGGCGGTCTGTTCACTACGACAAATTGTTACTGGCGACAGGCGGCCAGCCAGTGTGGCCCGAGATCCCCGGTAATCACCTGGCGGGTGTGCATGTCTTACGAGATATTCATCAGGCGCAGCGCCTGCTCAACGAGGTGGAGCAGGAGCAACAACTGGTGGTGATCGGCAACAGTTTCATCGCCATGGAACTGGCGGCGGCGCTGCGTAACCAGGATATTGATGTCACGGTGCTGTCGCGCCATGCGCTGCCGTTTGTACCGCAATTTGGTGAAGAGATAGGGCGGCGTTTCCGGGAGCTACATAAGCAAAATGGTGTGAAATTTATGACCGGCGAGCCGGTCGCGCTGGAAGGAAATGGCCATGTGCAGGGGGTGAAGTTGAAAAATGGTCACACCCTGTCTGCGCATGTGGTGGTCTTCGCGACAGGTGTGCGCCCCGCCACGGAGTTAGCCCACGATCTGCCCCATGAACAAGACGGTAGCCTGAGCGTGGATGAAACCCTGAGCGCCGCACCGGATGTTTGGGCAGTGGGCGATATTGCCAGCTATCCGGCGCCAGAAGGGCGCAGACGGATTGAACACTGGCGCGTGGCACAGCAGCAAGGGCATATTGCAGCGCTGAATATGCTGGGCGAACATCATGCGTTTGATCGGGTGCCGTTTTTCTGGACCACCCACTTTGGCACCCGTTTCGAGTACCTTGGTTATGCCCGCGAGTGGGACAGCATCAAAATGCTCGGTTCGTTTGATGATAAACGTTTTGCTGTGCTATACGGCGAAGCGGGAGTGTTAAAAGCTGTATTAAGCTGTGGCGAGTACAGCGCGACGGCGGGGTTACTGTTGAAAATGCAGCAGCCTGTCAGTATTAATGTTGCCAGCGAAATACTGGCCTGACAGGCGCTGAAACCCTCTCCCCGTTGGGGAGAGGGGACGAGTTACTTGCTGAGTTTATCGGACTTTGCCATGCAGGCTTCGATGGCCTCAATGACCGCCGAACGGAAGCCTTTCTCTTCCAGTACTTTTACCGCTTCGATGGTGGTGCCGCCAGGGGAGCAGACCATATCTTTCAGCTCGCCCGGGTGTTTACCGGTTTCCAGCACCATTTTGGCTGAGCCCATGACCGCCTGTGCGGCAAATTTGTAAGCCTGCGCGCGCGGCATCCCACCCAACACAGCAGCATCCGCCATCGCTTCGATAAACATAAATACGTAAGCGGGCGCGGAACCGCTCACGCCGACGACCGGGTGGATCATCGGTTCGGCAATCACTTCGGCTTCACCAAAGCAGCGGAAGATATTGAGGACATCAGCGGTCTCTTCCGGCGTCACAAGGGCGTTTGGCGTAATGGAGGTCATCCCGGCGTTCACCAGCGAGGGAGTATTCGGCATAGCACGCACAATTTTACGATCGTGGCCGAGTGCGCGCGCCAGTTGATCGAGCGTCACGCCGGCGGCAATTGAGACAACCAGCGTCTCTTTATTCAGGCTGGACGCTACTTCACTCAGCACTTTCACCATGATGTTCGGCTTAACGGCACCAAAGACGATGTCGGCGATCTGCGCCACTTCCTGCGCGCTTTGCGCCGCATTGATGCCAAACTGATCGTGCAGGGCGGCGACTTTATCGGGTGACGGGGTGTACACCCAGATTTGTCCTGGCAGAACCTGGCCGCTGGAAATCAGGCCACCGAGGATCGCCTTACCCATGTTACCGCAGCCGATAAAACCGATTTTTTTTTCCATCACGTCTGTCTCTCTGCTTGTAATTGCTTGTGGCATATAGCTTAACGTGGATTTCCGCGCAGGGCTAAAGCTTCTGCGACGATCGCGCGACTTTCCCCGACGGGGAATTAAAGCGACAATGCAGCGCAATCAAAAGGAGCAACTATGGCGATTTGGGTCGATGCGGACGCCTGTCCGAACGTGATCAAAGAGATTTTATTCCGCGCCGCTGAGCGCACGCAAACCCCCCTTACGCTGGTGGCTAACCAGAGTTTGCGCGTCCCACCGTCGCGAGTGATCCGCACGTTGAGAGTGCCGGCAGGGTTTGATGTGGCCGATAACGAAATTGTGCGGCTGTGTAGCGCAGAGGATTTGGTGATCACGGCGGATATTCCCCTGGCGGCGGAAGTGCTGGCCAAAGGCGCTGCGGCGCTGAACCCGCGCGGTGAACGCTATACTGAAGCCACCATTCGTGAAAAACTGACCCTGCGTGATTTTATGGATACGCTGCGTGCCAGCGGTATCCAGACAGGCGGCCCGGATAGCCTCTCGCAGCGGGATCGTCAGCAGTTCGCCGCGCAACTGGATAAATGGCTGCTGGAAGTTAAGCGCCGCCAGACAGAATAATTTTTGCACAACCTCGCGTAACAGGGTATGGTTTGCCGCCTTGCGGGCTTGCCAGCCTGTGATACATTCAGTAATGTTGCCGCTACATATGTTGCCACGTAATCTTTACAGCCACACTCGTTATCAGCTCTGGGTGAAATGAGATTATCCTCCGTGGTGGACATAAAAGTGTAACGTAAATTTTACGGTGAATATTGTACTAGTTAAGTGGTATCATTCGCTGTCTCATTATCCGTCCTGTGTTGCGTAGGACCCGGAGGAAACACCAGTTCATGACGCTACCCATTTTTTTAGTTGGCGCACGCGGTTGCGGTAAAACCACCGTGGGCCTGGCGCTGGCGCTGGCGCAGGGATGTGAGTTTATCGATACCGATCACTGGTTGCAGGAAGAGGTTAAGCAAAGTATTGCGACCATTGTTGATAATGAAGGGTGGGATGGATTTCGGGCAAAAGAAACGGCGGCGCTGGAGGCGGTAACCGCGCCCGCGCGGGTGATCGCCACCGGAGGCGGCATTGTTCTTAGCGAATATAACCGCCGTTTTATGCGTGAAAAGGGTGTGGTGATCTATCTGTGTGCACCGGTGTCTGTACTGGCCGATCGGCTGGAAGCTTTCCCGGAAGAGGGGCAGCGCCCAACGCTAACCGGCAAGCCGATCAGCGAAGAGGTGAGTGAAGTGCTGGCGCTCCGCGATGCGCTATACCGTGAAGCTGCACACTATGTGGTGGATGCCGCACTCCCGCCGGAGCAGGTGGTGACGGACATTGAAGCGGCATTACAGCTGGCTCGCGCCAGTTAGCGAAACGTTTGTCTATACTTAATAGCCCGACCGATAAAAAAGGAAGAGCTATGCCGACGAAACCACCCTATCCGCGTGAAGCCCGCATTGTTGCCGTTGAAAAAGGTACAGGTACTCAGACGGTTACCTGGTACCAGCTACGAGCAGATCATCCTAAGCCCGATGCATTAATCAGTGAGCATCCTACCGAACAGGAAGCGCTGGATGCTAAAAAACGCTATGAAGATCCGGAGAAAACCTAAGCCGGATAGTCAACCAGCGGTATTATTTTCTGAAAATTTTAGAAACGGGCTTACGTCACATTTTGGGGCTGGCTGATCGCCCCTCAGTTGGTATATTTCATTAATTACTGGAATCTACATGAACACGGGAGCGGTCCGTTTGCCCTACGTGCAGTGGCATCTGCGATGGCAGTGGTTAACGCATAAGCAGTCAGAATGATTGAAAGGCGGAAAGCAGAATGAGTGCGACTTTGGCGATCCTCACCATTGGTGTGGTGCCGGTAGAAGAGACCTTACCGCTCCTGACAGAGCATGTGTCAGCGCAGCAGATCACCCATATCAGCCTGTTGGGTAAAATGTCTCCCGATGAGGTGCGCAGTGAATATCGCGTTGAAGCAGGCGACGTCGCTATTCCTACGCGTTTGCAGGATGACAGCCTGGGAATGCTCTCTCGCGCAAAAGTCGAGCGCGACCTGCAAAGCATCATCGAAGTGCTGGATAACCAGGGTTACGATGTGATCCTGTTACTGAGTACGGCAGATATTCAGGGGCTGGTCGCGCGTAATGCCATCCTCGTAGAGCCGCAGCGCATTATCCCTCCTCTGGTGGCCTCCATTGTCGATGGCCACCAGGTCGGCGTAATGGTGCCGATCCCGGAATTGATGGCGCAGCAAAAAAGAAAATGGCAGGTGCTGGAAAACGAGCCTTACTATGTGCTGGCCCATCCCTGGCTGGCGACAGAGTCTGAATTGATCAGCGCCGGAAAGACGCTACTGGAGCAAGGCGCAGATGTGTTAATGCTCGATTGTCTCGGTTTCCATCAGAAGCACCGCGATTTACTCCAGAAAGCGCTGGATGTTCCGGTTTTATTATCTAATGTACTGGCGGCGCGCCTCGCGTCAGAACTGCTGGTCTAGGCCGCAGTACTGCGCAATTTCGCGTGACAGAAGCAAAGCACGGCCTCTATATTGTTTTTTCATACATTTTTTAAAAGGGCCAGTTCATGCTTCAAAGTAACGAATACTTTTCCGGTAAAGTGAAATCCATTGGGTTTACCAGCAGTAGCACTGGCCGTGCCAGCGTAGGCGTTATGGCGGAAGGGGAATACACTTTCGGGACTGCGCAGCCTGAAGAGATGACGGTAGTGAGCGGCGCGCTGAATGTGTTGCTACCCGGTGAAACCGTATGGAAAGTCTATAGCGCCGGCGACGTGTTCAACGTGCCAGGCCACAGTGAATTCCATTTGCAGGTCGCGGAACCGAGCTCTTATCTCTGCCGCTATTTGTAAATCATGCCGCCGGATGACGACTCCGCCTTAGCTGACCTGCACGTCATTGTGCAGGATTGATAAGGTGGCGCGCCATCCGGCAAGAGCGGTTTAGCGTTGCGCTTCGCCGCCTAAACCTTCCACCAGATTTTGAATCAATGCCGCCAGCTCGCCGGTCATCAGAATAAAATCGGCATCAAAGCGCTGCGCATAATCATCCCGGTCGATATCTTCGTTCTGATCGCGCAGTTCGTCAGAGAACTTCAGGCGCTTAATGGAACCATCGTCGCACATCAGGAACTGGATGCGTTGCTGCCAGTCGAGAGCCAGTTTAGTGACCACCTTGCCGGCTTCAATATGAACGGCGATTTCGTCACTCACCAGATCCTGTTTTTTCGCGCGGATCACGCCGCCATCTTCCAGCATCGCTTTGAGTTCAGCTTCATCCAGTAACTGAAACCCTTGTGCAACAGTGCCGGAGCGGACCCACTCGGTTAGCGTCAGTTCAATCGGGTTCTCCATCGCCAGCGGAACCACCGGCAGAGAACCGAGGCTTTTACGCAGCAATGCCAGCGTATCTTCCGCTTTTTTGGCGCTGGCGCAGTCAACCATAATTAAGCCGTTGACGGTGTCGATCCACATCATGGTCTGGCTGAAGCGGCTGAACGCGCGCGGCAACAGGGAGTGCAGCACTTCATCTTTCAGGGAGTCTTTTTCCGTTTTTTTCAGTTTACGGCCCTGTTCAGCTTCGAGACGGGAAATTTTGGCTTCCAGTGCTTGCTTGACCACCGGCGTCGGTAGAATTTTTTCTTCTTTGCGGGCGCAGATAACAATCTGGCCATTAGCGGTATGGGTCAGCGCGTCGCTGTGTGAACCCATCGGTGGAACCCATCCGGTTTTCGCCATATCCTGACTACCGCATGGAGTAAACGATAGTGGGGCAAGCTGTTTTTCCATCTCTTCCGCACGCAGCGCAACATCGCGGCTGAGACGGTATACCATTAAATTTTTGAACCACAGCATGATTTTTTCCACGGCCTTGTCGTTAAATGCAGCGGGCATGATAGCGAATTGTTGTCGTCGTTGCATTGCTAATGCGTGGTCCACTATGAGGAGTTTGATGTGCGTATCGGTATCGATTTAGGTGGGACAAAAACAGAAATTATTGCGCTGGACGACAGCGGCAACGTGTTATTTCGCCATCGTCAGCCCACGCCGCATGATTATCTGCAAACCATAGAGCTGATTGCTTCGTTGGTGGATCTGACGGAAAAAGAGACGGGCCAGAGCGGCACGGTCGGTATGGGGATCCCGGGGTCGATTTCGCCCTACACCGGGGTGGTGAAAAATGCGAACTCCACGTGGCTTAACGGTAAACCGTTCGACAGGGATTTGAGTCAGCGGCTGAACCGTGAAGTGCGACTGGCCAATGACGCTAACTGCCTGGCGGTATCTGAAGCCGTGGATGGCGCAGCGGCAGGCGAGCATACCGTTTTCGCTGTGATTATCGGCACCGGTTGCGGTTCCGGTATTGCGATTAACGGGCATTCACACATTGGGGGTAATGGCACCGCGGGAGAGTGGGGGCATAATCCGCTGCCGTGGATGGATGACGACGAGCTACGTTATCGCGCTGAAGTCTCCTGCTATTGTGGTAAACAGGGGTGTATTGAGACGTTTATTTCCGGCACCGGTTTTGCAACCGATTACCACCGTTTGGGGGGGCAGCCGTTAAAGGGAAGCGAGATTATTCGTCTGGCGGAAGCGCAGGATCCGGTGGCGGAGTTAGCGTTGAGCCGTTATGAGCTACGGCTTGCCAAGTCGCTGGCGCATGTGGTCAATATTCTCGATCCGGATGTGATTGTACTCGGTGGTGGGATGAGCAACGTGGATCGTCTGTACCAAACGGTGCCAGGGTTGGTGAAAAACTGGGTCTTTGGCGGCGAGTGCGAGACCCCGATCCGTAAGGCGCTGCACGGCGATTCCAGCGGCGTGCGTGGCGCGGCCTGGTTATGGCCGCTGGGCGAGTAATCAGTGAGTGTATGAGTGTGCAGGCCTGATGGCACTTTGCTTATCAGGCCTGCCCGTCAGCGCGACAACACCGCGTATTTGCCGTCGAGTTTGCTGTAACCCAGGCCGTTGATCTTCTTCACTTTGATCTGCACCGGAATACGCTCTTTCATTGCTTCGACGTGGCTGATAACGCCAATGGTCTTGCCGCTGGCATTGAGGGCGTCCAGGGCATCGAGAGCGGTATCCAGTGTTTCGCTGTCCAGGGTGCCGAACCCCTCATCCAGGAACAGCGAATCGATGCGGGTTTTGTGACTCACCAGGTCGGACAGTGCCAGTGCCAGCGCCAGGCTGACCAGGAAACTTTCGCCGCCGGAGAGCGTGCGCGTATCACGCACGGCGTCCGCCTGCCAGGTGTCTACCACTTCCAGTTCCAGCGCTTCGCTGGCTTTGCGTTTCAACAAATAGCGGCCATGCAGGCGAGTCAGCTGATTGTTCGCCAGCCACACCAGATTATCCAGCGTTAAGCCCTGCGCGAATTTGCGGAACTTATCTCCCTCTTTGGAGCCGATCAACGCATTCAGATGCCCCCAATCGTCACAGCGCGCGGTGGCCTGTTCTATCTCCTGCAATACGTTTATCTGGCGCTGGCGGTTATCGCTATCCTGCTTCAGTTGCTGGCGAAACTCGCCCTGGCGAGTGGTATTTTCCCGTAGCTGGCGACCGAGTTGTTCCAGCACCGAGCTGGCACTCTCCGTTGTGCTATTGAGGTCCATTCCGGCGGGACGTTGCGCCTGGTGCGCCGCGACAGCCTGCTCAGCGCTGGCGGCAAGCGCCTGCTTCTGTTGGCAATCGCGTTCAAGTTGCTGCCGTAACTGCTCCAGCCGCTGACGTTCGCCCTCATCCAGCAAGGCGGCGAGAAACGCCTGTTGATCGGCAAACACACTGTTTTTCAACGCGTCGGAAAACTGGTTTTCCAGCGTCTTTTCATTTTCGCTCTGCTGGGCAAGCTGGCGTTGCAGCGTTTGCCATTGGCTGTGCAGCGAAATGCAATCATTATGCACCTGGCGCCAGCCCTCCAGCGGGAAGGTCTGTTCATCAACGGCTATCTCATCGGCGGGGAGCGTGTCGATAATGGGCGTTAGCAACGCCATGCGCTCATGCAGGGCGACAAGCTGTTGTTGTTGCTGTTGCCACTGATCCGCTTCCTGCGCACGTGCGGCCAGCCACGCTTCCTCTTCGCCTTCCGGCGGCAGACTCAGCGCCAGCGGCTGCAAGGCCTCGGCGAGACTGGTGCGACGACGAACCACCGCCTGCTGATAATGTTCGCTTTGCTGATTTAATTCGTGGATCTGAAGTTGCAGTGTCTGGCGCTGATTGAGCAAATACAACTGATGCTCATACGCGTCCTGCGCGCTTTGCCAACTGGTCAGCTCGCGATGCGGTTCCAGTATCACGTTCAGCTCTGCACAGGCTTTCGCCCATGCCTCTAGCAACGCTTTCTCATCTTGTTGCAGCGTTGCAATTTCGCGCTCATCTTTTTCATAGCGCTCGGCGAGCCCTTTCAGCCGCTCGCCGAGCGCAACGCCTTCCTCTTTGACCTGGCGGACTTCCAGATCCAGCGCGTTACGCCGGGCCTGGTTAACACCCGGTTCGAGCGTCTGATAGTGCGCAATTGCCGGGTGCTCTGTTGCGCCGCACAGCGGGCAGGGATGACCCGGTTGCAGACGGGCGCGCTCGCTCTCCAGGTCTTTGATGCGGTTTTCCAGCTCGCAAATGGTAGTGACCTCACTCAAAAGCTGGTTTTTTTCTTTATACACCTCGCGCTTGCGCGCCAGTCCGGCGCTGAGCGTCTCCTGTTCAGCCTTCAGGTCGAGCAAGCTTTGCTGGCGCAGACTTAATTGCTTGCGCAGCGGCGCAAAACGGGCGTGCAGAGCGGTCAGTTGCTGGCGCAGCGGGCGGTTTTGCGCGCACTGGTGCATGGCAGCGGCTGTCTCTTCCACACTGAGTTCCAGCGTGGCGATCGGCAGAGTACGCAGTTTGGTTTCATGACTCTGGATGCGCTGTTGCAGACTCAGCCACTGCTTTTTCTCATCGTCCAATTGATTAAACAGCGCCCGCCATCCGGTCAGCTCGCTTTGCCAACGCTGGAAACGCGCATGTTCGTTCAGCCAGATCTCCAGCGTTTTGTGCGTGGCTTGCAGGGTGGTGAGCTGTTGCAGCGCGCTGGCGCGGATGCGTGCACGTTGAAGCAAACGGGCCTGTAAGCGAGTGTTTACTTCTTCGCTCTGGTTGCGAGTGCGAAGAAGTGCGTTGCGTTGTTCTTCCAGTCTGTCCCAGAGGGGGCGAAGCTGTTGTGCTGGTTGTGCGCGTTCCAGCGCGGCCAGTTGCGGCTGTGCACGGGTCTGCGCCTGTTGCGCCTGTACCAACGCTGCCTGCGCCCGGCCTCTGGCGGCGCGCAGTTCGCCATCGCGGTTCAGCCAGTTTGCCTGCGCCTGGGCGCTACCTAGCTCTGCCATGATCTGCTGTTCTTGCGAAGTGAGCGCCTGCAAACCTTGCTCGAGCTGGTGGCGTTGCTCATCATTCAGTATCACTACCCCTTCGGCCTGTGCCTGTAATGTTTCCAGCCGGGTTTTTGCCGCTTTGTGTTTCTCAAACACCCGGGCGGAAATCTGCCCATAAATTTCGGTGCCGGTCAGTTCTTCCAGCAATTCTGCTCGCTCGCGAGGTTTCGCATTGAGAAAGGCAGCGAATTGCCCCTGTGAGAGCAGCATCGAACGGGTAAAGCGCCCGTAATCCAGCCCGGTCAGCGAGGCAGTGAGATCGAGTTTATCTTTGACTTTGTCGGCGAGAATTTTCCCGTCGGCGCAGGTGGCCAGCTCCACACGCGGTGCTTGCAGATTGCCGTCCGGCAAACCGCGGGCGCGACTCTGGCTCCAGAATGCGCGGTAGGCCACGCCTTTTACCTCAAACTCCACCTCTGCCAGACAGTCGGCGGTGTCGCGGGTCATTAAATCGTTTTGCGATTGTGACAACGTACTGAGACGCGGCGTTTCGTGGTACAGCGCCAGGCAGATGGCATCCAGCAGCGTGGTTTTGCCCGCCCCGGTCGCGCCGGTAATGGCAAACAGACCGTTGCTGGCAAAGGGCTCTGCGGTGAAGTCGATTTTCCATTCGCCTTTCAGCGAGTTAAGGTTTTTCAGCCGCAAACTGAGAATTTTCATGCTTCTTTCTCCTCGTCCAGCGCCTGCAATGCTTCGCTGAACAGCGCCTGTAATCGCCCCTGCTGCGTCTCGTCGAGTTCCTCCTGTGCGAGGCGACGGGCAAATACCTCTTCGACTTTTAATTCATTGAGGGTCTCACGCAATTCACCGGCCAGTATGCGTTCCCGCTGCTCGCGGCTACGGCGAACCAGCAGGACCTCAACCGGGAGGTCTTCCGTCACCTGCTGGATTTTCCGTTGCATGTCGGCCAGGTATTCGGCACTGACAATTTCGATATCCAGCCAGACTGGCGCATCACCAGGTTTGTCGCGCCACTGTTCAAGCTGGCGGCAAATCTCAGCAAAATCGCCTTTGATAACCGCCAGTGCCTGCGTGGCGGGAACATCCAGTGCGGTAACGTCGACCAGTTTGCCTGCGTCAAAGGTCACCAGATTGACGCTTTTGCTTTTGCCGGTTTCGTCAAAACTGAGTGGGATCGGCGAGCCGCAATAGCGGATGCGCTCATCACCGCCAATCTTTTGCGCCCGATGAATATGCCCAAGGGCGATATAGTCGGCGGGCGGGAAGTTCTGCGCCGGGAATGCATCCAGCGTGCCGATATAAATATCGCGTACGGCGTCGCTTTTACTGGCACCGACGGTGGTTAAGTGGCCGCTGGCGATGATCGGCAGTGGTTTATCGCCGCGCAGCTCGCTGGCTGCGGTAAATTGTTGCTGGTAATACGCGGTGATCGCCGCCAGCAGGTGTTGCTGTTTTTCCTGCCCGGACAATCCTGCCTGGCTGACCAGAAGGTCGCGCGGGCGCAGGAAGGGCACCGGGCAAAATATCGCGCCCGGTTCACCGTTGCGGCGGTAAAGCCAGAAAGGTTCTACGCCTGCGCTGGCGACGACGGTAGTTTTCAGATAGGCGAGGATCTCTTTCGATTCGTTGAGCGTGGCCACCGAATCATGGTTGCCTGCCAGCACCACTAACTGGCAGCCGGTTTGCTGAAGTTTGACCACAAAACGGTTATACAGCTCACGGGCATAGCTGGGCGGGGAGCCAGTGTCAAAAACATCGCCCGCCACAATAATGGCGTCGACCTGGTTCTCTTCCGCCGCAACCAGCAGCCAGTCGAGAAAAGCGGCGTGTTCAGTGGCGCGGCTCTTGCTGTAGAAGTTTTGACCCAGGTGCCAGTCAGAGGTGTGAATAATGCGCATAGCGGTTCCGTGGCAAAAAAGCATAAAGCAGATTATAAACATTAAGCAGATGAGGGACATAACCTGGCGAAAATAGGGACTGTCATATAGCGCTCGCTGGGGTCATCTGGCGGTCATGTTATTCATAAATCTGTCACAAAACTGACGCATAATGGCGCCGCTATATATATTGATGACTTAAATAAGACAGGGCAAATTATGGCGAGACGAATTCTGGTCGTAGAAGACGAAGCTCCAATCCGGGAAATGGTGTGCTTCGTGCTCGAACAAAATGGTTTTCAACCGGTGGAAGCTGAAGATTATGACAGTGCGGTGAACCAACTTAATGAACCCTGGCCCGATCTTGTTTTACTGGACTGGATGTTGCCTGGCGGTTCCGGAATTCAGTTTATTAAACATCTCAAACGTGAAGCGATGACCCGCGATATTCCGGTCATGATGCTGACGGCGCGCGGCGAAGAAGAGGATCGCGTACGCGGTCTGGAAACCGGGGCCGACGACTACATTACCAAACCTTTTTCACCCAAAGAGTTGGTCGCGCGTATTAAAGCGGTGATGCGCCGCATTTCGCCGATGGCGGTAGAAGAGGTGATCGAAATGCAGGGCCTGAGCCTTGATCCTTCTTCTCATCGCGTGATGACCGGTGAAAATCCCCTGGATATGGGGCCGACAGAGTTTAAACTCTTACACTTCTTTATGACCCATCCGGAACGCGTTTATAGCCGTGAACAGCTGTTGAACCACGTATGGGGAACCAATGTGTATGTTGAAGACCGGACGGTGGATGTGCATATTCGTCGTCTGCGCAAAGCGCTGGAACACAGCGGCCACGATCGTATGGTGCAAACAGTGCGCGGCACGGGATACCGTTTTTCGACCCGTTTCTGATATTTAACAGGAGTGTGACGCGTGCTGGAACGGCTGTCATGGAAAAGGCTGGTGCTGGAGCTCCTCCTTTGTTGTATCCCCGCCTTGATTCTCGGCGTCATGTTTGGTTACCTGCCGTGGTTTTTGTTAGCCGCTGTAACCGGGTTGCTGATCTGGCATTTCTGGAATTTACTGCGTCTTTCGTGGTGGTTATGGGTCGATAAAAGCATGACTCCGCCGCCCGGAAAGGGAAGCTGGGAGCCGCTGTTATACGGGCTGCACCAGATGCAGATGCGTAATAAAAAACGCCGTCGCGAGCTGGGAAGCCTGATTAAACGCTTTCGTAGCGGCGCGGAATCGCTGCCGGACGCCGTGATCCTCACCACCGAAGAGGGAGCGATTTTCTGGTGTAATGGCCTGGCGCAACAGGTGCTGGGTTTGCGCTGGCCGGACGATAGCGGGCAGAATATCCTTAACCTGCTGCGCTATCCGGAATTTACGCAGTATCTTAAAAAACAAGAATTTAGCAAACCACTGAATCTGGTGCTTAACTCCGGTCGCCACCTGGAGATCCGCGTGATGCCTTACAGCGAGGAGCACCTGCTGCTGGTGGCGCGTGACGTGACGCAAATGCATCAACTGGAAGGGGCGCGGCGTAACTTTTTTGCCAACGTCAGCCATGAATTGCGCACGCCATTAACGGTGCTGCAGGGCTATCTGGAGATGATGCAGGAGCAGACGCTCGAAGGCGCACCGCGGGAGAAAGCGCTGCACACCATGCGCGAACAAACCTCGCGGATGGAGGGGCTGGTGCGTCAGTTACTGACGCTCTCGAAGATTGAGGCTGCACCGACCTTGCCGCCCAACGAAACCATTGATGTGCCAATGATGCTGCGGGTCGTGGAGCGGGAAGCGCAAACCCTGAGCCAGCAAAAGCATCACTTCCATTTTGAGGTCGATAGCGCGCTGAAAGTACTGGGTAATGAAGAGCAACTGCGCAGCGCGATTTCCAACCTGGTCTATAACGCCGTGAACCACACGCCAGCAGGAACGCAGATTACCGTGCGTTGGCAGCGTGTGCCGCTGGGGGCGGAGTTCAGCGTTGAAGATAACGGTCCCGGCATCGCCGCCGAGCACATTCCTCGTCTCACTGAGCGTTTCTATCGTGTGGATAAAGCCCGCTCCCGGCAGACCGGCGGTAGCGGCCTGGGGCTGGCGATCGTGAAACATGCGGTAAATCACCACGAAAGCCGCCTCGAAATTGTCAGTACTCCCGGCAAGGGAACGCGCTTTAGCTTTGTTCTGCCGGAACGTCTGGTTGCCAAAAAAGCCGCGTCCTGACGCGGCTGTCAGCTTATCTTTCCAGCGGCCTCTGTTACCAGGCCGCTTATTCCGATGTTTTCTTCCCCCTGAAACGTATTTTGTACGGATGCTGCTTTTTTGTTCGCATGATCAGCCATGTGTTTTTCTTATAATTGGAGTTATTAACTGCTATTAATTTCATAGGCAGTATAAGCATCTGGTTTTGCGATCCCACCTTGCCTTTAAACGTTATAAGCGTTTAAATTGCGCCCCGTATATTGTCAGACCAACTGTATTTGCGTGGTAAATCGAAAAACTATTCTTCGCTACGCAATGCATAGAGCATTTCCCGCTGACTTTCCGCGACATTGGCGCGGTATCGTCCGGTCTGGAAAGGCGAAAAAAACATCATTTTTACGACACCACATCCACAGGCAGTAAAAAAAATATGACCCATCACTTAAAACCACGCGACATTGTTGCTCTGGGCTTTATGACATTTGCCCTCTTCGTCGGCGCAGGTAACATCATTTTCCCTCCCATGGTTGGTTTGCAGGCCGGTGAACACGTCTGGACGGCGGCGCTGGGATTTCTGATCACCGCTGTGGGCTTACCGGTGCTTACCGTAGTTGCTCTGGCGAAAGTCGGCGGTGGCGTAGATAGCCTGAGTTCGCCGATTGGTAAAGTGGCGGGCGTCTTGCTGGCGACGGTGTGCTACCTGGCGGTTGGGCCGTTGTTTGCCACGCCGCGTACGGCGACGGTGTCGTTTGAAGTGGGTATCGCGCCGCTGACCGGGGAGGGCGCAATCCCGTTGCTGATTTACAGCGTGATCTATTTTTCTCTGGTGATCCTGATCTCCCTCTATCCGGGCAAACTGCTGGATACCGTAGGCAATTTTCTTGCGCCGCTGAAAATTATCGCGCTGACCATTCTCGCCATTGCCGCGATTATCTGGCCTGCCGGCCCTATCAGCCATGCGCTGGAAGCCTACCAGACTGCGCCGTTCTCTAACGGTTTCGTCAATGGCTATCTGACCATGGATACACTGGGGGCCATGGTGTTTGGCATCGTTATTGTCAATGCCGCGCGTTCGCGTGGCGTCACCGAAGCCCGTTTGCTGACCCGTTATACGGTGTGGGCGGGGCTGATGGCAGGCGCAGGGCTGACGCTGCTCTACCTGGCGCTGTTCCGTCTCGGTTCCGACAGTTCTGCGCTGGTTGAGCAGTCGGCTAACGGCGCGGCCATTCTGCATGCTTATGTTCAGCATACCTTCGGCGGAGCAGGCAGTTTGCTGCTGGCCGCGTTGATTTTTATTGCTTGTCTGGTGACGGCGGTTGGCCTGACCTGCGCTTGTGCGGAGTTCTTTGCGCAGTATCTGCCGCTCTCTTACCGCACGCTGGTTTTTATTCTGGGCATCTTCTCCATGGCGGTCTCCAACCTGGGGCTGAGCCATCTGATTCAGATTTCCATTCCGGTGCTGACCATGATCTACCCGCCGTGCATCGTACTGGTGGTGCTGAGCTTTACCCGCTCTTTATGGAACAGTTCCACACGCGTTATTGCACCGGCCATGTTTATTAGTCTGCTTTTTGGTATCCTTGACGGCGTGAAAGCGTCTGCGTTTGCAGAACACCTTCCGGCCTGGACCCAGCGATTGCCGCTGGCGGAACAGGGACTGGCCTGGCTGATGCCAAGCCTGGTGATGGTGGTTCTGGCGGCAGTCTGGGATCGTGCTGCAGGTCGGCAGGTTACTTCCAGCGCCCATTAATCGCGGCATACACGGCTTTTAACCACGGAGTAGCGCACTCCGTGGTTTTTTATTTTTGTGTTGAATAATGGCAGTGGAAATGATGGAAAGTACTAATAAGCTGAAGCGTGGGCTAAGCACCCGACACATTCGCTTTATGGCGCTGGGTTCGGCAATTGGCACCGGCCTGTTTTACGGCTCCGCAGATGCAATCAAGATGGCTGGCCCAAGCGTGTTGCTGGCCTACATTATTGGTGGTGTGGCTGCGTATATCATTATGCGCGCACTGGGCGAGATGTCTGTGCACAACCCCTCCGCCAGCTCCTTTTCTCGTTACGCTCAGGAAAACCTCGGTCCGCTGGCAGGCTATATCACCGGCTGGACGTACTGCTTTGAAATCCTCATTGTCGCCATTGCCGATGTCACCGCGTTTGGTATTTACATGGGCGTCTGGTTCCCGACTGTGCCGCACTGGATTTGGGTGCTGAGTGTGGTGCTGCTTATCTGCGCCATCAACCTGATGAGCGTCAAGGTCTTCGGCGAACTGGAGTTCTGGTTCTCCTTCTTTAAAGTTGCCACCATTATCATCATGATCGTGGCCGGTTTCGGCATCATTATCTGGGGGATCGGCAACGGCGGGCAGCCAACCGGGATCAGCAATTTATGGAGCCATGGCGGTTTCTTCAGTAATGGTTGGCTGGGTACGGTGATGGCGCTGCAAATGGTGATGTTCGCCTATGGCGGCATCGAGATTATCGGTATCACCGCCGGGGAAGCGAAAGATCCGGAGACATCGATTCCGCGCGCTATCAACTCGGTACCGATGCGTATTCTGGTGTTTTACGTCGGTACGCTGTTTGTGATCATGTCTATTTACCCGTGGAACCAGGTAGGCACTGACGGAAGCCCGTTTGTACTGACCTTCCAGCATATGGGTATTACTTTTGCTGCCGGTATCCTGAATTTTGTGGTGCTCACTGCCTCGCTTTCGGCGATTAACAGCGATGTGTTTGGCGTGGGACGTATGCTGCACGGGATGGCTGAGCAGGGCAGTGCACCGAAGATGTTCGCCAAAACGTCGCGCCGCGGGATCCCCTGGGTGACAGTGATGGTGATGACTATCGCGCTGTTGCTGGCGGTATATCTTAACTACATCATGCCGGAGAACGTTTTCCTGGTGATCGCCTCACTGGCAACCTTCGCCACAGTATGGGTATGGATCATGATTTTGCTGTCGCAGATAGGCTTCCGTCGCCGTCTGTCGGCTGACGAAGTCCGTGCGCTGAAGTTTAAAGTTCCGGGCGGGGTGGCAACCACCGTTGTTGGTCTGATTTTCCTGGTCTTTATCATCGCGCTGATTGGTTGGCACCCGGAAACCCGCATCTCGTTGTACGTGGGGTTCGCGTGGATTGTGCTGCTGCTGATTGGCTGGGCATTTAAACGCCGTAACGCGTAATTGTCGAAACAAGCCCGCGAAGCAACGCGCCAGCGGGCATAAGGCCGGTACACAAAGCGGGTTTACACGACCGGGGTTAATACTCTCCCGTCAGTAAAATAACTGACCAGGTTATTGATGGTGAGATCTGCCATCGCCTGGCGTGTTTCCGCCGTGTTGCTGGCGATGTGCGGCAGCAACACCACATTCTGTAAATCGCGCAGCGCGGGCGGGATATGCGGTTCCTGCTCGAACACATCCAGCCCGGCGCCGCGCAGTTTCCCTTCCTGTAACACTGCAATTAACGCCTCTGTGTCCACCACACTGCCGCGCGCGATATTCACCAGAATGCCCTCCGGCCCCAGCGCTTCCAGTACCTCGCGGTTGATAATATGGTGCGTCTTCGCACCGCCCGGCAGGGTCAATACCAGAAAATCCACCGCGTTTGCCAGACTGACAAGGGAATCATGACGTTGCCACTGGCGGTTGCGCGCCTCACGGGGGCTGAAGTAGTGAATCGGCATCCGGAATGCGGCAGCGCGTGCGGCGACATCATGGCCAATGTTGCCCATCCCGACGATACCACAGCGCTTACCGCTCATTTTCCACGCACCGGGAAAGGCGGCATGCTCCCATTCACCTGCCCGAGCAAAACGATCGGCGGCGCAAATTTTACGCGTTACCGCCAGCATCAACGCCAGTCCGGTATCCGCCACGCATTCGTTAAGGACATCGGGCGTATTGCTCACGTGAATGCCACGGCTGCGGCAGGTATCGAGGTCGGTGGCATCGACGCCAACACCGAAACCACTAATGACTTCCAGCGCCGGAAGCTGCCCGATCAACGCCGTGCTGATGCCTTTTGCCGCGCGGGTTAATGCTCCGCGGATAACGTGCCCGCGTTCGCGCACCACCGCTTCTGCACCGGGTTGCCAGTATTGATACACCACAAAATGCTGTTGCAGGGTATCGATCATCGGCGGAGGGATTTCACTGATGACGAGGATTTCCGGTTTACTCATGATCGCTCTCTTATCACGCTATAGTTTTTATCAGTATAAAAACCCGCCAGAGGCGAGACTTCGGGCATCGGCACGAAGCGGGCGTGAAAAAACTCACGCAAATGCCCGGTGAATATCCCGTCAGATCACATCTGCGCCCCGTCTCTCACCCCCGGAAAAAAAGCGAAAGAAGGAGGCGAGACGGCAAGGGCTGTGAAAAAGTGGCGTCATTTTGAACGAAGGGGATTGTTAATGTTGAACGCATGGCACCTGCCGGTTGTTCCGTTTGTCAAACAGCACAAAGACCAGCTCATTATCACCCTCTGGCTGACGGGGACATCGTTGCCCTCACGGGTAACGCTACGGGTGGAAGTCGATAATGAAGAAACCCCGCTGGCGATGCATCGCGCACGTCACACCATCGGCAATGGTGTAACCGTCTGGCGGGCGGCGGTGGATCTAAAGAGCGGGCAGCCGCGCCGCCGCTACAGCTTTAAGCTGTTGTGGCAGGATAAGCAATTGTGGTTTACCCCGCAGGGATTCAACCGCTTTCCGCCCGCCCGGCTGGAGCAATTTGCAGTGGATGTACCGGATAACGGCCCGCAATGGGTGGCCGACCAGGTGTTTTATCAGATCTTCCCGGATCGTTTTGCCCGCAGCCAGACGCGCGATGCCGACCAGGATAATGTCTATTACCATCACGCCGCGGGCCAGCCGATCGTATTGCGCGACTGGGACGATCCGCTGACGGAAGAAGCCGGGGGATCCACCTTTTATGGCGGCGATCTGGACGGTATCAGCGAAAAGCTACCGTATCTGAAAAAGCTGGGCGTGACGGCACTCTATCTTAACCCGGTCTTTGTTGCACCCAGCGTACATAAATATGACACGGAAGATTATCGCCATGTTGATGCGCAGTTTGGTGGCGATCAGGCGTTGCTGCGCTTGCGCCACAACACCCAAGCCATGGGGATGCGGTTGATCCTCGACGGTGTGTTTAATCACAGCGGCGATTCTCACGCCTGGTTCGACAGACATAATCGCGGCACGGGGGGCGCCTGCCATAACCCGGACTCTCGCTGGCGTAGCTGGTTCAGCTTTGATGATCAGGGGCACGCCCGTGACTGGCTGGGTTACCCGAGCTTGCCGAAGCTGGATTACCAGTCATCGACGCTGGTTGATGAAATGTATCAGGGTGAGGACAGCATCGTTCGCCACTGGCTAAAAGCGCCGTGGCACATGGATGGCTGGCGGCTGGATGTGGTGCATATGCTGGGGGAGGATGGCGGCGCGCGTAATAATCTGCTGCACGTTGCCGGTATTGCCCGGTCGGCGAAAGAGACCCAACCGCAGGCGTATATCGTTGGCGAACATTTTGGCGATGCACGTCAGTGGCTGCAAGCGGATGTTGAAGACGCGGCGATGAACTACCGCGGTTTTACGCTGCCGGTATGGGCGTTCCTGGCAAATACCGATAACGCGTATGATCCCCAGAAAATGGATGCGCAAAGTTGCGCGGCATGGATGGATAACTACCGTGCCGGGTTGTCGCATCAACAGCAACTGCGCATGTTCAATCAACTCGATAGCCATGATACGCCGCGCTTTAAGACGGTTCTGGGTAACGATGTCGCCCGTATGCCACTGGCGGTGGTCTGGTTGTTTAGTTGGCCCGGTACACCCTGCATCTACTATGGCGATGAAGTCGGGCTCGATGGCGCAAACGATCCCTTCTGCCGCAAACCCTTTCCGTGGGACAAGAAACGGCAGGATACCCGCTTACTTGCCCTCTACCAACGGATGGCGAAATTGCGTGCCCGTAGCCAGGCGTTACGCTACGGCGGTTGTCAGGTTGTGTATGCGCAGGAAAACGTGCTGGTGTTTGTGCGCGTTTATCAGCAGCAGCGGGTACTGGTGGCGATTAATCGCAGCGAAGCGTGTGAAGTGGTGCTGGAGGATTCACCGCTGCTGCACGGGAAAAACTGGCGGCTTAAAGAAGGTACAGGTACGCTACAGGATGATGTGCTAACGCTACCGGCGATTAGCGCTTCTGTTTGGTCTGCCTCCTGAGCTGAAGCGCGAAAAGGGGGCTTTGCGTCTCCCCTTTAGCGAAGGCGAAATACATGGATGGTCTTTTATTCTTCGGCGCGGTCGTGCTGTTTTTTGCGCTGGTGGTGGTGCCGATTGTGGCAATCACCGCCTGGCGTCGCAGCGTGGCCACGCAGGATGAACTCACCCGGTTGCGCCAGCGGCTGAGTGTGCTTGAACAGCGGTTGGTCAATGCGCCGGTCAACATTGATCCTGCGCCTGTTGCGGCGCAGCCGTTGCCGGTTAGCGAGGCTGTTGTCATTAGCGAACCTGTTGAGGTTATGCAAACTGGTGAACCGGTGGCGGTGTCGCCCTGGGGCCGTAAAGTGGACGGCCCTGCGGTGGCTAAGATCGAGCCCGTTGCATCACCCGACGTGGTCTCACCTAAAAACGAAACCGCCTCCTGGGGGCTGGTCTCTTCCCTGGTTCGCTGGTTTATGCAGGGCAATCCACTGGCCAAACTGGGGATTGTGCTGCTGTTTATCGGCCTCTCTTTTCTGCTGCGTTATACCGTGGAGTATTCGCTTTTCCCGCTGGAGTTGCGCCTTGCCAGCGTCGCGCTGGCGGCGATGGTGCTGCTGGGGCTGGGCTGGCGTTTACGTCATAAACAGACGGTATTTGCCCTGATTTTGCAGGGGGGCGCGGTTGGTGCGCTCTATCTCACCGTGTTTGGCGCATTCCGGCTGTGGCAAATGCTGCCGATGACGCTGGCTTTCGTTCTGCTGTTGGTGATTTGCGCGGCGAGCGTGGGGCTGGCGGTATTGCAAAAAGCATTAAGTCTGGCGCTGTTAGCGAGTCTGGGCGGTTATCTTGCGCCGATCTTGCTCTCGACCGGCGGCGGCAGCCACATTGCGCTGTTCTCTTTCTATTTACTGCTTTCGGTTGGCATTCTCGCCATCAGCCTGTGGCAGCACTGGCGTGAGCTGAATTTGCTGGGCATGTTCTTCACCTTCGGCGTTGCCGGTGTGTGGGGAATGCAGCGTTATCGCCCGGAATTTTACCTGAGCTGCCAACTGTTCCTGATGGCCAATATTGTTATTTTCGGCGTGTTAAGCGTGGTGTTATCCCTGCGTGCGCAGCGGCGGGGTGAACGTATTATCGATGGCGTATTGCTGTTTGCGCCGCCGTTGGCGGGCTTCGGTATGCAGTATGCTATCACGCAACACTGGGCCTACGGCCCGGCCTTTAGCGCCCTCGGTTTCGGTCTCTTTTACCTCGCGCTGGCTTCACTGGCACTGAAGCGTTATCCGACAACGGCGAAACCGCTGGTACTGGCAGCGCTGGCGCTGGGCGGCGCGTTTGCCACGCTGGCGATTCCGCTGGCGCTGTCGGCGCGCTGGACATCCATGGCCTGGGCGCTGGAAGGGCTGGGGATCATATGGCTTGGCGTGCAGCAGAACCAGCGACGCATGAGCTACAGCGGTACGGCCTTATTGTTACTGGCGTTGTTCAGTGCGCTGTGGGCTGCGGCGGATGGTCTGCCTGCGCTCTCGGTACTGATGATTTTCGCTGTACTGAGCGGCTGCTGGCTGGCGGGGGCGCTGTTGTGGCGCGGTATACGGCGCGAAGTCAGCTGGTTGTTGCTGGCGGGCGGCATTCTGTTCTGGATCATTGCTCTGGGTGGTGCGGCGAAACGGATGCTGGTTGCCGATGCGCATGCCGCGTTTGTGGTGTTGGCGCTGTTGTCTGCATCCGTCTGGCTGTGGCGAGCGGCGCAACAGCGTTTGCGCTGGTCAGAGCTGGGCTATGCCCTCTGGTTGCTGTGGCCCGCGATGGTGATGGCGCTGCTGTATCAGATTACCGTGCAGGGGCATATTCTGGCGGGCGGATGGCAAAACCTGGCCTGGTGCGTTGCGCTGCCTTCGGCGCTCATTCTGCTGTACCGGGATAGCGAAATGGTGCCTGTGCGTTTGTCGCAAGGGCTGCATATTTCGCTGTTCTGGCTGTTGCTGCTGGCAGCGGGCAGCGAGCTGTGGTGGTTTGTCGGATCGCTTGGCTGGGGCTTTGAACCCTGGCGTGCCGGTTTGCCGATGGCGGCGGGCGGTATCGTGATTGTGCTGGTGATGGCGGCGATCCGAAGAGAGAGGTGGCCGGTGCGCGTCTGGCCTGTGTTGTATGGCGCGTTGGCGCTGTTACCACTGATCCCGCTGCTGTTAGGGTACTTGCTTTATGCCAACCTGGGGGACGGCGTGGTACGGGAACTGGCGTACCTGCCACTTATCAACCCATTGGAAGAGGGTGCCGCTTTTGCGTTGCTGGGGTTGTGGATCTATAGCCGCTTTGCTGAAACACATTATTCAGCGTGGGTGCCACAGGTATGGCGAGCACGCCCGTGGGCGATTGCGGCGCTGGCTTTCTGGTGGCTCAATGGCGCCTTATTGCGCGCGCTGGCCTGCTACGGAAACGTGACGTGGGATGCAGGCAGTTTGTGGCAGTCTCGCTTGATCCAGACCTGTTTCGCTCTGTTCTGGATGTTGATAGCGCTGGTGGTGATGATCCACGCTACGCGTCATTCCAGCCGTCGGCAGTGGTTGTGCGGCGGCGTTTTGCTCGGTGTCGTGCTGCTCAAATTGATGCTGGTGGACAGCGCTGGTGGCGGTGGACTGGCACGGGCGATTGCCTTTATTGGCGTAGCCGTGCTGGTGTTGATTGTCGGTTATTTTTCGCCGCTGCCGCCAAAAGCAGCAACGGAGCAGGAAAAGGGAGAAAAACAATGAGAGGGGTATTCGCATTACTGGCGGTGGCGTTAATAGGGTGCACATTGCCCGCGTTAAGCGGCGAAGAGATCCCCGAAGCGCCGCAAGATTATGCCTGGGGCGCGGCACTCGATCTGCCGGAGACCGCATCCTGGTACCGCGTCGACCTGCCTTTGGATGTCTATGCCCAAAGCACATGGCCGGATCTGCGCGATGTGCGGATCTTTAATCATGATGGCGAACGGGTGCCGTTTACGCTGGAAACGCAGCAAACAGCCGCGGCTGAGCCAGCGCCGATCCCGCTACGGCTTTTCCCGCTGGATGCCTCTCCGGTAGAAACGGAGAACGAAGGGCAAAGCGTGGTACGTCTGCGGTCTGCCAGCGGGATTGATATCCGCATTGAAGGGGAGACGGCGAAACGCCTCGGCCAGAGCTATTTGCTGGCGTTGCCGGAAAATCTGCCGCAGAGCTTTACACTGGCACAGTTGAAGCTGGTATGGGATGCGCCGGTAAAAAACTGGCAGGGCAAGGTGTCGCTGTTTTATAGCAGCGATATGCGTGACTGGGATCTGCTGCAACAGGATTCGCCGGTCATGGAACTGACCAGCGGTGCGGATCGGTTGAAACTGGATCAGATTACCGTCAATCAAACGTTCTCGGCCGACGGTGTACGTTATCTGCTGATGGTGTTTGACACGCCGAAGTTGCCGGTCACGATAACGCACGCCAGCGCGACGCTGGGGAGCGAGCCGACGCCGTTAGAGCAGGTACAAATGGCCGCCGAGGGGCAGCGTATTTCCGCCAGCGAAGCGCACTATCAATGGGCGCAGCCACAGCCACTGAGTGCGCTGTCTGTGACGCTTGTAGACGACGGCGTGTTACCCGTTGAAATCAGCTGGCGCAGTGCAGTGAGCGCGCCCTGGCGCAGCCTCACTAAAACGGTGCTGTGGCAGCTTAACGGGCAATCCTCCGTCCCTGTGCCCATGCCGGATGAACCGGTGCAGGCGGTGCGGATTGTGACGCTGGATGCCCGCTTACCGGCATCATTGCCGCAGGTGAACGGTAGCCGCGATCGGCAAACGGTACTGTTTAATGCGCAGGGCAAAGGGCCGTTTATGCTGACATGGGGCAACAAGGCCGCGCAGCCCGCAGCGGTAACGCTGGATGCGTTGATCCCACTGGCGTTGCGTAAACAAATCGATGTAGAGGCAATACCGCAAGCGCAGCCTCAGACGCGCGCGACGCTGGGTGGCGAGGCGCGGCTGACAGCGACATCACCTGCGGAGCGGCAGGCAATGTGGAAAACACTGCTGGTATGGGGTGTGCTTGTACTGGGGGTGGCAGCGCTGGCGTGGATGGCGCTGCGCATCTGGCGGGAAGCGAAACCGCGTTAGTTTTCGTGCAACAAAAAAGGCCCGCGATGCGGGCCTTTTAGCAAAACGTTGCCGGTTACAGGCTGGAGACGTTTTCGCTCAGGTATTTCGCGACGCCGTCCGGAGAGGCGTTCATTCCCTCTTTGCCTTTTTCCCACTGAGCCGGGCACACTTCGCCGTGCTCTTCATGGAATTGCAGCGCATCAACCATACGCAGCATTTCATCAATGTTACGTCCCAGCGGCAGGTCGTTTACCACCTGGTGACGCACGATGCCGTCTTTGTCGATCAGGAAGGAGCCGCGCAGGGCAACGCCGGCGTCCGGATGTTCAATACCGTAGGCTTTCTGGATTTCACGTTTGATGTCAGCAACCATTGCGTATTTCACCGCGCCGATACCGCCTTTTTCCACCGGCGTGTTACGCCATGCGTTGTGAACAAACTCGGAATCGAAAGAGACACCAACCACTTCTACGCCACGGCTTTGGAATTCGGCATAGCGTTTGTCGAAGGCGATCAGTTCTGACGGGCAAACGAACGTGAAGTCCATCGGCCAGAAGAACAGAACGGTGGCTTTACCGTGGGTGTGCTGTTTGAAATTGAAGTTTTCAACGATTTCACCGTTGCCCAGTACGGCGGCAGCAGTAAAGTCCGGGGCCTGACGAGTCACCAGTACCATAAGTACTCCTTTGATTTACAAGGTTAATAGAACGCAACGCGGGGGATTATAGGGAGAGGTGACGGCCTGCTCAAAGCGCCACTGCCAATCGCTGAGATAGGTATTGGCTATTGAACGGTTCCTTTTTATCGTTATAAAGATAATGGCTATGGGCAAAAGCGCAAGCGTTATAACGACCGGGCGTTCGCTTGGGCGATCATCCTGGGGTAGAAATCCCAAAATAAACGCTCCAGCAGCGCGTAATTGGCGTCCAGATCCTGCCAGGAATCGCGCAGTGCTTCAAGGCGTGGACGGCGGTTGGCCATGCCGTTGAGTACGTTCTGAATAAAGTGCATGTCACGGTAGCGTTCCATCCAGCGTTCTGACCACAGGTAATTGTTCAGATTGACGAAACGCGGCGGGGAGTCGGGCAGGATGGTGGCCACTTGCGCGTGGGCGTAACGGATAAACGCATCCAGCGGCAAATCAGGCGATACCTGTGCCCAATGGCGTGACAGGAAGTGATCCCACATCACATCGAGTGTGATAGGCGCGACCCGGCGCGTTTGCGGGCGGAAGGCTTCACGGGCAATTTTCACCTCCGGTAGATTGTCGGTCATCACATCGATACGGCGGTGCAGATGAATACCGTCGACGATCGCTTGCGGATAGAGATTCTCCGGATTGCCGCGCACAAAATCCGCCAGCAGGTTGCCGGGAAGGGAGCTGTCAGCCAGATGGGCAAGGTGCAGGTGTGCTAAAAAATTCATCTCTATTGTTTATCCAAAAGCGGCTAACGGTTGCAGCGAAAGGGCGTGCGCACTAGACTACCCGCCTCTTAAATATGTATCGAGTTAGTGTCATGCGCGTTGCCGATTTTTCCTTTGAACTACCTGAATCCCTGATTGCCCATTACCCGCAGCCCGAGCGCAGCAGTTGCCGCTTATTGTCGCTGGATGGCCCAACAGGCGCGCTGACGCATGGTACTTTCACCGATTTACTCGATAAGCTCAACCCTGGCGATCTGCTGGTGTTCAATAACACCCGCGTTATTCCGGCGCGTCTGTTTGGCCGCAAAGCCAGCGGTGGCAAGATTGAAGTGCTGGTCGAGCGCATGCTCGATGATAAACGTATTCTGGCACATATCCGCGCGTCTAAAGCACCGAAACCCGGAACAGAACTGTTGCTGGGCGATGGGGAAGATATTCCGGCAACCATGGTGGCGCGCCACGACGCGTTATTCGAGGTGGCATTCCATGACGAACGACCGGTGCTGGATATTCTCAACGCCATCGGCCATATGCCACTGCCACCGTATATCGACAGACCCGATGAGGACGCCGATCGCGAACTCTACCAGACCGTTTACAGCCAGAAACCCGGTGCGGTAGCTGCACCGACAGCGGGTCTGCATTTTGATGAACCTTTGCTGGCGCGTCTGCGTGAGAAAGGCATTGAAATGGCCTTTGTCACTCTGCATGTCGGGGCCGGGACGTTCCAGCCCGTGCGTGTTGACAGCATTGAAGATCACATCATGCATTCTGAGTACGCTGAAGTGCCGCAAGAGGTTGTGGACGCGGTGCTGGCGGCAAAATCCCGGGGTAACCGTGTGGTGGCGGTCGGCACCACCTCCGTGCGCTCGCTGGAAAGTGCCGCGCAGGCGGCGAAGGATGCGTTGATTGCCCCGTTCTTCGGCGATACGCAGATCTTTATCTATCCGGGGTATCAGTACCAGGTGATTGATGCGCTGGTCACCAACTTCCATTTGCCTGAATCGACGCTGATTATGCTGGTTTCCGCTTTCGCCGGTTATCAACACACCATGAATGCGTACCGCGCCGCAGTTGCGGAGAAATATCGCTTTTTTAGTTACGGTGATGCGATGTTTATCACGTACAATCCGCAAGCTCTTTTAGAGCGTCCTTAACAAGGCTATTTTACTTGCCATTTTGCACCTGGGCAGTGTTCGCACAAAATGTTATGACATTTTGAACGCCGCTTGCGGCGGCTCTTGGGGGCGAGCGAAGGGAGTAATCCTCACGTACTGCGTGTACGCTCCGGTTGCTGCGCGCTGTCCGCGTCCAGATTGGTAGTGCCAATAACGCCTTGCGTGCGGATTGGTCAATTCGACGTTGTGGAGTGATTCCGCAACAGGTTAGTTATCATCAGACTGTTTCTCTGATGTTGGAGAAGAAATGAAATTTGAACTCGATACTACCGACGGGCGCGCGCGCCGCGGCCGCCTGGTGTTTGAGCGTGGCGTTGTGGAAACGCCGGCATTTATGCCCGTGGGCACGTACGGCACCGTAAAAGGGATGACGCCGGAAGAAGTGGAAGCGACCGGTGCGCAGATTATTCTGGGCAACACCTTCCATTTGTGGCTGCGTCCGGGCCAGGAAATTATGAAGCTGCACGGCGATCTGCATGATTTTATGCAGTGGAAAGGGCCGATTCTCACCGATTCCGGCGGCTTCCAGGTTTTTAGCCTTGGCGATATCCGTAAGATCACCGAAGCGGGCGTTCATTTCCGTAACCCGATCAATGGCGATCCGATTTTCCTCGATCCGGAAAAATCGATGGAGATTCAATACGATCTCGGTTCCGATATTGTAATGATTTTCGACGAATGCACGCCTTACCCGGCAGATTGGGACTATGCAAAGCGCTCCATGGAGATGTCTCTGCGTTGGGCGAAGCGCAGCCGTGAGCGTTTTGATGGCCTGGGAAATAAAAATGCGCTGTTTGGCATTATTCAGGGCAGTGTTTACGAAGATTTACGCGATATCTCAGTCAAAGGTCTGGTAGAGATTGGCTTTGATGGCTACGCTGTCGGCGGTTTGGCTGTTGGCGAGCCGAAAGAAGATATGCACCGCATTCTGGAGCACGTCTGCCCGCAGATCCCGGCTGACAAACCACGATACCTGATGGGGGTGGGGAAACCGGAAGATCTGGTTGAAGGCGTGCGTCGCGGTATTGATATGTTTGACTGCGTTATGCCGACGCGTAACGCCCGTAATGGCCATCTGTTTGTGACCAATGGCGTGGTGAAAATCCGTAACGCGAAATATAAAAGCGATACCGGCCCGCTCGATCCCGAGTGTGATTGCTATACATGTCGCAATTATTCGCTCGCCTACTTGCATCATCTTGATCGTTGCAACGAAATATTGGGCGCGCGTCTCAATACCATTCATAACTTGCGGTTCTATCAGCGCTTAATGGCTGGTTTACGCAAGGCTATTGAAGAGGGTAAATTAGAGAGCTTCGTAGCGGATTTTTACCAACGTCAGGGTCGACCGGTTCCACCTTTGAACGTTGATTAATTTAATAATGAGGGAATTTGAATGAGCTTTTTTATTTCTGATGCGGTAGCCGCAGCAGGCGCGCCGGGACAGAGCAGCCCGATGTCTCTGATCCTGATGCTGGTTGTGTTCGGTCTGATTTTTTACTTCATGATCCTCCGCCCGCAGCAAAAACGCACCAAAGAGCATAAAAAGCTGATGGACTCCATCGCGAAGGGTGATGAAGTACTGACCAACGGTGGTCTGGTGGGGCGCGTAACCAAAGTAGCGGAAACCGGCTACATTGCTATTGCGCTGAACGACACCACTGAAGTGGTCATCAAACGTGACTTCGTAGCTGCCGTTCTGCCGAAAGGCACCATGAAGGCGCTGTAATCTATCGTTTTCCCAAAGGGAACTGCCGTGTTAAACCGTTATCCTTTGTGGAAGTACATCATGCTGGTCGTCGTGATTATCGTCGGCCTGCTTTACGCACTTCCCAACCTGTATGGTGAGGATCCGGCTGTTCAGATCACTGGCGCGCGCGGCGTCGCCGCCAGTGAGCAAACGCTGATCCAGGTCCAGAACGATCTACAAAAAGAAAAAATTAACGCGAAGTCTGTGGCACTGGAAGAGGGCGCTATTCTTGCTCGCTTCGATTCTACCGATACGCAACTCCGCGCCCGCGAAGTACTGGTCAGTGCGTTAGGCGACCAATATGTTGTGGCGCTTAACCTTGCGCCGGCAACGCCGCGCTGGCTGACCTACATTAAAGCCGAACCGATGAAACTCGGCCTTGACTTGCGTGGCGGCGTGCACTTCCTGATGGAAGTCGACATGCAAACAGCGCTTGGCAAACTGCAGGAACAGAATATCGACAGCCTGCGCAGCGATCTGCGTGATAAAGGCATTCCTTACACCACCGTGCGTAAGGAAGATAACTATGGCCTGAGCATTCAATTCCGCGACAGTGCAGCGCGCGATCAGGCGAACGCTTATCTGACAAACCGTCACCGCGATCTGGTGATCTCTAACCAGGGCGACACCAGCCTGCGCGCGGTGATGAGCGATGCGCGTCTGAGTGAAGCGCGCGAATATGCGGTTCAGCAGAACATCAATATCCTGCGTAACCGTGTTAACCAGCTCGGCGTTGCCGAACCGCTGGTGCAGCGCCAGGGGGCTGACCGTATTGTGGTTGAGCTGCCAGGTATTCAGGATACAGCGCGTGCTAAAGAGATTCTTGGTGCGACCGCAACGCTGGAATTCCGTCTGGTTAACAGCAGTGTGGATGCTTCCGCAGCCGCCGCTGGCCGTGTACCGGGTGATTCTGAAGTCAAACAGACGCGTGAAGGTCAGCCGGTTGTCCTGTACAAACGCGTGATCCTGACGGGTGACCATATCACCGATTCGACCTCAAGCCAGGATGAGTACAACCAGCCGCAGGTCAACATTTCGCTGGATAGCGCAGGCGGCAATATCATGTCTAACTTCACCAAGGACAACATCGGCAAGCCGATGGCGACCCTGTTTGTGGAGTACAAAGACAGCGGTAAAAAAGATGCTAATGGCCGTGCGGTGCTGGTGAAACAGGAAGAGGTGATTAACATCGCCAATATCCAGTCTCGTCTCGGCAACAGCTTCCGTATTACGGGGATTAACAATCCGAACGAAGCACGTCAGCTGTCGCTGTTGTTGCGTGCTGGTGCGCTGATTGCGCCGATTCAGATTGTTGAAGAGCGCACCATTGGTCCAACGCTGGGTTCACAGAACATTACTCAGGGTCTGGAAGCCTGCCTGGCGGGTCTGGTGGTCTCCATCATCTTTATGATCTTCTTCTATAAGAAGTTTGGTCTTATCGCGACCTCTGCGCTGGTGGCTAACCTGGTGTTGATTGTCGGTATTATGTCCTTGTTGCCTGGCGCAACGCTGACCATGCCGGGGATTGCGGGGATCGTGCTGACGCTTGCGGTGGCGGTGGACGCCAACGTACTGATAAACGAACGTATTAAGGAAGAGCTGAGCAACGGTCGTTCGATCCAGCAGGCTATCCACGAAGGTTATCAGGGCGCATTTTCGTCTATTTTCGATGCGAACATCACCACGTTGATCAAAGTGCTTATTCTTTACGCGGTAGGTACGGGTTCAATTAAAGGGTTTGCGATCACTACCGGTATCGGTGTAGCGACCTCAATGTTCACCGCCATTGTCGGCACACGTGCCATCGTCAACCTGTTGTACGGCGGCAAACGCATTAACAAGCTGTCTATCTGAGGAGTGCGTTGTGGCACAGGATTATACTGTTGAACAATTGAACCACGGCCGTAAAGTCTGGGACTTTATGCGCTGGGACTACTGGGCTTTTATGATTTCCGGCGGGCTGCTGATCCTGTCCATCGTGGTGATGGGCGTTCGCGGCTTTAACTGGGGCCTGGATTTTACCGGTGGTACGGTTATCGAAATTTCGCTGGAGAAACCAGCGGATATGGATCTGATGCGCGATGCGCTGGAGAAAGCGGGCTTCAAAGAGCCGCTGCTGCAGAACTTCGGCAGCAGCCGCGACATTATGGTGCGTATGCCGCCTGCACAGGGTGAAAGCGGCGGACAGGTACTGGGCAGCAAGGTTGTAAGCGTCATTAATGAAGCTACCAGCCAGAATGCCGCAGTGAAGCGCATTGAATTTGTCGGCCCGAGCGTGGGGGCGGATCTGGCGCAAACGGGCGGCATGGCGCTGCTGGTCGCGTTGATCAGTATTCTGGTGTATGTCGGTTTCCGCTTTGAATGGCGTCTGGCGGCGGGTGTGGTTATCGCGCTGGCGCACGACGTGATCATCACCATGGGCGTGCTGTCGCTGTTCCATATTGAGATTGACCTGACCATTGTGGCATCGCTGATGTCGGTGATCGGTTACTCTCTTAACGACAGTATCGTGGTATCTGACCGTATCCGTGAGAACTTCCGTAAGATCCGTCGCGGTACACCGTATGAGATCTTTAACATCTCGCTGACGCAGACCCTGCATCGTACTTTGATCACGTCCGGTACGACGTTGGTGGTGATCCTGATGCTGTATCTCTTCGGGGGCGCAATGCTTAAAGGCTTCTCGCTGACTATGTTGATCGGTGTCTCCATCGGTACAGCTTCTTCCATTTACGTCGCCTCCGCACTGGCGTTGAAAATGGGTATGAAGCGCGAGCATTTGCTGCAGCAGAAAGTTGAGAAAGAAGGGGCGGATCAGCCGTCCATTCTGCCGTAAGCATTTGTTTATTGATAAAAACCGCAGCTCAGTCTGCGGTTTTTTTTCGCCAAGCGATCGCTCCTGACAGTATGCTGTCAGGAGGGGGACGGCAAACTCTCCTTGCTGACTAAACAGAAAGGAGAGGAACATGAACACATTAATTAACTGGTTTGAACTGCCGGTACAGCAACTCGATCGCGCTGTGGCGTTTTATCAACATGTATTGGGCGGCGAATTTCGTCGTGAGACGGTAACAGGCATTGAGATGGCGGTATTCCCGCATATCAAACCTGCCACGGGGGGCGCGCTGGTAAAAGGCCCGATGTTCCAGCCAGCGAATGGTGGCGCAGTGGTTTACCTCGCGACGGAAGATATTAACGCCGCACTTGAACGCGTGCGTGAGAAACAAGGGGAATGCTGCTTTGGCCCACAGGTATTACCGGACAATATTGGTACCATTGCGCTGATTATCGACAGTGAAGGTAATCGGGTAGGTTTGCACCAGCCTGCATAATATACTTTGAGCCTGCGCATCCCGCGCAGGCTGATTTTCCCGGAAAACGACCATGAGCCGCCGTGCCGATCGTCTGTTTCAGATAGTACAAGTCCTGAGAACCCGCCGACGCGTTACGGCCGCCTTGCTGGCCGAGCGACTGGAGGTTTCTGAACGCACCATCTATCGCGATATCCGCGATTTATCACTGTCGGGCGTGCCGGTTCAGGGCGAAGCCGGAAGTGGGTATCGCCTGATGCCCGGTTTCGATCTCCCGCCATTGATGTTTACCAGCATGGAAGTGGAGGCACTGATCGCCGCGATTGGGATGCTGCAAACCTGGAGCGGTGATGTGCTGGCGCAGGCTGCCGGTTCCGCGCAGGAGAAACTGCTGGCGGTGTTGCCGTACGATAAACGCATCGCGGCTGAACGTAACCGCATTATTTCACCGAATTTTGACAGATTTCCGCAGGTTCGCGTCTGGTTTGATGTGATTCACCAGGCAATGCGCCTGCATCAGGAACTCTATCTGCACTACCAGGACGAGAAGGGTGACGTTTCCGAACGGGTGATCCATCCGCTGGGATTATCCTTTATGGGGGCGACGTGGGTACTGGTGGCGTGGTGTGAACTGCGTGATGCTTACCGTTGTTTTCGCCTGGATCGTTGCCAGGGCGTGACCTTTACCGGGAAAGCATTTGCCGAGCGGCCTGATCGCTCAATGCAAGAGTTTATCCGCTTGCAGAAAGAAGCCTACGCGAAATAAAAAAGCCGACCTTGCGATCGGCTTTTCGGGCTGGATGCGCTGGCCGTGGCTGAACGCCACCCGGCAAGCGTCATCACGGGATCAGAAGTTGTAACCCACCACCAGGTAACCACCCCAACCGGTAGAACGCGCGCTAAAGTCGCCTGCGCCCCAATTCAGTGTGGCATCATCTTTGAACTGACCGCCATTGTGCCAGTAACGCGCAACTACAGAGTAATGCCAGTGGTCGTAGCCCAGGGAGAGGATATGACTGGATGCGATGGAGTTGTTGGTACGCTGCTGCTCACCGTTAACATAGTAACGGCTGTCGCCCAGGTCTGAACCCCAGTCAAAGTTGGTAAAGCCGATGTAGCTCAACTGGCCGCCCCACAGCGTGGTGATCGGGACAAAGTATTTCACTTTGAAACGGTAGCCATCCCACTCGTTCTCGTTCGTGGCACCGTAGTTCTGCCACTGGTATTTCGCATACACGTTCAGAGACAGGCTCATCGGCAGACCGGTGTCGATGTCGGTACCCAGACCCATGTACCAGGTGCTCTGGCGACCCGATGCGTTGCGGCCCATGTCGTAGATGTAGTTATTGGCGATGTACCACTCTTTGAACGGGCCAAAGCTCAGGTCAGTGCCGGTCAGTTTATCAATGGAGAAACGCGGTTCGATTTCCATAAACAGCGGAGAGCCGTGGTTCCAGATCCCCTTCGCACCGGTGTTACCCCCGAAGAATACCGGCGCATCCATATAGCCGTAGAAATCAAACCAATCTTTCTTGGCGAACGCTTCATATTCCAGGTAGGTATCGTTACGCGGGACAGGTCCGAAACGGGTGTGATAACTCCCCACCACGTTTACGCTCTGGTGCCACCAGTCGGAAAGATATTCAGGTTTGCTGTTATCCGCTGCGTTAGCAGTGAAAGAAGCGGAAAGCGTCAGAGCAGCACTGGCTGCGAGGATTATTTTTTTCATCATTTCGCCACTGATTGAGATCCCAGACGGGAGTGAAAGAAAGCACGCATTGAGTTTCTAAATGTTTCATATTTCTGGACGCCTATTATAAGTATCCGCGCTCACAAAAATATGTGTTGTTTCACATTACTGACACATACGTAATCGATTGCGTTCACGTTTGCGTGTAATAAACGAGGGCGATTGTACTGGCATTTATCAATATTGCAAATTCGTGAATGTGATGACGGGAGGAAAGAAAAGAAGATAAAGCGTGACAAAAAGCAAGTAGGGGCGACAACGTCACCCCTGACGACTTACTGCAAATTGGCGGGCTGAATGTCGTGAATGCGCACAAAGCCTAACTGATCCGGCGTAATGCCGTTGAGTTGCAGCGGAATGTCCACATCGCTTGGCGCAAGCGTGCTGGCAGGCGCATTAATCAGCTGATTCTGCACATTCACTTCCTGATAGTTTTCGGTTGTCCCCTGAATCTGTCCCCACTCAACGGTACCACTGAAGGCGGGAAGTGGATCGTTGGACTCGCCCTGAATACGCAGCACGATGCGGGTGCCGCCAGCGTTTGGCGCAATGTTTTGCAATGACATGCGCAACATACCAATCTGGCTGTTCAGGCGAGCCGGGGTGTTCGCACCCGGTAACAAATACACGCCGCTGCCGGATTTGGCATTCAGGGTATTTTGCTGGGTGATTTTGACCGTTTCTTTATTCAGTTTGCTCATTTCGTTGTTCAGTGTGCTGACGCTCTGATGCAACTGTCGGACTTCGCTTTGCTGGGCGCAGGCACTGAGGGCAAAAAGGCTTCCCAGTAAGAGTGTTCTTAGGTAACGTCTTGTCATTGTGTCTGTTTCCTTGAAAATGAGGATCGCTGTAATGGTAGACAGCAACGCTGTGGTTGCCATCGATCCATTGTCTCAAAAACGGTCTGCCTTTGTAGTCATGCCAGTTCGGGGTAAAATAGATTTCAGTTAACTCTAACGTCAGGACACTGTATGCATTGCCCATTCTGTTTCGCCGTGGATACCAAAGTAATTGATTCTCGTCTGGTGGGTGAAGGTTCTTCTGTTCGCCGCCGCCGGCAGTGTCTGGTCTGCAACGAGCGTTTCACCACCTTCGAAGTGGCGGAACTCGTGATGCCGCGGGTGGTAAAGAGCAATGATGTGCGTGAGCCGTTCAATGAAGACAAACTGCGCAGCGGTATGTTAAAAGCGCTGGAAAAACGTCCGGTAAGCGCGGATGACGTGGAAATGGCGCTGAACCACATTAAATCGCAACTTCGCGCAACAGGCGAACGCGAAGTGCCGAGTAAAATGATCGGTAATCTGGTGATGGAGCAGCTTAAAAAGCTCGATAAAGTGGCTTATGTTCGCTTTGCTTCCGTCTACCGCAGCTTTGAAGATATTCGCGAGTTTGGCGAAGAGATCGCTCGCCTACAGGACTAAGCATGCAGGACGAAATGTATATGGCCCGCGCGCTGAAACTGGCGCAGCGCGGTCGTTTTACCACCCATCCGAATCCGCGCGTCGGCTGCGTGATTGTGAACGATGGCGAGATCGTTGGTGAAGGTTTTCATTATCGCGCAGGTGAACCCCATGCCGAAGTGCATGCGCTGCGTATGGCAGGCGATCGCGCCCGCGGCGCAACGGCGTATGTCACGCTGGAGCCGTGCAGTCACCATGGCCGTACGCCGCCGTGCTGCGAAGCGCTGATTGCCGCAGGCGTTGCTCGCGTTGTCGCGGCGATGCAGGATCCCAACCCGCAGGTTGCCGGTCGCGGCTTGTACCGCCTGCAACAGGAAGGCATCGAGGTCAGCCACGGGCTGATGATGAGCGAAGCAGAAGCGCTGAATAAGGGCTTCCTCAAACGCATGCGTACCGGGTTCCCTTATGTGCAGCTCAAGCTGGGGGCGTCGCTGGACGGCCGCACCGCGATGGCGAATGGCGAAAGTCAGTGGATCACCTCGGCGCAGGCACGTCGCGATGTACAGTTATTGCGTGCGCAAAGCCATGCCATTCTGACCAGCAGTGCAACCGTGCTGGCAGACGATCCCGCGCTGACCGTACGCTGGGCGGAGTTAAACGCCGACACGCAAGCGTTGTATGCACAGGAAAATCTGCGTCAGCCAGTGCGTATTGTTGTCGACAGCCAGAACAGGGTCACACCGCAGCACCGCATTAGCCAGCAGGCAGGAGAAACCTGGTTTGCCCGGACGAAAGCAGATGATCGCACCTGGCCGCAAAGCGTGCGGGAGATCATCGTACCGGAGCATAACGGCCACGTGGATCTGGTTATGCTGATGATGTTGCTGGGAAAACAGCAAATTAACAGCGTGTGGGTGGAAGCCGGTGCGAATCTTGCTGGCGCGTTGTTGCAGGCCGGGCTGGTGGATGAACTGATTATTTACCTCGCGCCTACACTACTTGGCAGCGACGCGCGCGGGTTATGCGTATTGCCGGGACTGTCGGCGCTGGTCGATGCGCCACACTTTAAATTCAATGAGATACGTCAGGTTGGCCCGGATGTCTGCCTGCATCTTACCCACGCGTGATGCCTGCTGTAAAAGGGAAGCAGCGCGTAAAATATTATGATAAAATCCGCCCCCCTGCGGGGTCCGAACTGAACCTGTGAAGGATATGTATGAACATTATTGAAGCCAACGTCGCTGCTCCTGACGCTCACGTCGCTATCACCATCGCGCGTTTCAACAACTTCATCAACGACAGCCTGCTGGAAGGCGCGGTTGATGCGCTGAAACGCATCGGTCAGGTGAAAGACGCCAATATCACCGTCGTGTGGGTGCCAGGCGCCTACGAACTGCCGCTGGCGGCAGGTGCGCTGGCGAAAACCGGCAAATACGATGCGGTGATCGCGCTTGGCACAGTGATCCGCGGCGGCACTGCGCACTTCGAATATGTTGCTGGTGGCGCAAGCAGTGGCCTGGCGCATGTTGCACAGGATAGCGAAATTCCTGTCGCGTTTGGCGTGCTGACCACTGAAAGTATTGAACAAGCCATCGAACGCGCTGGCACTAAAGCCGGTAATAAAGGCGCAGAAGCTGCGCTGACCGCGCTTGAAATGATTAATGTATTGAAAGCCATTAAGGCCTGATTTTTTGTAAGGGGAATTCCGTGAAACCTGCTGCTCGTCGCCGCGCCCGTGAGTGTGCCGTCCAGGCGCTTTACTCCTGGCAGTTGTCCCAGAACGACATCGCTGATGTTGAATACCAGTTCCTGGCGGAGCAAGACGTTAAAGATGTTGACGTCCTGTACTTCCGTGAACTGCTGAGCGGGGTGGCGACCAATAGCGCATATCTCGATGGCTTAATGAAGCCGTACCTGTCCCGCATGCTGGAAGAGCTGGGCCAGGTCGAGAAAGCGGTATTGCGTATCGCACTGTTCGAACTGTCTAAACGTGATGATGTGCCGTATAAAGTGGCCATCAACGAAGCTATCGAACTGGCAAAAACCTTTGGCGCTGAAGACAGCCACAAGTTTGTTAACGGCGTGCTGGATAAAGCCGCTCCTGCGATCCGTCCCCACAAAAAGTGATCCGTAAGCCGGTGATAAGCGTTGCACTTTGCTCGCTTGTCCCGGCTTTTTCTTTTTTCTACCGAGGCATAACGTATGGCATGCGGCGAATTTTCCCTGATTGCCCGTTATTTTGACCGTGTACGTCATTCCCGTCGCGATGTAGAAACCGGCATCGGCGATGACTGTGCTCTGCTCAATGTTCCCGAAAAACAGACACTGGCAATAAGCGTGGATACGCTGGTGGCGGGCAACCACTTTCTGCCGGATATCGATCCGGCCGATCTGGCGTATAAAGCGCTGGCGGTTAATCTTAGCGATCTGGCTGCGGTCGGTGCCGATCCGGCGTGGATGACGCTGGCGTTGACCTTACCGGACGCGGATGAGGGCTGGCTACAGGCCTTCAGTGATAGCCTGTTTGAACAACTCAGCTACTACGATATGCAACTCATTGGGGGTGATACCACCCGCGGACCGTTGTCGATGACGATTGGTATTCATGGTTATGTGCCGGTTGGGCGCGCCATGAAACGCGACGGCGCAAAACCTGGCGACTGGATTTATGTTACCGGTACGCCGGGTGACAGCGCCGCCGGGCTGGCGATTTTGCAGCAGCGTTTAGCGGTGAAAGACCGCGAAGACGCAGCTTATCTGCGCCAGCGCCACCTGAGACCGACACCGCGCCTTCTGCATGGCCAGGCGCTACGCAATCTTGCCAGCTCGGCAATCGACATTTCTGATGGTCTGATTTCCGATCTGGGCCATATTCTGCACGCCAGCGGTTGCGGGGCGCGTGTCGACCTGGATCTGCTGCCATATTCAGACGCTTTCCGCCGCCATGTAGAGAAAGAGCAGGGGGTGCGCTGGGCGCTTTCCGGTGGTGAAGATTATGAACTGTGCTTTACCGTGCCGGAGCTGAACCGCGGCGCGCTGGATGTGGCTATCGGTCACCTGGGTGTGCCCGTGACGTGCATAGGGCAGATGAGCGCCGATGTGGACGGGCTGCATTTTACGCGTGATGGCAAGCCCGTTACGCTCGACATGAAAGGATATGACCACTTTGCCGCGCACTAAAGACGTCGCCAAAAGCCGCCTCAATTTACGCAATCCCTGGCATTTGCTGGCTACCGGCTTTGGCAGCGGTTTGAGCCCGATAGTACCAGGAACAATGGGCTCGCTGGCATCGATTCCTTTCTGGTGGGGGATGACGTTTTTACCCTGGCAGATCTATTCACTGCTGGTGATGCTGGGCATTTCCATTGGCGTTTATCTTTGTCACCAGACGGCAAAAGATATGGGCGTACACGATCACGGCAGCATTGTCTGGGATGAATTCATTGGGATGTGGATAACGCTGATGGCATTACCCACCAATGACTGGCAGTGGGTGGCTGTGGGGTTTGTGCTGTTCCGTATTTTGGATATGTGGAAGCCGTGGCCGATCCGCTGGTTTGATCGCAACGTTCACGGCGGGATGGGGATCATGGTGGACGATATTGTTGCCGGGATCATCGCCGCCGGGCTGCTGTACCTGATTGGCCACCACTGGCCGATCGGACTGATTTAATTGGATTGTGCCGGAGGGCTAACGCCTTTTCTGGCAGCGAAATATACCGGCCCGGTAAGCGAAACGCAGCCGGGCCGTTTATTATTTAAACCCCACCACCGGATGTGGCTGATACGGCGTTTCGAGTTCGGCGATGTGTTCCGGCTTCAGCGTTAAATCCACCGCACCCAGCAGTTCGTCGAGTTGCTCTTCCCGGGATGCGCCAATAATCGGTGCGGCAATACCCGGTTTGCTTAACAACCATGCCAGCGCGACTTGCGCGCGTGAGGCCCCTGTCTCTTCAGCCACACCCGCCAGGCGTTCTGCAATCTGCGCATCGTTTTCATCGGTTTCGCTGTACAGCGTTTTACCAAATTCATCGGAGACCAGACGGGCAGTGGTTTCTCCCCACGGACGGGTTAAACGACCACGCGCCAGCGGACTCCAGGGGATCACGGCAATCCCTTCTTTGTAGCACAGCGGCAGCATGTCGCGCTCTTCTTCACGGTAGATCAGATTGTAGTGATCCTGCATGGTGACAAAACGCGCCCAGCCATGTTCTGCCTGGAGCGACAACGCCTGGGCAAATTGCCGGGCATGCATGGAAGAGGCCCCGATATAGCGTGCTTTACCGGCTTTCACCACATCGTTAAGCGCTTCGAGGGTTTCTTCAATCGGCGTGGTGTAATCCCAGCGATGGATCTGCAGGAGATCAACATACTCCATGCCCAGACGTTTAAGGCTGTCATCAATGGATCGCAGGATCTGCGCCCGGGAGAGGCCTTCTGCCAGATCCCCCACCTGGTGATAGACTTTGGTGGCAACAATCACCTCATCGCGGCGGGCAAAATCGTGCAGTGCACGACCAACGATCTCTTCACTGCTGCCGTCAGAGTAGCTGTTCGCGGTGTCGAAAAAGTTGATGCCGCCTTCCAGCGCGCGCCGGATAATCGGGCGGCTGCTCTCTTCCGGCAGTGTCCAGGCGTGTTTCCCCCGGTCAGGTTCGCCAAATGTCATGCAGCCAAGGCAAAGGCGGGAAACCCGAAGATCTGTTTTTCCTAATGTGTTGTATTGCATGGTTCCACTCCTGCTCGTCAAAACGTACGTTTAAGCATAGCAGGAGTGGAAAGGGGGAGGGTCAGGCCAGCCAGTTACGGATGCGGGCTTCAATGCCTGCGGCATTCAATCCCAGATCTGCACGCGCTTCATCCTGAGTGCCCTGAGGGATAAAGAAGTCCGGCAGACCAAGATTCAGTACCGGCACCGGTTTGCGGTGAGCCATCAGTACGTCATTCACACCGCTGCCCGCGCCGCCAATAATGGCATTCTCTTCCAGCGTGACCAGAGCGTCATGGGTGGCGGCGGTTTGCAGAATCAGCGCTTCATCCAGCGGCTTAACAAAGCGCATATCGATAAGCGTCGCGTTAAGCGCGTCCGCTGCTTTTTCTGCTTCCGGCAGCAGGGTACCGAAGTTGAGGATCGCCAGTTTCTCACCACGACGTTTCACCAGCCCTTTACCGAGAGGGAGTTTTTCCAGTGGTTGCAGCGGCACGCCAACAGCGTTGCCCCGCGGGTAGCGCACCGCGCTTGGCCCCTCTGCATAGTGATAACCGGTGAACAGCATCTGGCGACACTCGTTTTCGTCGCTCGGCGTCATGATCACCATATCGGGAATGCAACGCAGATAGGAGATATCAAAGGCACCCTGGTGCGTTTGGCCGTCAGCGCCGACAATCCCAGCGCGATCGATAGCGAACAGCACCGGCAGTTTCTGGATCGCCACATCGTGGATCACCTGGTCATAGGCGCGTTGCAGGAACGTCGAATAGATCGCCACGACGGGTTTATAACCGCCAATGGCCAGGCCCGCAGCAAACGTCACTGCATGTTGCTCGGCGATGGCGACATCGAAGTATTGATCCGGGTATTTGCGTGAAAATTCCACCATACCGGAACCTTCACGCATGGCCGGGGTGATCGCCATCAGCTTGTTATCTTTGGCGGCGGTCTCACATAACCAGTCGCCAAAGATCTTCGAATAGGAGGGCATTCCGCCGCTGCTTTTTGGTAATGTTCCGCTGGTGGGATCGAATTTTGGCACCGCGTGGAAGGTGATAGGATCTTTTTCAGCCGGCTCATACCCGCGGCCTTTCTTGGTCATGATATGCAGGAATTGTGGGCCTTTCAGGTCGCGCATATTGCGCAACGTTTGCACCAGCCCCAGCACGTCGTGCCCATCAACCGGGCCGATATAGTTAAAGCCCAGTTCTTCAAATAGCGTACCCGGTACGACCATACCTTTGATATGTTCCTCGGTCCGCTTGATCAGCTCTTTGATCGGTGGTACGCCGGAGAGCACTTTTTTACCCCCCTCGCGCAGCGTGGAGTAAAGTTTGCCGGAAAGCAGTTGCGCCAGATGGTTATTCAGGGCACCAACGTTTTCGGAAATCGACATTTCGTTGTCGTTGAGCACCACTAGCATATCGGGGCGAATATCCCCGGCGTGGTTCATGGCTTCGAACGCCATTCCGGCGGTGATAGCGCCGTCGCCAATCACACAGACGGTGCGCCGCTGCTTGCCCTCTTTCGCGGCCGCGACGGCAACACCGATCCCGGCGCTGATGGAGGTGGATGAGTGGCCCACGCTCAGTACGTCATATTCACTTTCGCCACGCCACGGGAAGGGGTGCAGGCCATTTTTCTGCCGGATAGTGCCGATTTTATCCCGGCGTCCGGTCAGGATCTTGTGCGGATAGGCCTGATGGCCAACATCCCAGATCAACTGATCAAAGGGGGTGTTGTAGACGTAGTGCAGCGCAACGGTCAGCTCAACCGTGCCAAGCCCGGAAGCGAAGTGCCCGCTGGAACGGCTCACGCTATCCAGCAGGTAGCGACGCAGCTCGTCGCACAGCTTCGGCAGGCTCTCTTTCGGCAGCAGACGCAACTCTTGTGTGGTATCAACCAGCGCCAGCGTCGGGTATTTGGCTATATCAAAACTCATCAGCAACTCGTTATAGCATGTTGGTTTATTTATCACGCTGGATTATGTAATTCGCCAGTGCTTCCAGTGCCGTTGTATCCAGTGATTGCGCCGACAGCTGGCTTAGCGCCTGGCGGGCATCGTCAATCAGGTCGCGGGCTTTTGTCCGGGCTTGCTCAAGGCCCAGCAGTGCGGGATAGGTGCTTTTACCAAGTTGCTGATCGGCGCCCTGGCGCTTACCAAGCGTCGCAGTATCGCCGACAACATCCAGAATGTCATCCTGAACCTGGAAAGCCAGACCGATGTTTTCCGCATAGCGATCGAGCAACGGCAATGCTTCCCGGCCTTTGTCGCCAGCGCTTAACGCTCCCATTCTTACCGCTGCGCGGATCAGTGCGCCGGTCTTATGGCGATGGATCTGTTCCAGTGCTTCCAGCGAAACCTGCTCGCCTTCTGCGGCTAGATCCAGAGCCTGACCGCCGCACATCCCGGCCACACCGCTGGCGGTAGCCAGCTCTGAAACCAGACTCAGTCGATCACGGGGGGCGACTTCCGGCATGGGCGCATCGGCAAGGATCGAGAACGCCAGCGTTTGCAATGCATCTCCCGCGAGGATGGCATTGGCTTCGCCAAACTTGATATGGCACGTTGGCAAACCACGGCGTAAATCGTCGTCATCCATGGCGGGCAGATCGTCATGGATCAGTGAATAAGCATGGATGCACTCCACCGCAGCGGCGGGGGCGTCCAACGTTTGTCGGCTCACGCCGAACATGCCGCCGGTGGCATAAACCAGAAATGGACGCAGCCGTTTACCACCTAATAGTGCGCCATATTGCATGGCCTCAACCAGAGGAGTGTTCTGAAAGGGCAACGGATCGATAAAACGGCGCAGCGCGTCGTTGGCCTGATCTACACAGGTTTGCAGCTGTTGGTTAAAATCCATTTACTCGGTATCCGGTGCGAAAGGCGTAAGCGGTGCTTCTTCGTTGTCGGACAACAGGATCTGCACGCGTTGTTCCGCTTGTTGCAGTTTTACCTGTCCCTGGCGCGCCAGTTGCACGCCACGTTCAAATTCATTGAGCGCCTCTTCCAGCGGGAGATCGCCGCTTTCAAGACGAGTGACAATCTGTTCCAGTTCGCTCAGCGCAGTTTCAAAACTGGCCGGTGCGTCATTTTTCTTTGGCATAGTGAATGTCTGACTCTTCTGTTTTCCGACTCAATCCAATGACGTTATGGTAGCGAAGTCGCGGAACTAAGCAAATAACGCGCAATGGTAATGCGTTGCACAAGATCTTCGCGATGGTGGTATACTTGCGCGCCTGGATGCAGCCGTGGGTATGGGCTGCTGTATTTTTCCCTTCACAGGCCCTACGGGCTTGCCAACGAACCATTGCCGCCATGAAGTTTATCATTAAATTGTTCCCGGAAATCACCATCAAAAGCCAATCTGTGCGTTTGCGCTTTATTAAAATTCTTACCGGGAACATTCGTAACGTTCTGAAACAGTATGACGAGACGCTTGCTGTTGTCCGCCACTGGGACAACATTGAAGTCCGCGCCAAAGATGAAAACCAGCGTCTGGTTATCCGCGATGCACTGACCCGCATCCCGGGTATTCACCATATTCTGGAAGTGGAAGACGTCCCTTTCACTTCTCTGCACGATATCTTTGAAAAAGCGCTGGTGCAGTACCGTGAACAGATTGAAGGTAAAACCTTCTGCGTACGCGTAAAACGCCGCGGTAAGCACGAATTCAGCTCCATTGAAGTGGAACGGTATGTCGGCGGCGGTCTGAATCAGCATGTTGAGTCGGCGCGTGTCAAACTGACTCACCCGGATGTGACGGTTAACCTCGAAATTGAAGACGATCGTCTGCTGCTGGTTAAAGGTCGTTACGAAGGTATCGGAGGTTTCCCGATTGGCACCCAGGAAGATGTGCTGTCGCTGATTTCCGGCGGGTTCGATTCCGGCGTTTCCAGTTATATGCTGATGCGCCGTGGCTGCCGTGTGCACTATTGCTTCTTTAACCTTGGCGGTGCCGCTCATGAAATCGGCGTTCGCCAGGTAGCGCATTATCTGTGGAACCGTTTTGGTAGCTCGCACCGCGTGCGTTTTGTGGCGATTAACTTTGAGCCGGTGGTCGGCGAAATCCTCGAAAAAGTGGATGACGGCCAGATGGGCGTGGTGCTGAAACGTATGATGGTGCGCGCGGCGTCAAAAGTGGCCGAGCGCTACGGCGTGCAGGCGCTGGTTACCGGTGAAGCGCTGGGCCAGGTCTCCAGCCAGACGCTGACCAACCTGCGCCTGATTGATAACGTGTCTGATACGTTGGTGCTGCGTCCGCTGATCTCTTACGACAAAGAGCACATCATCGACCTGGCACGTGAGATTGGTACCGAAGATTTCGCCCGTACCATGCCGGAATATTGCGGCGTGATCTCCAAAAGCCCGACGGTAAAAGCGGTAAAAGCGAAGATCGAAGCGGAAGAAGCGCATTTCGATTTCGCGATTCTCGATCAGGTAGTCGCGGATGCCAGCAACATCGATATCCGTGAAATCGCCCAGCAGACCCAGGAAGAGGTGGTTGAGGTTGAAACGGTTAGCGGTTTTAGCCCGAACGATGTCGTGCTGGATATCCGTTCTATTGATGAGCAGGACGATAAGCCATTACAGCTGGAGGGGGTCGACGTGGTTTCGCTGCCGTTCTACAAGCTGAGCACCAAATTTGGCGATCTCGATCAGAGCAAAACCTGGCTGCTATGGTGTGAACGTGGTGTGATGAGCCGTCTTCAGGCGCTCTATCTGCGCGAGCAGGGCTTCCAGAACGTGAAGGTTTATCGCCCGTAAGTGAAGACGCCGGATGGGGGGGCAAACACCGCCATCCGGCATAAAACTTATTCGTAGTAATTATAAATCCCGGCCGCCATCACCAATTGTGAGGCCACTTCATGGGCTTTCTCGCGTCCAACCAGCAGATCGATAATCTTCAACCCAAAATCAATGGCAGTACCTGGCCCCTGGCTGGTGAGTAAATTGACCCGCGGATCCCACACCACACGTTTATCCTGCCACTGATCGGCCGGAATGGTTTCTTTAAGGCCCGGAAAACCGGTCATATTGCCGAGCGGGAAAATTTCGTGCGGCACCAGTACGGTGCCTGCCGCCGCGCAAATCGCCGCGACAATACGCCCGGAAAGATGAAACTGGCGCACCGTTTCTACCAGTAACGGACTGTCACGGAAACACTCCGCGCCTTTCAGCCCGCCAGGCAGCACGATAATGTCGTAATCGCCATCCGCCACGGCAACCAGCGGCGCATCTGCCAGCAGTTTAACGCCGCGGGAACAGGTAATGGTCAGGTTGCCATTGCTGGCGACGCTGGCGGTGGTGACGGCAATACCGCCACGTACCAGCAGATCGATAGTGGTAACCGCTTCGGTCTCTTCACTACCAGGGGCGAGACATATCAGAGCCGATGCGCTCATACTCACTCTCCTTACGTTTAATCATTTCATACAAACGGGCATTTTCCGGCACCGCGATGCCATGCGCACGCGCCCGTTTGAGTAAATAGCCGGTGATATAATCACACTCTGTGTGGCGCATCGCGCGCACATCCTGCAACATTGACGAGATATTTTCCGCCGTATTTTCAATGATCTGATGAACATAAGACAGCAAATCGTCCGGCGAGATATGGTGCCCTTCGCGCTCAATCACTGCGGCCACTTCGCGGGTGACTTTCTGGATCTCATCCGGAAAATTCCGCAGGTCGCCATTTTTACAGTCACGTAGCGCGGTCAACGGGTTGATCACGCAGTTCACCGCCAGCTTGCGCCACAGCGCCGGGCGAATGGTGTTATGCCAGGCGACGTCTGGCAGCACGTCCTGCAGAATATCTGCCAGGTAACTGAAGTCACCGTCCTGCTGCCGCGCTGGCCCAATGTGGGTTGTTCCACTGGCGACATGAACAATCACATTACCGTCACGACGGGCGGCATGGGTCGTAGTGCCGATCAGCAGAGGATTTGGCAACGCTTTGAGTTCTTCTACGGTGCCCATGCCGTTATGGATCAGTAAAACGGGCGTTGTTGGGGCGAGCATGGAGGCAAGGCCCTTCACCGCATCGGACACCTGCCACGCTTTTAGCGTGACCAGCAGTAAGTCACTGCGGGCCAGAAATTCAGGATCGTTGGCCGTCAGGGATTCGTTAAAAATGGAGCCGTCATCATCCACGACATTCACACTGCAAAACGGTTGTGGAACACGTAACCATCCTTGTACTTCATGTCCGTGCTTACACAAGGCTGTTAACCACAATTGCCCTAAAGCACCGCATCCGAGTACGGTAATTCTCATTTATCCTCCTCACCTGCAACTGCGCCAGGTGTTGCTTCAACCATTATAGCGCTGTCAGCTAAGCTTCCAGTATTACAAGTTGAGTTATGCATCGTTGCGGGTATTATGCATCGCAACAAATACAGAGGGAGAAGAAAAGATGCCATCTTTCGATATTGTTTCCGAAGTTGAAATGCGTGAAGTGCAAAACGGCGTAGAGAATGCGACCCGTGAACTGGCAACACGCTTTGATTTTCGCAACATTGAAGCCACTTTCGAACTGAACGAAGAAAAACAGACGATTAAGGTACTGAGCGAATCAGATTTTCAGGTTAACCAGTTGCTGGATATCCTGCGCGGTAAACTGCTCAAACGCGGCATTGAAGGCGCGTCGCTGGAGGTGCCAGAAGAGTTTGTTCACAGCGGCAAGACCTGGTTTGTGGAAGCGAAACTGAAGCAGGGCATTGATGCGCCGACAGCGAAGAAAATCATCAAGCTGATTAAAGACAGCAAACTGAAAGTGCAGGCGCAGATCCAGGGTGAAGAGATCCGTGTTACCGGAAAATCCCGTGATGATCTCCAATCCGTCATGGCACTGGTGCGCGGCGGCAATCTGGGGCAGCCGTTCCAGTTCAAAAACTTCCGCGATTAATCGCACAATTACCCTCTCCCGGCAGGGGAGAGGGTAACGGGCAGAGTTAACCGGCGAGAGCCTGTTCGACCTCAAAACGGTTGGTCACTTTGCTGTCGATTTTGACATAAGCACTACGCTCTTCCGCCACGACCATGACTTCACTTACTCCGGCTTTGGCTTGCAGACGCTGCGTTAGCGCCGCATCGATCGCGACATCATCCGGAATAGCGATACGCAGGCTGCTGACATAAGGCGGCTCTTGCATTGTGCCGGCAACCAGTAACCAGACCGCTGCCAGCAACGCCCCAGCCAGAAATACCGTTTGCGAGTCGAACAACCCATCCACCCAACCGCCCAGCGAACCGCCAATAGCCACGCCAATAAACTGGCTGGTGGAGTAAATCCCCATCGCCGTCCCTTTGTAACCCGCCGGGGCTTCTTTACTGATTAACGACGGTAACAAAGCTTCCATAAGGTTAAAGGCAAGAAAGAAAAGCTGGACCCCGATAACGATTTCCCAGAAGTGCGGCCCGGCACCCCACAGCACGATTTCAGCAATCAGCAGCAACGCCACGCAGAACAGGAATACACGCTTCATGCGGCGTTTCACTTCGGCATAAATAATAAACGGCACCACTGAGACGAAGGAAACCAACATGGTGACCAGGTAAATTTTCCAGTGTTCCGCTGCGGGGAAGCCTGCTGATTCGAGCTGACCGGGTAGAGCCACAAAGGTCGACATCAGTAAAATATGCAGGCACATAATGCCAAAATTAAGCTTCAGCAATTTGGGATTGACCATCACCATACGGAAACAGTCTTTCACCATGCCCGATTCGCGGTTACGCACGTGATACTGGCTGTTCGGTACCACCCACAGGGTCAGCGCAATACCGGCCAGCGCCAGTCCGGCAATCATCCAGAACAGGGCATGCAGACCCAGTTGATGGGTGATTATTGGGCCCAGCACCATGGCGATGGCGAAGGTCACGCCAAAGCTGACGCCGATAAACGCCATCGCTTTTGTGCGGTTTTGTTCACGGGTGAGATCGGAAAGCAACGCCATAACGGCGGCGGCAATGGCACCGGAGCCCTGTAATGCGCGGCCAAGGATAATGCCCCAGATCGAATTGGAGAGTGCGGCAATGACGCTGCCGACGACAAAGATTGCCAGCCCACCGACAATCAGCGGCTTACGCCCGATCCGGTCCGATAGCAGGCCAAACGGAATTTGAAAGACCGCCTGCGCAAGACCGTAAATGCCAATTGCCAGGCCTATCAGGGCTTCGCTGGCGCCCTGCAGCGCCATACCATAGGTGGTGAGAACGGGCAGGACCATAAACATGCCAAGCATGCGCAATGAAAAAACAGTCCCTAAACCCCAGGTGGCGCGCAACTCGCCTGGTGTCATCTTGTAATCGTTCATTACTACCTCAAATTGAAAACCGGACATAGTGTAGTGCGGGGGCAGGGCGGGGTAAATAACAGCTTGATTAACAAATATTACCCTTCTGTTTCGGGGCGGCAGAATGAAAAAAGGGTGCCGAAGCACCCTTTTATATAGCGGTATGGATCACCAGACGTAGGTCAGCAGACTGTGCGAATCGGGCACCATAAAATCGACGGACATCATCACGGAGAGCGAAGTAATAGCGACAATCGAGAAGACGAACAGTTTGCGCGCCCACACTTTGTCATCCGCCACTTTATAGCCGCGTAGTGCCATCCCTAACCACCAGAGGCTTACTGCCGCGGCAACCACCAGGTATTTATAACCGGCGTAACCGCCCAGTGAGAGCATCAGCGTGGCGATGGCGAACGCGAGGATATACAGCGTGATATGGTTTTTGGCTACGGAAATGCCCTTGACTACTGGCAGTACCGGAATGTTCGCCGCCTGATAATCCTTAAAACGGAAAATCGCAATGGCGTAGGAGTGCGGCATCTGCCAGAGGCTAAAAATAGCCAGCAGGATAAGTGCACCGCTGTCGAACTCGTTGGTTACTGCGCAGTAGCCAATCACCGGCGGCGCAGCGCCGGAGAGAGAGCCAATCAGCGTACCGTAAACGGAGTGACGTTTCATATACAGGCTGTAGACGCCCACATACACCACGAACCCCATCACCCCCAGCCAGCAGGCCAGCGGATTAGCACCAAACCACAGCAGCATAAAGCCAGCAATACCCAACAAGGTGGCGTACACCAGCGACACGTTTGGCGAGATCAACCCTCTGACCAGCACACGGTTTTTCGTCCGCTCCATCTTTTTATCGATGTCGCGATCGATGTAGTTGTTGAAAACACAACCCGAGGCGACCACCAACGACACGCCAATCAGCGTGTAGACGAACAGGGGATAGTCAATGTGGCCTTTGGAAGCCAACAGGAATCCCCCGATCACGGAGATCAGATTGCCAAAAATAATGCCCGGTTTCGTTACTTGCAGGTATTGCTTAAACATACTCGCCGCTCTTAGTGAACCATCATGTTGTAGTTCAGGTTCCACATAATCCAGATTGAACCCACTACCAGGATAGCGATGATAATCACGGTAAAGATAAAGGCGGTAAGGTTCCAGCCTTCATCAGACTTGGTGTTCATGTGCAGGAAGCAAACCAGATGCACCAGAATCTGTACGACGGCGGTGATCAGGATGGTGCCCAGAATCACCGGCTTCGATGCAGACCCGCTCATCACCATCCAGAACGGGATCACCGTCAGGATGATCGACAGGATAAAACCTGTCATGTAGGTTTTTACGCTGCCGTGGGAAGCGCCATGATCGTTAGTATGACTCATTACATCGCCCCCATCAGATAGACAACAGAGAACACGCAAATCCACACCACGTCCAGGAAGTGCCAGAACAGGCTCAGGCACATAATACGGGTACGGTTAGTGCTGGTCAGGCCGCGACGGGATACCTGGAACATCAGTACCGCCATCCAGATCAAGCCAGACGTCACGTGCAGACCGTGGGTACCGACCAGCGCAAAGAACGCTGACAGGAAGCCGCTACGATCCGGACCCATGCCTTCGACGATCAGGTGGTGGAACTCGTAGAGTTCCATCCCGATAAAGCCTGCACCAAACAACCAGGTCAACGCCAGCCAGGAGACAACCTGGCTTTTGTTGTTTTTGTACATGGCGATAGCCGCCATGCCGTAGGTGATGGAGCTGAACAACAGCAGCGCTGTTTCGACCAGAACGAACGGCAGTTCAAAGATATCCTTGCCGGTCGGACCGCCTGCCGTGCCGTTCACCAGAACGGCATAGGTCGCGAACAGACAGCAGAACAGAATGCAGTCGCTCATCAGGTAGATCCAGAAACCGAAGACTTTATTCGGTCCTGCATCATGATGCCCATGTTCGTGCGCGTGGGCGTGCGCGTTGGTCAGAGTATCAGTTGCCATTTTTCAGCCCTGCTTTAGTGATCTCATCGAAATGCTGGTTTTCCAGTTTCTCGATTTCTGCAACCGGTACGTAGTAATCCACGTCCTCGTCGAAGCTTTTCACAATCCAGCTAATTACGATGCCCGCAAAACCGACAATCGCCATCCACCAGATATGCCAGATCATGGCGAAACCAAACACCGTGGCAAAGGCCGCGATAACAATACCGGCGCCGCTGTTTTTCGGCATATGAATTTCTTCATAGTGCGCAGGCTGTTTGTACGCTTCACCTTTCTCTTTCATTTCCCAGAATGCATCACGCTCGTGAATGTGCGGAACATGGGCAAAGTTGTAGAACGGCGGCGGAGAGGAGGTTGCCCACTCCAGCGTACGGCCACCCCACGGGTCGCCCGTCAGGTCGCGGTTTTTCTCGCGGTCACGAATCGAAACGACAATCTGAATCAGCAGGCACAGGATACCGATGGCAATCAGCGCGGCACCACATGCAGCAACGATCAGCATGCTATGGAACTGCGGATCGATCTGCTGGCTCAGACGACGGGTCATGCCCATAAAGCCCAGCACATACAGCGGCATAAAGGCCACGAAGAAGCCGATGATCCAGAACCAGAAGGCGCGTTTACCCCAGGTTTCGTTCAGGGTGTAACCGAAGGCTTTCGGCCACCAGTACGTCAGACCTGCGAAGCAACCGAACACCACGCCGCCGATGATCACGTTATGGAAGTGCGCAATCAGGAACAGGCTGTTGTGCAGTACGAAGTCTGCGCCCGGAACCGCCAGCAGCACACCGGTCATCCCACCAACGGAGAAGGTGACGATAAAGCCGATGGTCCACAGCATTGCAGAGTGGAACACAATGCGGCCCTGATACATGGTGAACAGCCAGTTGAAGATCTTCACCCCGGTCGGGATGGCGATAATCATCGTGGTGATACCGAAGAAGGCGTTAACGTTCGCACCGGCGCCCATGGTGAAGAAGTGGTGCAGCCAAACGATAAACGACAGCACGGTAATACACACGGTTGCCCACACCAGTGAGGTGTAGCCAAACAGGCGTTTACGCGAGAAGGTGGCGGTAATTTCGGAGAACACCCCGAACACCGGCAGCACCAGAATGTACACTTCCGGATGGCCCCAGGCCCAAATCAGGTTGATGTACATCATCATGTTGCCGCCCATATCGTTGGTAAAGAAATGGGTGCCCAGATAGCGATCCAGGGTCAGCAACGCAATGGTAACGGTCAGAATCGGGAAGGATGCGATGATCAGCACGTTAGCGCACAGAGACGCCCAGGTGAAGACCGGCATTTTGAACATTGTCATGCCCGGCGCACGCATCTTCAGAATGGTCACGAAGAAGTTAATACCGGTTAACGTCGTACCGACACCGGAAAGCTGGAGGCTCCAGATCCAGTAATCAACCCCGACGCCAGGACTGTATTCAATTCCCGACAGTGGCGGATACGCCAGCCAACCTGTCTGCGCGAATTCACCCACACCCAGAGAGATGTTAACCAGGATAACGCCGACGACTGTGAACCAGAAGCTCAGGTTGTTCAGGAACGGGAATGCAACGTCGCGCGCACCGATCTGCAACGGAACCACGAGGTTCATCAGACCGATAACGAATGGCATTGCCACGAAGAAGATCATGATCACGCCGTGAGCGGTGAAGATCTGATCATAGTGATGGGGAGGCAGGAAGCCTGCTTCGCCCGCCGAAGCCAGCGCCTGCTGACTACGCATCATCACAGCATCAGCAAAGCCGCGCAGCAGCATAACAACCGCGACGAGGACATACATAATGCCAAGGCGTTTATGGTCAACCGAGGTCAACCATTCTTTCCACAGCCAGGACCACTTACCGAAGTAAGAGATCAGGCCGACTACCGCCAGACCACCGACGATAATCGCAGCGATCGTAACCATGATAATGGGTTCATGGTACGGCACTGCATCCAGTGTAAGTTTTCCGAACATCGTTTTCTTCCTCGGCCCCTTAGTGAGAGCTTTCCGCGTGGCTCATGTCCATGCCTTCCATCCCTTCGTGCTCGCTATGCTCGCCCGCAGGTTGGGTCATGTCCATGCTCTTGCCGTGGCCCATAAATTTGTTGATAACGTCTTTAAACAAATCGGGTTTCACGCTGGAGAAGTATTCAACCTTGTTGTATTCGCTTGGCGCAGCAATCTTCTCGTATGCAGCCATATCAGCAATGGCGTTTGACGATTGTTTTGCTGTGGCGACCCACTGGTCGAATGCGGCGCGGTCCGGCGTAGCAATGGCTTTAAACTTCATACCGGAGAAGCCCGGGCCGCTATAGCTGGCGGAGATGCCATCATAGGTGCCGGCTTCGTTGGCGATGAGATGCAATTTGGTTTGCATACCGGCCATCGCGTAAATCTGGCTGCCCAGACGTGGGATAAAGAACGAGTTCATCACGGAGTTGGAGGTCACTTTGAATTCCACTGGCGTGTTCGCCGGGAAGGCGATCTCGTTCACGGTGGCAATGCCCTGTTCCGGGTAGATGAAGAACCATTTCCAGTCCATCGCGACCACTTCAATCGTAATTGGGTGTTCGTCATGTACCAGTGGTTTGCTCGGCTCGAGCGAGTGGGTGGTTTTCCAGGTTAATACTGCGAGGAACAGGATGATCAGAATCGGCACCGTCCAGACCACAGCTTCCACTTTATTGGAGTGTGACCAGTTAGGGCTGTACTTCGCATCTTTATTGCTCGCACGGTACTTCCAGGCGAAACCAACGGCCATCAAGATGGCGGGAATAACGACAATCAACATCAGGCCAAAAGCCGTCAGTATCAGCGAACGTTGCTCCAGTCCAATCTGTCCTTTGGGGGCAAGAAGTGCAGAATCGCAACCACTGAGTAAAACAGTGCCGGCGATTAATGACAACCATCCCAAACTTTTATTGTATTTCCTGAGTCTCATTTAACGACCTCAATTCCACGGGATCTGGTGGCGCTTAAAGTGTGCGGGCATTTTACGGAAAGGTTACGTTACTGTAAACATGATTGGCATTGTGTCAGTAAGGTGTTACTGGGTTCTGCCGTTTATGTCACACGGAATGCAACAATCTGTAAAATCGGGCATTCGCACAGCCAGAGTTTGAGATTATAACGAAAATATTACATTACAATCAGCGTTGAGGGTAAATTGGTATAACCAATCAATCAAATAAACATTTAATTAACATTTATCCAGCAATTACTGCACATTATTGGAACTAACGTGAAACGCAATAATTAATTACAGTGCTGAATCGTTAAAGAATAGACTTTAATTTAAAGGGCACAAAATAATTAAAGAAAAAGTATCCGTCACACGATAAATAACGATTATGCCGCAATGTAAATAACGCTTATTTATTGACCGTAATAATAACGACGGTGAATTGTTTTGCGGCGTTCTTATCTTCTGGTTTGATTTTAAAACGATATATTGCGGGCCTGTCATGGCGAAGGAATGAAGTTGTGAGAGAAGAAAATATATCTCCCATTATTGGCATCGATTTGGGCACTTCTAACAGTGCTGTCTCCTGGTTTGAAAACGGCTCTCCGCGGCTGATCATGGGTTCGCAGGGGGAACGCTTAACGCCATCCGTTGTCGGGCTGGATGATGAAGGAAATCTGATCATCGGCGCGGCGGCCAAAGCCAGGCTTGTCAGCCATCCACAAATGACCGTCGCCAGTTTCAAACGCTATATGGGCACCGACAAAACATGGACGCTCGGTAAACGCCAGTTCCGTGCGGAGGAGTTGTCTGCGCTGGTGTTGCGCAAACTCAAAACGGACGCGGAAGTCGCGCTGGGCTGCCCGGTAAACCGTACGGTGATCACCGTTCCTGCCTATTTTAACGATGCGCAACGTAAAGCGGTAAAGGCTGCCGGGAAGCTTGCTGGTCTTCATGTTGAGCGCCTGCTTAATGAACCGACAGCGGCAGCGCTTGCGTATGGACTTGCCGACAATAGCGAACAAAAATTTCTGATCTTCGATCTTGGCGGCGGCACCTTTGATGTGTCGATTGTCGATATGTTTGAAGGGGTTATTGAAGTCCGCGCCAGCAGTGGCGACGCCTGGCTGGGCGGCGATGACTTCACCGATGCGATTCGTCAATGGATGCTGGCGCAGTCGCCTGCGCTTGCCGATGTGCCTTTAACCTGTGCGGCTGAACTGACTGCCCTGGCCGAAACGATCAAACAGACGCTGAGCATGCAGGACAGCGCGGCGGCACAGCTCACTTATGCCGACGTCACACATCAGTGGACCTTGCAGGCGGAAACTTTTGCGGAGTGCGCTGCGCCTTTACTGGCTCGGCTGAAAAAGACCGTTGTGCAGGTGCTACAGGATGCGCAGTTTGATGCGCGCGAGCTCGATCATATTATCCTCGTGGGCGGCGCAACACGTATGGCCTTGGTGCGCCAGTTGGCAACGCGTATGTTTGGCCGCTTCCCGCGTAATGAACTGAACCCGGATGAAGTCGTAGCGTTGGGGGCAGGTGTACAGGCCGGGCTTATTGCTGAAGATCGTGCGCTGGATGATATCGTGCTGACCGATGTCATGCCGTATTCGCTGGGCGTTGCTGTCGGTAAGCGGCTGGAAGGCGGCAACATCGACGCGGGGTATTTTATGCCGCTGATTGAGCGTAATGCCTTTGTACCGGTCAGCATTGTGGAACGCTTCTCTACATTACAGGATAACCAGCGGGTAATTGAGATTGCGGTTTATCAGGGCGAAGCCCGGCGGGTCAGTGACAATTTACTGCTTGATCGTATGCAAATCGATATTCCCGCACGTCGCGCCGGAGAAGTGAGCGTTGATGTGCGGTTTACCTACACGCTGGATGGCATTCTTGAAGTGGAGTGCACCCTGGAGGGGGGGACACAGACATCGACGATGATCATCGAAAAAGCGCCGGGTGTATTAAATGAAGAAGAGATTGCCGAACGCCTGCGTCAGCTTGATGGCCTGAAAATGCACCCGCGTGATGTGCCGGAAAATCGTCAGTTGCTGGCTGAGGCCTCTCGCCGTTATGAGCAGCTTTTGGGGGAGCGCAGACTGATGCTGGATCACTACACCAGTCAGTTTGAAATGGCGCTGAACAGCCAGGATGTGCGCCATATCGCCAGCGCACGCGAAGCGTTACGCCAGGTGCTTGCGCAGTTTGATGACGGGATGTGATGTGATGACGATTTGGGAAACGTTGGGCATTGATGCCACCTCGGATGATGCGGCTATCCGCCGCGCATATGCTCGCCAGCTTAAACTGCACCGTCCTGACAAAGATCCTCAGGGGTATCAGCAATTGCGGGAAGCCTTTGACCTGGCAAAGCAGTATGTCAGTGGTATGGCCCGATGGCAGACCGACGCTGTAGAAGAGGACGATCAGCCTGTGGCTGCATCCTCTGCTACAGAAGATTACCTGCAACTTCTGGAGAAACATCACGACATCGATTTGCACCCTGGCTGGCAGCATGATGCGCTGGAAGATGATGCGGAGCGTTTTTCCGTCAGGTTGTTGTCGGATGAGCACTCTACCCTGAATGCGTTAAGGCATTATCTGGAATATGAATTGCCTGATGCGCTGGAGGCGCGCAGTGTTTTCAGCCAGGCGCTTGCACAGGCATTAAGCCAGCGTGAAGGGATAACACGCGGACTGATTAATGCCGTTTCCGAAATCATGGGCTGGGGGCTGGAAAACTACCGTGCCCGCCAGTTATCGGGTCAGGTCATTGAGGCCCTCGAAACGCAGATTGCGCTTAGCGAGGCCAATGACTATTGGGTGTTTCTTTCCCGACAGGGCGATGAGGATGGCGACCGTCAGGCAAAGCTGGCATGGCGGATACTGAGCGGCGAGATCAGGACATTACCCTGGTGGACGAGGTTAATCCCCGGTTTTATTCAGGTGTTAACGGGGCAGCTTTCAACCATCAAGCAGTATCATCCGCAATTACTCGCTCGAGTGAACCCGGCGTTACAACAATCACTCGCCACACCGACGCTTGCGGTAAGCTGGGACGGCATTGTTGTGCTCTGGTTCTGGGGATTTTCACTCTGGCTGGAAGTTTCACGGTCACCGTCTGCCATCTGGCAGGCTGCGGCGATGCTGGTGATGATTGTGATCTATTTGTGGGGCGTGCCCCTTCTTCTGGAAGGATACGCACAAAGGAAAGTGTTAGCGCGTGTGCTGTTGCCTTTCTTTTGGTTGCTGGGATGGGTAATCATGGCCGTGCCGCTGTTTCATCTCGGTCAGCTGCTGTTTTCCTATCCACCCACCGAAAAGGGCCTGGCGCGACTCGTGATGTTTGGTTTGATCCTGGCCTACCCCGCCTGGTGGCTGATACGCAGTAATCTCTACCGCTGGTACGCCATGCCCCTGAAAGGCGTCTCCACGATGATCATGCTGCCGATCCTGTTTCTCCGGCATTTTTCGCCCACCATGGCGGCCGTTGGGATATTACTTTTGCCAATATTCTTCAGTCATGTCATTCGTTGGTTGTTTTTCTTCGGATAATCAGCCCTCGCGCTTGCCATTGGTGCGGCAAGCGTGATGCTTAGATGAGATGCGTCTTACGTAGCGCCAGCAAATCCAGAACACCGCCGAAAAGGATGCCTGCAATAGCCAGCAACGCGCCCCATTCCAGTAAACGCACGCCAAACGCCCACTCCGCAAGGCCGATGGCGTTCACAATCAGCACCACCAGCCAGCCTCCCAGCAACAGGCAACCCACACTCAGTATGCGCAATGCCAGTTGATAGGCCGCTGCGTATTCAGTACGCCGCATAAAGCTTTCGGTACGCTGTGTAAACTCTAGCGTTTTCTTGCACATCACCAGCAGTACCAGCCCCGGCACGGCGGCAACAATAGAAAACAGGTAGAACGTTGACCAATTGTATGTCTCCACAAACCAGCCGGCGAGAGGACCCACATATACCCGACCCACGGCGGAGAGCGCCGAAAGCAGGGCAAACTGTGTCGCGGAGAAGGACTTATTGCAGAGCGACATTAGCAACGCGACGAAGGCTGCCGTTCCCATGCCGCCGCACAGGTTCTCGAAAAACACGGCTGCGCCCATGGTGATAATGTCTTTAACCGTCACCGACAGCAGCCAGTAACCGGCATTGGAGATGGCTTGCAGTACGCCAAATATTAGCAGCGCGCGAAACAGCGACAGTCGCTGCATTAATACGCCACCGAAGAGGGCACCGACGATGGTGGCGGCAAGCCCCAGCGTTTTGTTAACCACGCCAACTTCGCCCGCATCGAAACCGACGCCGCGAATCAAAAACGTGGTGGTCAGACTCATGGCAAAGGCATCGCCCAGCTTATAAAGGACAATCAACAGCAGGATCAGCCAGGCATTATTACGTCCAAAGAAATCACGCAGCGGTTCGACTACGGCGCGCTCCAGCGTTTTCGGCACCGGGATCACATCTGTTGGCTCCGGTGCCATCAGCGTGGAAATAATGCAAGGGATGAGTAGCGCCGCCATGAGCCAGTACATTCCCTGCCAGCCTAGCCAGCGATCCGCCAGCCACAGCGCCAGACCGCCAGAAACCAGCATCCCGAGACGATAACCCAGCACGCTTATTGCGGCGCCAGCCCCGCGCTCTTCAAAGGGCAAGACATCCGTTTTCCAGGCATCGAACACGATATCCTGAGAGGCGGAGCAGAAGGCGATAATCACTGCCAGCGCCGCCATCCAGCGCAAGTGATGGGTCGGATCGAGAAAGCCCATACCGGCGATAGCGACCAGCAACAGAAGCTGGGTCAGCAGTAACCAACCGCGACGTCGCCCAAATACAGGCGGGGTATAACGATCCATCAGCGGTGACCACAGAAATTTAAACACGTAAGCCTGGCCGACGAGGGAGAAGAATCCGATGGTTTTTAGATCGATGTTCTCAACGGTCATCCATGCCTGGAGCGTGCCGCTGGTTAACGCGAGTGGCAAACCGGATGCAAAACCGAGTATCAGCAAGATGGCTGATTTGGGTTGGGTGAATATGCGTAAGTAGTGACTGGACATGAGTGAAAAACTGGCCCGGAAGAACCGGGCCAGAAACGGATTAACGGGCGTTTTGCTTGATGAAGTCGTGAATGCTGGTGTCCTGAGACATATCAGCAATGGTGTCGGTCAGCACGCTGTTAACCGCATTCGCAATTTTGGTGTTGGTGGCGTCAAAAGCGCCTTCAACGTTGTAGCTAGCGCGATAGTTCTTGGTCATCTTGTTGCCATTTGCTGCGGTAGCGATGATGGCGATATCTGCTTTCGTGGCGATGCTATAACGCACGTTGCCCTGGGAAACGTCGGCATACAGTTGGTTAACAATGATTTGCAGGTTAACTGCGCCGTTCGGCCCAATCATATAGCCGCGCGCGGTCATCTGTTTCTCCAGCACTTCCTGCAACAGGAAACGCAGATCGCGAGACGCCGTCAAGGTCACCAGTTGGTTGTCGCGGGTCACTTTGGCCAGTGCCTGATCCTGACGTTGATCCGCACCGTTAATGCTAACGGTAACACCCATCAGGCTCGGATCCTGCTGCGGCAGGGAGATTTTCGGAGAAACGTCAATAGTGGATGGCGGGGTAGCGCAACCAGCCAGCATAAATAATGCGACCAACGGGAAGAGAAGTTTTTTTAACATGTTCATGCTCTCAAGGGATCGTAAGCTTTTATGGAGAAAATTCTCGCCATCATAACATCGCCGCCGTCAAGGGGAAGTCCTCAACGCATGTAAATTCATCGTCTTGTCCTTTTTTTCGACGCCAATAACCTCTTTAACCGCACTGGCGGGCAAAAGTGATGACGGTTTTAGTAGAGATCATCCGCTTGAGCGACAAAATAAGACGAACGCTAATTTTTTGTTGTTTTATTGTTACGGAGACGGTAAAAGCGGCTAACATTTAAAGAGATGGCTGGCATCTCAGCGTTGTCGGAGGTGTATATCATGATGATGCGTGAACAAATTGAAGAAAAACTAAAAGCTGAATTTGAACCCCTGTTTCTGGAGGTTGTTGACGAGAGCTATCGTCACAATGTTCCTGCCGGTTCTGAAAGTCATTTCAAAGTGGTGCTGGTAAGCGATCGTTTTACCGGCGAACGTTTTCTCAACCGCCATCGCATGATTTACGGTACGTTGACAGCAGAACTGTCTTCAACGGTGCATGCACTTGCGCTGCATACCTATACCCATAAAGAATGGGAAGGGTTGCAGGATACCCTCTTCGCCTCACCGCCCTGTCGCGGAGCCGGAACCCACGCCTAGAAAACCAGGTTGCAACAGGCTGAACTTTTCCAGTATGTTGCATGCAGATTATGTGAAAACGGCCTACGGGCCGTTTTGTTTTGTCTGAATTTTGAGCGAGAAACGCAATTTTTTGAGCGAAATTGCTTCAGAAGTGTGAAAAATGGCGCAGCTTTGCGGCATTCCCGTTCTCGACTCATATCTGTGATGCCGCTATAATGCTGCGTCTTATTTTTCGGAATGTCTCCGGGATGATTCTGACGACAGGGAATGTATATCTGATTTGAGAGAACATTCCGGTTCTGCAAAGCGAAAAGGTTTGCTTCGCAGAGTAGAGTTGACCGAGCACTGTGATTTTTTGAGGTAACAAGATGCAAGTTTCAGTTGAAACCACTCAGGGCCTTGGGCGCCGCGTAACGATTACAATCGCTGCTGACAGCATCGAGACCGCTGTGAAGAGCGAGCTGGTCAACGTAGCGAAAAAAGTTCGCATTGACGGCTTCCGTAAGGGCAAAGTACCGATGACCGTCGTTGCTCAGCGTTATGGCGCATCCGTTCGCCAGGACGTGCTGGGCGACCTGATGAGCCGTAACTTCATCGACGCCATCATCCAGGAAAAAATCAACCCGGCTGGCGCACCGAACTACGTTCCGGGCGAATACAAACTGGGCGAAGATTTCACTTACTCCGTTGAGTTCGAAGTGTATCCGGAAGTTGAGCTGAAAGCGCTGGACACCATCGAAGTTGAAAAACCGATTGTCGAAGTGACCGACGCTGACGTCGACACCATGCTGGAAACTCTGCGTAAGCAACAAGCGACCTGGAAAGATAAAGATGGCGCTGTTGATGCGGAAGATCGCGTTACCGTTGATTTCAGCGGTTCTGTAGATGGCGAAGAGTTCGAAGGCGGCAAAGCCACTGATTTCGTACTGGCTATGGGCCAGGGCCGTATGATCCCGGGCTTCGAAGACGGTATCAAAGGTCACAAAGCGGGTGAAGAGTTCACTATCGATGTGACCTTCCCGGAAGAATACCATGCTGAAAACCTGAAAGGTAAAGCAGCGAAGTTCGTCATCAACCTGAAGAAAGTTGAAGAGCGCGAACTGCCGGAGCTGACCGAGGAATTCATCAAACGTTTCGGCGTTGAAGATGGTTCTGTTGCAGGTCTGCGCGCTGAAGTGCGTAAAAACATGGAGCGCGAGCTGAAAGGTGCCGTGCGTAACCGCGTGAAATCTCAGGCTATCGAAGGTCTGGTTCAGGCTAACGAAATCGACGTGCCTGCTGCGCTGATCGACAGCGAAATCGACGTTCTGCGTCGTCAGGCTGCACAGCGTTTCGGCGGCAACGAGAAACAGGCTCTGGAACTGCCGCGCGAGCTGTTCGAAGAGCAGGCTAAACGCCGCGTTGTTGTTGGTCTGCTGCTGGGCGAAGTGATTCGCACCAACGAACTGAAAGCTGACGAAGCACGCGTGAAAGGTCTGATCGAAGAGATGGCTTCTGCCTACGAAGATCCGACCGAAGTTATCGAGTTCTACAGCAAAAACAAAGAGCTGATGGACAACATGCGTAACGTCGCGCTGGAAGAACAAGCGGTTGAAGCGGTTCTGGAAAAAGCGAAAGTGACTGAGAAAGCCACTTCCTTTAATGAACTGATGAACCAGCAGGCTTAATCGACTTCTGCGATAGCTAAAAGCAATAAGCCCGTCACCTGCAGGTGACGGGCTTTTTTTATCGCATCGACATTATCAGATCTGTGCTAAAAGAGCGTTTCAGTGTTAGCGTAACAGCAAAAGATTGTTATGCTTGAAAACAGACAGTGTCATCCCCACTAAGGGAATAGTGACAGTATCACTCTGGCTGATTTCCGTCCGTGAGCGGTCATAGTCAGACCCGACTCACTCAAGTACAATCAGTACAGCAGGTTTGTTTATTTTTATATCCAGGAGACGGAAATGTCATACAGCGGCGAACGAGATAACTTTGCACCCCATATGGCCCTGGTGCCAATGGTTATTGAACAGACCTCACGTGGTGAGCGCTCTTTTGATATCTACTCCCGTCTTCTCAAGGAACGCGTGATTTTTCTGACCGGCCAGGTCGAAGACCATATGGCGAACCTGATTGTGGCGCAAATGCTGTTTCTCGAAGCAGAAAACCCGGAAAAAGACATTTACCTGTACATTAACTCACCGGGCGGGGTGATCACCGCCGGGATGTCTATTTACGACACCATGCAGTTTATCAAGCCGGACGTCAGCACCATTTGTATGGGGCAGGCCGCGTCAATGGGCGCATTCCTGCTGACGGCTGGCGCAAAAGGCAAGCGTTTTTGCCTGCCGAATTCACGCGTCATGATTCACCAACCGCTGGGCGGTTATCAGGGACAGGCGACGGACATTGAGATCCACGCCCGCGAAATCCTGAAAGTGAAAGGGCGCATGAATGAACTTATGGCGCACCACACGGGTCAATCATTAGAACAAATTGAACGAGATACTGAGCGTGACCGTTTCCTTGCTGCGCAGGAAGCCGTGGAATATGGTCTGGTTGATTCAATTTTAACCCATCGTAACTAATGCCCTGGCTGCATGTGCCGCTATACTATTCAGTACAAGCGGCATAATGCTTGAGTAACGTTTTGCGCCTGGAATGGCATTTGCGTCGTCATGTGCGGCACAAAGAACAGATAAGAGGTTTTGACTCATGACAGATAAACGCAAAGATGGTTCGGGCAAACTGTTGTATTGCTCTTTTTGCGGCAAAAGCCAGCATGAAGTGCGTAAGCTGATTGCCGGGCCGTCAGTGTATATCTGCGACGAATGTGTTGATCTGTGTAACGACATTATTCGCGAAGAGATTAAAGAAGTTGCGCCGCACCGGGAGCGCAGCGCGCTGCCGACCCCGCATGAAATTCGCCATCATCTTGATGATTATGTAATTGGTCAGGAACAGGCGAAAAAAGTGCTGGCGGTTGCGGTGTATAACCACTACAAACGCTTGCGCAATGGCGACACCAGCAATGGCGTGGAACTGGGCAAAAGCAATATCTTGCTGATCGGGCCGACAGGTTCCGGTAAAACGTTGCTGGCGGAGACGCTGGCGCGCCTGCTGGACGTTCCTTTTACGATGGCCGACGCCACTACGCTGACCGAAGCGGGCTATGTGGGTGAAGACGTCGAAAACATTATTCAGAAGCTGCTGCAGAAGTGCGACTACGACGTACAGAAAGCCCAGCGCGGGATTGTCTACATCGATGAGATCGACAAAATTTCCCGTAAATCTGATAACCCGTCAATCACCCGTGATGTTTCCGGTGAAGGCGTGCAGCAAGCGTTGCTGAAACTGATTGAAGGCACCGTGGCCGCCGTTCCGCCGCAAGGGGGACGCAAACACCCGCAGCAGGAGTTCTTGCAGGTCGACACCTCTAAGATCCTGTTTATTTGCGGTGGTGCATTCGCTGGTCTCGATAAAGTGATTTCTCATCGTGTTGAAACCGGCTCCGGCATTGGTTTTGGCGCGACGGTGAAGGCCAAATCAGAAAAAGCCAACGAAGGCGAACTGCTGGCACAGGTTGAGCCGGAAGATCTGATCAAATTTGGTCTGATTCCTGAGTTTATTGGTCGTTTGCCGGTAGTGGCGACGTTGAATGAACTGAGCGAAGAAGCGCTGATCCAGATCCTGAAAGAGCCGAAAAACGCCCTGACTAAACAGTATCAAGCGTTGTTCAACCTGGAAGGCGTGGATCTGGAGTTCCGTGACGAAGCGCTGGACGCCATCGCCAAAAAAGCCATGGCGCGTAAAACCGGCGCGCGTGGTCTGCGTTCTATCGTTGAAGCCGCGCTGCTTGACACCATGTACGATCTGCCGTCGATGGAAGATGTTGAAAAAGTGGTGATTGATGAGTCGGTGATCGGCGGGCAAACCAAACCGTTGCTGATTTACGGTAAGCCGGAAGCGCAGCAAGCATCTGGTGAATAATTCATCAATTCATACAATCAGTTAATTAAAAAGGGGGGATTTTATCCCCCCTTTTATTTTTCCGTATTCCCGCCGTTGAATGTGTGGGAAACATCCCCATATACTGCTTTACATGTTAATGGTGCGTGTTGCACAGTCACGTCACCTGATTACCTGGCGGACTTTAAACTAAGAGAGAGCTCTATGAATCCTGAGCGTTCTGAACGCATTGAAATCCCCGTATTGCCATTGCGCGATGTGGTGGTTTATCCGCACATGGTCATTCCGTTATTTGTGGGACGGGAAAAGTCTATCCGTTGTCTGGAAGCGGCCATGGACCATGATAAAAAAATCATGCTGGTTGCGCAGAAGGAAGCGTCAACGGATGAGCCGGGTGTAAACGATCTTTTCACCGTCGGGACCGTGGCGTCTATTTTGCAGATGTTGAAACTGCCTGATGGCACTGTAAAAGTGTTGGTCGAAGGGCTGCAGCGTGCGCGCATCACGACACTTGCTGATGACGGCGAACACTTCTCTGCGAAGGCAGAATACCTGGAATCACCCGCCATTGACGAGCGTGAACAGGAGGTTCTGGTTCGTACAGCCATCAGTCAGTTTGAAGGCTATATCAAGCTGAACAAAAAGATCCCCCCGGAAGTGCTGACGTCGTTGAACAGCATCGACGATCCGGCTCGCCTGGCGGATACCATCGCTGCGCATATGCCGCTGAAGCTGGCGGATAAGCAGTCCGTGCTGGAGATGTCCGACGTGAATGAGCGTCTGGAATATCTGATGGCAATGATGGAATCTGAAATCGATCTGCTGCAGGTTGAGAAACGTATCCGCAACCGCGTCAAAAAGCAGATGGAAAAATCCCAGCGTGAGTACTACCTGAATGAGCAAATGAAAGCCATTCAGAAAGAGCTGGGTGAGATGGATGATGCGCCGGACGAAAACGAAGCGCTGAAGCGTAAAATCGACGCGGCGAAAATGCCGAAAGAGGCGAAAGAGAAAGCCGAATCCGAGCTGCAGAAGCTGAAAATGATGTCGCCGATGTCTGCGGAAGCAACGGTCGTGCGCGGCTATATCGAATGGATGGTGCAGGTACCCTGGAACGCCCGCAGCAAGGTCAAAAAAGACCTGCGTCAGGCGCAGGAGATCCTCGACACGGATCATTACGGCCTTGAACGCGTGAAAGACCGTATTCTTGAGTACCTTGCGGTACAAAGCCGTATGAACAAACTCAAAGGGCCGATCCTGTGTCTGGTAGGGCCGCCGGGGGTAGGTAAAACCTCTCTGGGCCAGTCCATTGCGAAAGCAACAGGGCGTAAGTACATCCGTATGGCATTGGGCGGCGTGCGTGACGAAGCGGAAATACGCGGTCACCGTCGTACCTACATCGGTTCTATGCCGGGTAAACTGATCCAGAAGATGGCGAAAGTGGGGGTCAAAAACCCGCTGTTCCTGCTCGATGAAATCGACAAAATGTCGTCTGACATGCGTGGCGATCCGGCTTCAGCACTGCTGGAAGTCTTGGATCCGGAGCAGAACGTGGCGTTCAGCGATCACTACCTGGAAGTGGATTACGACCTCAGCGATGTAATGTTCGTGGCCACCTCTAACTCCATGAATATCCCGGCGCCACTGCTGGATCGTATGGAAGTGATCCGTCTTTCCGGTTACACCGAAGACGAAAAACTGAACATTGCCAAACGCCATCTGTTGACAAAACAGATTGAGCGTAACGCTCTGAAAGAAAACGAATTAACGGTGGATGACAGCGCAATCGTCGGCATTATCCGTTACTACACCCGTGAAGCGGGTGTGCGTGGTCTGGAGCGTGAAATCTCTAAACTGTGTCGTAAGGCGGTTAAACAGCTGCTGCTGGATCCGTCCCTCAAACACATCGAGATTAATGGTGACAACCTGCATGACTATCTGGGCGTTCAGCGCTTCGACTATGGTCGCGCTGATGACGAAAACCGCGTGGGTCAGGTCACCGGTCTGGCGTGGACGGAAGTTGGCGGCGACCTGCTGACCATCGAAACCGCGTGTGTACCGGGTAAAGGCAAACTGACTTACACCGGCTCACTGGGCGAAGTGATGCAGGAGTCTATCCAGGCGGCGCTTACGGTCGTGCGCGCGCGTGCGGAGAAACTGGGCATTAACGGTGATTTCTACGAAAAACGTGATATTCACGTTCACGTTCCGGAAGGGGCGACGCCGAAAGATGGCCCGAGCGCAGGTATTGCGATGTGCACCGCACTGGTTTCCTGCCTGACCGGTAACCCGGTTCGTGCGGATGTGGCGATGACGGGTGAAATAACCCTGCGTGGTCAGGTTCTGCCGATCGGCGGGTTGAAGGAAAAACTGCTGGCTGCGCACCGGGGTGGCATTAAGACTGTTCTGATTCCTTACGAAAACAAACGTGACCTGGAAGAGATTCCGGATAACGTCGTCGCTGATTTGGATATTCATCCGGTTAAGCGTATTGAGGAAGTTTTGAGCCTTGCGTTGCAGAATGAACCCTTTGGTATGCAGGTTGCGACGGTAAAATAGTGACCTCGCGCAAAGTGCGTTGATAAAAACAAGGCTGGTGAGTGATTTCGTACTTGCCAGCCTTTTTTTGTATAGCTAATTTAGATTGCTGGTTGGGTGTGTCATCAACAACTGGTGTTGTAAGGGCATGAGAGGCCTGATATAACTGCTGCGCGGTCGCGCTGTGAAGGATGCAGGTGCGATATAAATTATAAAGAGAGGAAGAGAAGAGTGAATAAATCTCAACTGATAGACAAGATTGCCGCAGGTGCTGATATCTCTAAAGCTGCGGCTGGACGTGCGTTAGATGCTTTAATTGCTTCCGTGACCGAATCACTGAAATCCGGGGACGATGTGGCACTGGTAGGTTTTGGTACTTTCGCGGTTAAAGAGCGTGCTGCCCGTACTGGCCGCAACCCTCAGACCGGCAAAGAAATTACCATCGCCGCAGCGAAAGTTCCGGGGTTCCGCGCAGGTAAGGCACTGAAAGACGCGGTAAACTGATCGTTTATCCCTTGAGGGATAGCGGTAAATATCAAGGGCGCATCGCGAGATGTGCCTTTTTTTTTGTCCGAATGTACTTTCTGCGAGTTTATCCGCATTGTGGGCTAACAATTGCCCCGTTTTCTTGTCAGAATACGCGTTCACGCGCAGCGGGCAACTGTGCTGCCTGAGATATAAAGTCACCTACAGCGGAGTGTTGTTACACCATGATGGACAATTTACGCGCGGCGGCGAATCACGTCGTGCTCAAAATCATTCTGGGTTTGATTATCGTGTCATTCATTTTGACTGGCGTGGGTAACTACCTGATTGGCGGTAACAATAATTATGCCGCAGAAGTTAATGGCCAGGAGATTGGCCGCGCACAGTTTGAAAACGCCGTGACCGGTGAACGTAACCGTATGGCGCAGCAGTTGGGCGATCGGTTTTCAGAACTGGCTGCTAACGAAAACTACATGAAATCTGTACGTCAGCAGGTGCTTAATCGCATGATTGACGAAGCGCTGCTGGACCAGTACGCCAAAAAATTACACCTTGGTATCAGCGATGAGCAGGTGAAAAAAGCCATTTTCTCGACCCAGGCTTTCCAGTCCAATGGCAAATTTGATAATGCCCGTTTCAACGCTCTGGTAAATCAAATGGGCATGAGCGCCGATCAATACGCGCAAGCATTACGTAACCAGTTAACCTCCCAGCAGTTGATCAATGCGGTCGCAGGCACCGATTTTATGCTGAAAGGTGAAACGGATGAGCTGGCGGCGCTGGTCGCTCAGCAGCGCGTTGTGCGCCAGGCGGTGATTGACGTTAATGCACTGGCGGCCAAACAGACTGCCAGCGATCAGGAAATTGCCAGCTATTACGATCAGAACAAGAGCCGTTTTGTTTCGCCAGAGCAGTTCCGCGTGAGCTACATCAAGCTGGATGCGGCCGCGATGCAGGAAAACGCCAGTGATGCGGAAATTCAGGCTTACTACGATCAGCATCAGGATCAGTTCACTCAGCCACAGCGTAATCGTTACAGCATTATTCAGACCAAAACGGAAGACGAAGCCAGGGCCGTACTGGATGAGCTGAATAAAGGCGCTGATTTCGCAACCGTCGCAAAGGCGAAATCGTCTGACATTATCTCTGCCCGTAATGGCGGTGATATGGGATGGCTGGAAGAGGGCACAACCCCGGATGAGCTGAAAAACGCCGGTCTCAAAGAGAAAGGCCAGCTGTCTGGTGTGATCAAATCTTCTGTCGGTTTCCTTGTTGCGCGTCTTGATGACATTCAGCCCGCGCAGGTTAAGCCGCTTAACGATGTGCGCAGCGAACTGGCAGAGAAAGTGAAGCAGGAAAAAGCGCTGGATGCCTGGTATGCACTGCAACAGAAAGTGAGCGAAGCCGCGAGCAATGATAATGAATCTCTGGCCGGCGCAGAGCAGGCAGCAGGTGCTAAAGCCGTGCAGACCGGGTGGTTTGGTCGCGATAATCTGCCGGAAGAGCTGAACTTTAAACCCGTGAGCGACGCTATTTTCAATGGTGGTCTGGTTGGACAGAACGGCGCGCCAGGCAGTAACTCCGATATCATTACTGTTGATGGTGACCGCGCATTCGTGCTGCGTATTACCGACCATAAAGCTGAAGCCATCAAACCGCTGGATGATGTAAAAGCGCAGGTTAGCGAGATCGTGAAGCATACCAAAGCAGAGCAGCAGGCGAAGCTGGATGCGGAAAAACTGGTTAGCGACCTGAAAGCGGGTAAAGGTGATGATGCACTGAAAGCGGCAAATCTGAGCTTCGGTCAGGCAAAAACGCTGGGCCGTGTCAGCCAGGATCCGATCAGCCAGGCTGCCTTTAACCTGCCGTTGCCAGCGCAGGATAAACCCTCCTTCGGCACTGCCAGCGATCAGCAGGGCAATGTTGTGATTATCGCGCTGGATGAAGTTAAAGCAGGCAGCATGCCGGATGCGCAGAAGAAAGCGATGGTTCAGGGCATCACGCAGAATAATGCGCAGATCGCTTTTGAAGCACTGATGAGTAATTTGCGTAAAGAAGCCAAAATCAAACTTGGCAGCATGGCTGAGCAGCAGTAAGCCGCAAGAGGTTCGAAGAACCTCTCAAAAATTTGCAACGTTTTGCAATCTTCAAAGGCCGCTTTCGCGGCCTTTTCCATTTTATGATTTTGCCGTTTGTCCGTTCTTACTCTCCTGGGTATCGTTGCCTTGCTTTTGAAAACAAAGGAGAAAACAGGATGAAACATGGAATCAAAGCACTTTTAATTACCCTTACCGTTGCGTGCTCGGCTCTGAGTTATAGCGCCCTTGCCGCACCAGCAGCAGGGGCAAAACCGCCGATTACACAGAGCAAAAGCGATGCCTCTTCTTCACTACAGGCAAAAGCGCAGGATTCAGCAAAAACCACGGAAGAGGAGGGTGGTGCCCGGATCAGCATTAATAGCGCAAGTGCGGAAGATCTGGCGAGAGTGATGAATGGCGTCGGTCTTAAGAAGGCACAAGCCATTGTCAGCTACAGGGATGAATACGGTCCCTTCAAGACGCTGGAGGATCTTAAACAGGTGCCAGGAATGGGGGGCGCGCTGGTTGAACGCAACCTGGCGCACCTGAAACTGTAAGGTGCTTGCGTAGTCGAAAATCTTTGCCAGAATAAAGAGGTCATACCAGTATGACCTCTGTCTCTATAACAATAAACGGTAAAGGTTAACGCGCTATGCAGACTCAAATCAAAGTTCGTGGTTTCCATCTTGATGTGTACCAGCACGTCAATAATGCCCGCTATCTTGAATTCCTCGAAGAAGCACGCTGGGACGGACTGGAAAACAACGACAGTTTTAAGTGGATGACCGCCAACAACATCGCTTTCGTGGTGGTGAATATCAATATTAACTATCGTCGTCCGGCGGTGCTTGGCGATGTGTTAACCGTGACCAGCCACGTTCAGCAGATCAATGGCAAAAGCGGGGTGTTGAGTCAGGTCGTTACGTTAGATCCGGAAGGGCAGGTCGTAGCGGATGCGCTGGTGACATTTGTCTGTATCGATCTGAAAACCCAAAAAGCGCTGGCGCTGGAAGGAGAGCTACGGGAAAAATTGGAAAAGATGATCCGTGAAGGCGACTGAGTAAATACACAAATCGTATTGCCAGTTTGCAGACCGGAACGGTCACCACGAGCCCGGTCTGCATATCCGTATTATTTCAGGCCTGTTTTTTGTTTCATTGTCGCCATCACGCCGGATTTATCCGCCAGGTAGTGTTGCAAGCCGTTTGCGCGCAGATTACAGGCTGCGCAATGGCCGCAGCCATCGCCTTTGATACCGTTATAACAGGTCAACGTTTCGCTACGCACCAGATCCAGTTTGCCCCAGTAATCGGCCTGCGCCCAGGTTTCGGCTTTATCGATCCACATAAGCGGCGTTTCGAAGCGGATATCTTTCGCCAGCCCCAGGTTTACGGCATGGTTAAGCGCTTTGACAAATTCATCCCGGCAGTCCGGATAACCTGAAAAGTCTGTTTCACACACGCCAGTGATCACAGCTTCAGCCTGCACCTGATACGCATACACCGCCGCCAGCGTCAGAAACAGAATATTGCGCCCTGGCACAAAGGTACTCGGGATGCCGGTGGCGTCGGGTTGATAGTCCGGCACAGGAATGCTGTCGCGGGTCAGACTGCTTACCGCCAGTTCATTTAGCAGGGTGACATCCAGCACTTTGTGGGCACGTGCGCCAAGCACCTGCGCCAGTTCCCGCGCCACGTCGATTTCGGCGCGATGACGCTGGCCATAATCAAAGGTGACACAGTGAACTTCATCATATTGCTGCAATGCCTGAACAAGGCAGGTTGTGGAATCCTGTCCGCCACTAAACACAACAACGGCACGTTTCATAATTCTTCCTGGCAATCACAAATAAAACACTATGGTAGCGCGTGCCGCCGACAGCGACCAGCTTCTTCACCGCGCGGGGGCCGGTATCCAGGCTTCGGCAAAATCGAACCAGCCGCGGGTATTCAAATGAATCCCCTCAACACCGGGCGGCGCACTGATACGGTACTGATAATTAAACAGTGGCGTCAGGATCGCATCATTCATTAGCGTGTTGAACACATCCTGTAGCGCCAGATTACGTTCTCGTTCATCGGCTTGACGTTGTACGGCGTCCAGGGTGGTTTGCAGATGAGCAACGTGTGGCGCGCTCAGCAGGTTTGGCCACAGTGGATCGCAGCGCAGCCATTGTTCAAGGGCATATTCCGGCGCTTCGCCAATTAAGCGGTCTCCCATCATCAGATCGGCAGATGCCAGTTGAGTACACCCATCCCAGTTTTTACCGTCATGGAAGAGAAGCGTCAGTTCGCAGCCGAGCGTGGTGAGATAACGCTTCAACTGTTCTGCCATGGTGTGGAGTTCAACCGGTAAATGGTAGAGCAAAGTGAGTTTTTCGGGCAGAGGTGCGTTTTGTGGCGGCCAGTCCGGCATTTTCCAGCCAGGCAATAATTCACGGGTGGGATTGATCAGGTTTTCATCCAGCGGCAGTGTCTGTAACAGCGACGTATCGTGAATAATTTGCACCAGACGGCGTAATTGTGCCTGACTCAGTCGCGCGCCCGGTCGTTGAGCAAGGTAACAGAATCCCAGGCTGATGCTGTTACTCACGGGTTGTAAATGCTGAAGCTCATCCGGTTCGCCAATAGCAATTTCCACCGGGTGCCGACAACTGGTGCCCAGATCCCGATCAAACAGTTGCGGCGTGATCCAGAACTCGACGGCTTTTAGCAACGGATGACCCAAATGATAGTGATCGTGGCTCTCCAGCCGCACCAGTTCCCGACTAAAGGTCAGCAGTCGAAATGGGCCGGTGCCGATGAGGGGGTGCTGCGGATGCGCAAGGCAACTGACATAACTGGCAAGACGATGTGCCAGCCAGTAGTCAGGTCGGTGCAGTGTAAAGGTCAGACACCAGGGATGTGTGATCTCAATGCCGTCGACGCTGGCGAACAACTTACGAAGCGCAGGCAGCTCTAGCAACAGCAGTAATCGTTGCTGTAATTGCCCGGCGGTGACGGCATCGCCATTGTGCCAGTGCAGGGTTGAGTGCAGATGGAAACGCCAGGACAGACCGTCATTGCTGATATCCCAGTGGTGCGCCAGATCGCCCTGCGGTAGCGTGCTGCGTGGCGTAAAGCGGGTCAATCCACTGAAAATTTGCCCGGCAAGATGTTGTTCCGCGCGGCCCGGAAGAAAACCGGGTACCAGAGGATCCAACGGTCGATAGTAGGGAATACGTAACGTAGGTGTTTCGTTTTGCCAGAAACCGCCGAGGAACGGATTGAGCAAAGTGCGCAGGTCGTCGGCATCAAGCTGTGCGAGAGCCAGCGCATTTTGCTGCTGTCCGGTGTTCAGTGCCTGTTCCAGCATTTCGCTTCGCAGCGATTCAGGCGTCACCCGGAAATGCAGCTCACCCCGTTTACCGCGCCCGGACTGCGATTGCCAGCTTAACCATCCTGCCTGCTGCATCTGTCGCAGTAGCGTGCGCATATGACGCTCACTGCAAAAGCAGCGCGCTGCCAGCTCGGCGACGCTCACGGATTGCGCTTCGCCATCTGTGGCGTGCCACAGTCGCTGGTACTGATGGAGTCGATTGAGTTGTCGCATAAACCCGGAACAATAATTTTTATCTATTCAGTATTACTTCCGTATATATCAGGCAATACTGGATAGCAACACAACGGCACCCTATTCGGAGAAATATTTATGGCTCGTCTGGCCGCTTTTGACATGGATGGCACCCTGTTAATGCCCGACCATCGTTTTGGCGAACAAACACTGGCTACGCTCCGTCGCCTGTACGATCGCGAAATCACTCTGGCGTTTGCCACCGGCCGACATGCTCTTGAGATGCAGCGCATCACCCGAAGCCTGGCGCTGGATGCATTTCTGATTACCGGCAATGGCACCCGCATCCACTCCCGGGAAGGTGATGTGCTGTATCGGCAGGATCTGGATCCGGAAGTGGCAGATCGGGTGCTGCACAGCAAATGGGAAACCTCAGCTACCGTTCATGTTTTTAATGACTCGGGCTGGCTGACGGATCGCGTCTTTCCGGAAATGCTGGAAGCGCATATGCAAAGCGGTTTTACCTACCAACTGGCGGATCTCAAGCGGTTATCGGCTTACGATGTCACCAAAATCTGTTTTGTTGGCGAGCATGATGATCTTTGCCGGCTGCGTATTCAGCTTAATGAGGCGCTCGGCGAGCGCGCGCATTTATGCTTCTCCGCAGAATATTGCCTGGAAGTACTGCCGTTAGGTTGCAATAAAGGTGCCGCGCTGGCGGTACTGAGCGCGTCGCTGGGTTATACGTTGCAGGATTGTATGGCGTTTGGCGATGCGATGAATGACCGGGAAATGCTTGAAAGCGTGGGCTACGGCATGATTATGGGCAACGCCATGCCGCAACTGCGAGCGGCATTGCCTCATTTACCGGTTATCGGGCACTGCCGCGATCAGGCGGTGTCTCACTTTTTGACACACTGGCTGGACACACCACATCTTCCTTATTCCCCCGAATGACGACGATTTTTCCAGCAAGCCGGGTAACTGTTACCCGGCTTTTTTTATGCCTGGACCAGACGGGTAATTTCTGCGCTCCAGGGCGTAATATCGCCCATGTTGGCCGCCACCCACTGTGGGTTGTAATAGGTATCGAGGTAGCGGTCGCCGCTGTCGCACAGCAGCGTCACGATAGCCCCACGACGCCCTTCGGCACGCATCCTCACAGCAAGTTGTAATGCGCCCCACATATTGGTGCCGGTAGACGCGCCAACTTTACGGCCCAGTTGCGTTTCCAGCCACTGCGCGGTGGCGACGCTGGCGGCATCCGGTACGCGCAACATTTCATCCACCACATCGGCAATAAATGAAGGCTCCACGCGCGGGCGGCCTATCCCCTCAATTTTACTGCCCACCGGGCTGCGCAAACTGGCGTCGCGCTGTTGCCAGTAATCAAGAAAGACTGAGTTTTCCGGATCCACCACCAGCAACTGTGTGTCATAGCCCTGGCTACGAATATAGCGGCCAAGGGTGGCTGAGGTGCCGCCTGTTCCCGCGCTCATGACGATGTAATCGGGCTGCGGATAGGGTTCGTTTTTCATCTGCCGGAATATGCTGTCGGCGATGTTATTATTGCCTCGCCAATCGGTGGCGCGTTCAGCATAGGTGAACTGATCCATATAGTGACCATTCAACGTTTTCGCCAGCCGTTCAGATTCGGCGTAGATCTCACAGGCGCTATCCACAAAGTGACAACGGCCGCCGTAAAACTCAATCTGTTCAACCTTGCGTTTCGCCGTGCAGTAGGGCATGACTGCGATAAATGGCAAACCCAGCAGGCGGGCGAACCAGGCTTCTGAAACGGCGGTGGAACCGGAAGAGGCTTCTATAATCGTCGTGCCTTCTTTGATCCAACCGTTACACAGACCGTACAGAAACAGTGAGCGTGCCAGACGATGCTTCAGACTGCCGGTAGGATGGGTGCTTTCATCTTTCAAATAGAGATTGATCCCCGGAAAACCCGGCAGCATCAGCCGAATCAGATGCGTATCTGCTGAGCGCTGTGCATCGGCGTTGATCTCGTTAATGGCGTATTTAACCCAGCTATTCATGGTGCGTTTCCGTTTGTCATTTTGTGCCCAGTCTAGCGAAAGCAGAAGAAAAAAAGGTTGCCTTTTAGCCTTTGATATAGACTCTAAGGAGAAATTTTTTCTCCCGGAGTGGGATATGTTAGATAAAGTTGACCGTAAGCTCCTTTCGCTGCTGCAACAGGATTGTTCGCTCTCTTTGCAGGCGCTGGCAGATGCCGTTAATCTGACCACCACGCCCTGCTGGAAACGTCTGAAACGCCTCGAAGACGACGGAATATTGCTCGGTCGTGTGGCGGTACTGGATGCCGAAAAGCTGGGCTTAAACCTGACCGCTTTTGTGCTGATCAAAACCCAGCATCACAGTAGCGAATGGTATTGTCGCTTTGTCAGCGAAGTGACGCAGATGCCTGAAGTGTTGGGTTTCTGGCGTATGGCGGGGGAGTATGATTACCTGCTGCGGGTGCAGGTCGCGGATATGAAACGCTATGATGACTTCTATAAGAAACTGGTCAACAGCGTGCCGGGGCTGTCAGATGTCACTTCTAGCTTCGCCATGGAACAGATAAAATACACCACGGCTTTGCCCATTGAATAACCCTCCCGGTTGTTAACCGACAGCCGGAAAATCACGTTCAGGATGTAACCGCGTGCGATTATTTGCTCAGTTAGGCTGGTATTTTCGCCGGGAATGGCGACGCTATCTCGGCGCAGTAGCCCTACTTATTATCATAGCCATCCTTCAGCTTATTCCGCCGAAAGTGGTGGGCGTTATTGTGGATGGCGTGACCGAACACCATTACACCGCGCAACAGGTGTGGATGTGGGTGGGCCTGCTGGTCATCGTCGCGGTGGTCACTTACCTGCTGCGCTATGTCTGGCGCGTCTGGCTGTTTGGTGCGTCTTATCAGCTGGCCGTTGAATTGCGCGAGGATTTTTACCGCCAGCTAAGCCGCCAGCATCCGGAATTCTATTTACGCCATCGTACCGGTGACTTGATGGCTCGCGCGACGAACGATGTGGATCGTGTGGTGTTTGCCGCCGGGGAAGGCGTACTGACGCTGGTAGATTCACTGGTGATGGGCTGCGTGGTGCTGGTAGTGATGTCAACGCAAATCAGCTGGCAGTTAACACTGCTGTCGTTATTGCCAATGCCAATTATGGCGCTGGTGATTAAGCGCTACGGCGATCAGCTGCATCAGCGCTTTAAACTGGCGCAGGCGGCGTTCTCCGCGCTGAACGATCGCACACAGGAAAGCATGACCAGCATCCGCATGATCAAGGCGTTTGGTCTGGAAGATCGCCAGTCTGCGCTGTTTGCCAGTGAAGCGGCGGATACCGGCGCGAAAAACATGCGCGTGGCGCGCGTTGACGCCCGTTTCGATCCAACCATTTATATTGCCATTGGTATGGCGAACATGCTGGCCATCGGCGGCGGAAGCTGGATGGTAGTAAATGGCAGCTTAACCCTCGGGCAACTCACCAGTTTTGCCATGTACCTTGGGTTGATGATTTGGCCGATGTTGGCGCTGGCCTGGATGTTTAATATTGTCGAGCGTGGTAGCGCGGCCTATAGCCGTATTCGCGATATGCTGGCAGAGATGCCGGTGGTGAAAGATGGTAGCCAGTCCGTGCCGGAAGGCCGTGGCAACCTGACTATCGCCATTCGCGAATTCCGTTACCCGCAAACGGAACAACCTACGCTGAACAATGTGAGTGCAGTGCTGAACCCAGGGCAGATGCTGGGCATTTGCGGCCCGACAGGCGCAGGGAAAAGTACGTTACTGTCGCTAATTCAGCGCCATTTTGATGTGACTGACGGGGACATCCGTTTTCACGAAGTGCCGCTGCCGCAGCTTAAACTGGATGCCTGGCGCAGTCGTCTGGCAGTGGTGAATCAGACGCCGTTCCTCTTTTCCGATTCCGTCGCCAGTAATATTGCACTGGGTAAACCGGGAGCGACGCAGGAAGAGATCGAGCATGTGGCCCGACTGGCCAGCGTGCATGAGGATATTTTGCGTCTGCCGCAGGGCTACGCCACCGAAGTCGGTGAACGCGGCGTAATGCTCTCCGGTGGTCAGAAACAGCGTATCTCTATTGCCCGCGCGTTGCTGCTTAATGCGGAGATCTTAATTCTCGACGATGCGCTCTCCGCCGTGGACGGGCGCACCGAGCATCAGATTCTGCACAATCTGCGCCAGTGGGGAGAAGGACGAACGGTGATCATCAGTGCCCATCGTCTCTCGGCGCTGACGGAAGCCAGCGAAATTTTAGTAATGCAACATGGGCATATCGCTCAGCGTGGTCAGCATGAGCAACTTTCCCGCCAGCCAGGCTGGTATCGTGACATGTACCGTTATCAACAACTGGAAGCTGCGCTGACGGATGCGCCGGAGGAGGCCATCGATGCGTAATTTTGGTAAACAGTGGCCAACACTGAAACGGCTGCTGAAATATGGCTCGCCATGGCGAAAATCCTTGTTGAAAGCGGTATTAATGCTGTGGGTCGCGGCGGCGGCGGAAGTCTCTGGCCCGGCGTTGATCAGCTACTTTATCGACAATATGGTGGCGAAGAGCTATCTGCCGTTAGGGCTGGTGGTGGGGATGGCGGCAGTGTATGTCGGCCTGCAACTGCTGGCGGCGTTGTTGCATTATTCGCAGTCGCTACTGTTCAACCAGGCGGCGGTGGGGGTAGTGCAACAACTGCGCACCGACGTGATGGACGCCGCGCTACGTCAGCCGTTAAGCGAGTTTGATGTTCAGCCTGTCGGGCAAATTATCTCCCGTGTGACCAACGATACGGAAGTGATCCGCGATCTGTACGTCACAGTAGTGGCAACGGTGTTGCGCAGCGCCGCGCTGATTGGTGCGATGCTGGTGGCGATGTTCAGCCTTGACTGGCGCATGGCGCTGGTGGCGATGGCGATCTTCCCGGCTGTACTGATCGTGATGCTGATCTATCAGCGTTACAGCACGCCGATTGTGCGGCGGATGCGCGCGCACCTGGCGGATATTAATGACGGTTTTAATGAAATCATTAACGGTATGAGCGTGATCCAGCAGTTCCGTCAGCAGACGCGATTTGGCGAGCAACTGGGCGACGCCAGCCGTTCACATTACCTCGCGCGTATGCAAACCCTGCGGCTGGACGGCTTTTTGCTGCGCCCATTGTTGAGCCTTTTCTCTGCGCTGGTGCTGTGCGGCTTACTGATGCTGTTCGGTTTCTCTTCTCCGGGTACGGTTGAAGTCGGGGTGTTGTACGCCTTTATCAGCTACCTTGGTCGTCTGAATGAACCCTTGATTGAACTGACTACTCAGCAGTCGATGTTGCAGCAGGCGGTGGTCGCGGGTGAGCGCGTATTTGAGCTGATGGACCGGCCACGCCAGTCTTACGGTGATGATGATATGCCACTGCACAGCGGCGCCATCGACATTGATAATGTCTCTTTTGCCTACCGCGAAGATCAGCAGGTGTTGCAGGACATTTCCTTGCACGTTGAACCACGCAGCTTTGTTGCGCTGGTGGGGCACACGGGTAGCGGTAAGAGCACGCTCGCCAGCTTACTGATGGGGTACTACCCGTTAACGCAAGGGGAAATCCGTCTCGACGGTCGCCCGTTGTCTACGCTTAGCCATGATGCATTGCGCAAAGGTATCGCAATGGTGCAGCAGGATCCGGTAGTGCTGGCTGACAGCTTTTTCGCTAACGTGACGCTGGGGCGTGATATCAGCGAAGCGCAAGTCTGGCATGCGCTGGAAGTGGTGCAACTGGCGGAGCTGGCACGGGGGATGAGCGAGGGTATTTATACGCGGCTGGGTGAGCAGGGCAATAATCTGTCCGTTGGACAGAAGCAGTTGCTGGCGCTGGCGCGTGTGCTGGTGGATACGCCGCAGATCCTCATCCTGGATGAGGCGACAGCCAATATCGACTCCGGCACTGAACAGGCGATCCAACAGGCGCTGGCCGCTGTCCGGGAACAGACAACGTTAGTAGTGATTGCCCACAGATTGTCGACGATTGTCGAGGCTGAAACCATTTTGGTGCTCCATCGCGGCCAGGCTGTTGAGCGCGGTACGCATCAACAATTGCTTGCGGCGAAAGGACGCTACTGGCAGATGTATCAATTGCAACTGGCGGGTGAAGAGTTGGCGGCCAGCGCGCGTGAAGAGTCGCTTATCGCGTAATGCACCAAAATTAAGCACGCCACTGAGACTCTTCTCTGTTGGTGCAAAAAAGTAACGCACCATGCACTATCGTGGTGCGTTTTTCTTTGCCAGGAACATTCCGAACCATTACCTGCGTTTTGCCTTTTTCACCTTTTCCCCGTCCGCACGCACTAACAAACTGAAATCCTCCCCGTTTTCATTTTTGGCACACCGCTTGCAATATCTCTTATGTATTAGCTGCGGCCATTATCGAATTTCGACTGGAGGGGGATCTATGAAGCTGGTTACCGTGGTGATTAAGCCATTCAAACTCGAAGACGTTCGTGAAGCACTGTCTTCTATTGGTATTCAAGGGCTGACCGTAACAGAAGTAAAAGGTTTCGGACGTCAGAAGGGTCATGCCGAGTTGTACCGCGGTGCGGAATATAGCGTCAATTTCCTGCCGAAAGTGAAAATTGATGTGGCGATTGCTGATGATCAGCTTGATGAAGTGATCGATGTCATCAGCAAAGCGGCCTACACCGGAAAGATTGGCGACGGCAAAATTTTCGTTGCCGAGCTGCAACGCGTCATTCGTATTCGTACCGGCGAAGCCGACGAAGCGGCACTGTAATACCAGGCACACAGTGATAGGGATGGAAAAATGAAGAACACAACATTAAAAACAACGCTCGCTTCCCTGGCACTCCTGCCGGGTCTGGCAATGGCGGCTCCCGCTGTTGCGGACAAAGCGGACAACGGCTTTATGATGATCTGCACCGCGCTGGTGCTGTTCATGTCGATTCCGGGCATTGCGCTGTTTTATGGCGGTCTGATCCGTGGCAAGAACGTCCTCTCCATGCTGACGCAGGTTACCGTAACATTCGCACTGGTGTGCGTTCTGTGGGTGGTTTACGGTTACTCGCTGGCGTTCGGCACCGGCAACGGCTTCTTCGGCAACTTTGACTGGGTGATGCTGAAAAATATTGAGCTGACCGCTGTGATGGGCACCATTTATCAGTACATTCATGTTGCGTTCCAGGGCTCTTTCGCCTGCATCACCGTCGGTCTGATCGTCGGCGCGCTGGCAGAGCGTATTCGTTTCTCTGCGGTGCTGATTTTCGTGGTGGTATGGCTGACGCTTTCCTATGTGCCGATTGCGCACATGGTATGGGGTGGCGGTTTGCTGGCGACTGATGGCGCGCTGGACTTCGCGGGCGGTACCGTTGTACATATCAACGCCGCTATCGCCGGGCTGGTCGGTGCTTACCTGATTGGCAAACGTGTGGGCTTTGGCAAAGAAGCGTTTAAACCCCACAACCTGCCGATGGTCTTCACCGGTACCGCGATCCTGTATGTCGGCTGGTTTGGTTTCAACGCCGGTTCTGCCGCTGCGGCGAATGAAATCGCAGGCCTGGCATTTGTGAACACGGTGGTGGCAACGGCTGCGGCTGTGCTCTCATGGGTCTTTGGTGAGTGGGCAATGCGTGGTAAACCGTCTCTGCTGGGGGCTTGTTCTGGTGCCATTGCCGGTCTCGTTGGCGTAACCCCGGCTTGTGGTTACATTGGTGTGGGTGGTGCGCTGATTCTCGGTCTGATTGCTGGTCTGGCAGGTCTGTGGGGCGTTACCGCACTGAAACGTATGCTGCGTGTCGATGATCCCTGTGACGTATTTGGTGTGCACGGTGTATGTGGCATCGTCGGTTGTATCCTGACCGGTATCTTCGCCTCCACGTCTCTGGGCGGCGTAGGTTATGCCCAGGGTGTCACCATGGGCCACCAGGTACTGGTGCAGTTAGAAAGTATCGCTATCACTATTGTGTGGTCCGGTGTGGTGGCCTTTATCGGCTACAAACTGGCCGACATGACAGTGGGTCTGCGTGTACCGGAAGATCAAGAGCGTGAAGGTCTGGATGTGAACAGCCATGGCGAAAACGCCTACAACGCCTGATTGAGTGACGTTATCTCCTGAGCATAAAAAAGCCTCCCGATGGGAGGCTTTTCATTTTCTGGCGATTACCCACGATTACGCATCACGCCTTCCTGCACTGTGGAGGCGACCAGCACACCATCCTGAGTGTAAAACTCGCCGCGAACAAAGCCGCGCGCGCTGGAAGCCGAAGTACTCTCCACGCTGTAGAGCAACCACTCGTTGATATTAAACGGACGGTGGAACCACATAGAGTGATCGATGGTAGCGACCTGCATACCGCGCTCAAGAAAACCCACGCCGTGAGGCTGTAGGGCAACCGGTAGGAAATTGAAGTCAGACGCGTAACCCAGCAGGTACTGATGGACACGGAAATCTTCCGGCACGGGACCATTGGCGCGCACCCATACCTGACGCTCAGGACCGGCAACATGGCCTTTCAGCGGGTTATGAAACTCAACCGGGCGGATCTCCAGTGGTTTGTCGCTGATGAATTTCTCTTTGACCATTGGCGGCAACAGATGGGAGAGATCGCGGGCGATCTCCGTTTCGGACTTCAACGAGTCCGGCGGTGGCGCAGAAGGCATGGTTTTCTGATGTTCATAGCCTTGCTCAGGCGCCTGAAACGAGGCGGTCATATAGAAAATCGGCTTGCCATTTTGCACAGCCGCCACCCGACGGGCGCTGAAACTGTTGCCATCTCGCAGGACTTCCACATCATAGACGATAGGTTTTTGACTATCGCCCGGACGTAAAAAGTAGCTGTGAAAGGAGTGAACCAGGCGGTCAACGGGCACGGTCTCTTTGGCAGCATACAGCGCCTGACCGACCACTTGCCCACCAAATACCTGGCGCAGGCCTAAATCTTCGCTCTGTCCACGAAACAGACCTTCTTCAATTTTTTCCAGATTCAATAATGCCAGCAGATTCGTAAGCGCTTGACTCATAGTTTCCTCAGATAAATAACAGCCGACAAAGCGAATGCTCTGTTGATTATAACCTGGAAATGAAAGTGGTCTGATGGGTGCAATAATCTGAATAGTAGGGGGTTTACAGGAAGAAATCGCGGGTATGTGCCACACTTGTTCTCGTTACGATGGTTTAACCACACATCCTGGCGGGCGCGATCCTGCCGGTGCATTGACGATAAGGAGAATTCAATGAAACTCGTGCACATGTTAAGTGGTTTAGCAGTGGCTGTTGCACTGTCCGCCTGCGCCCATAAGGGCGGCGATATTCCAACGCCTGCACCCAACCCGAATGCGCCTGCGGCGACCAATAAACCCGCCATTGCGCAACCTAACGTTTCCGGTACGGTTTGGATCCGCCAGAAAGTGGCGCTGCCGCCGGACGCCGTATTAACCGTCACGGTTTCTGATGCGTCACTGGCTGACGCGCCGTCGAAAGTGATTGCACAAAAAGCTGTGCGTACCGAAGGCAAACAAGCGCCGTTCAGTTTCGTGCTGCCTTTTAACCCGGCGGATGTTCAACCCAATGCGCGTATCCTGCTGAGCGCGGCGATTACCATTAACGACAAAATTGTCTTTATTACCGATACCGTTAAGCCGGTTATCAACCAGGGGGGGACCAAAGTTGATCTGACGCTGGTGCCGGTACAGCAAACCGCCGTACCGTTGCAGCAGAGCGGCGGCGCAGCAACGACGGTGCCGTCAACGTCACCCACGCAGGTGAACCCTTCTTCCGCCACGCCGGCACCGACACAGTATTAATCCGCACCTGTGCTCCTCTCCTTTGGGGAGGAGCCTTCAATAGTTCCAGCGGTAGCGCTGCATATCGATTTGCCCATTCCCGGCGACCACCACCCCCTCTGCCAGCAACGCCTGACGCTGACGTTGTAAATCCGGCCCGGTCAGTGATATTTGGCCATGACGATTTACCACCCGGTGCCACGGCAGCGTACTGCCTTCTGGTAAGCGTTTGAGTACGCCGCCCACTTGCCGTGCGGCGCGTGGTGAGCCTGCCAGTTTTGCCACATCGCCATACGTGGTGACGCAGCCCTCCGGAATAGCAGCGACGATTTGCCAGACGCGCTGCGGAAACGAATCCTCTCTTTCCATAATCAGTTCCTGAAGAGTGAATTTGCAGCATAAACAGCCTTGTGGATGCTGTGAAGAGTGGATTGTGCAAGAAACCAGCATCCGTCCGGGCATGGCTTGCAATTGCCACCCCGGACAGGGATAATGCGCCAGCGCGTTGGTTAACAACGCCTCAATGGGGGCTCTGTTGGTTCTCCCGCAACGCTACTCTGTTCACCAGGTCAGGTCCGGAAGGAAGCAGCCAGGGCAGAGGACGTGTGTGCCGGGATGTAGCTGGCAGGGCCCCCACCCATTTCTGCACAATACCTTAAATATACCGGGTATCCCGTGCGGCTGCTTCAGCAGCATTGAATCCACGAATAATGATATCTTTCATGACGTTAGTATTTAACTCGCCTGGGTTTGACTGTTCACGTTGTAATGCGTCGGTATAAGCGATACGCCATGTATTACCGATTATTGTTGCCAGTAAATGAGCCGTTGGATCTGTGGCTTCCTCTCCTGCACTTTTCGCCATCATGCGTCCCAGTTTTTTGCTGATCTCATCAAATTGCAATAATGCATAGTTCAGAAGCGACGGGCTTTCTGCTACAACTTGCCAGAACTTCACAACACCCTCATGCCTCATCGTCATTTGATGCTTTTGGTCAAATAACTCCTCTGTTAGTTCCCGTAAAGCAGCAACAGGCGAGCGAGCTTCTCGTTGCCTCAAGGTTTTTTCCAGTAGCTCACACAGTTCATCGAGGCGATCGAAAAAAAGCTCTTCTTTGCGGGAGAAGTAATTCGATACCGTCATTCTGGATACATCGGCTGCAAGCGCCACATCCGCTACCGTGACATTCTCGAAACCGTGTTCGAAGAATAGCTTCGTTGCCATATCGGAAATGTGTTGGCGTGTGAGACGTTTCTTTTTCTCACGCAATCCTTCCGATTTGGATGGTTTCATCGATTCTCTCCTTTCGTTCCGCGGGATCTTTTTCTTGAAATTATACTTGGCATAATTTTATACTCGATATAAATTTTTATCCAATAAACATTTTCTGCAAGTGAACGATAGTCACTGTCCCAAAGCCTGTGTAGTGCAACCGCAGAGATCGGGGGCATCGCAATGCGGTGTTTTGGTTAACTCTATGTTTTTTATAATATATCGGGAGAAAGACGTGTCAACCTCAACACCTGCGTTATCACTTTTAGCACAAGACGATACCGAAAACCTTACCCGTAAAAACATGTCCCTTTGGAAACGGCGCATCGTGCTCGTAGGACTCCCAGTCCTTGCCGGTTGTCTGTGCGCCCTGGCCTGGTGGTGTTTTGTTGGAAGATTCTATGAACAGACCGATGACGCTTACATCAAAGCCGATAGCGTATCCATCTCATCAAAAATAGGGGGATATGTCGAAGATGTGCTCATCAGTGATAACCAGACCGTGCGAAAAGGTGAGCCTCTGCTCCGTCTTGACAGTCGTCAGTATCGCGTCGCTATTGATAAGAGTCTGGCAAATATTGCCAATCTGGAAGCTGGCAAAGTACAGGTTGAAGCACACATGTCGCAACTCGAGGCACAAGTGATTCAGGCTACCGCTCAACAACGCGTTGCCCGGCTTGCCGCTGAGCACGCAGACAGTGAGTTGGCCAGATACCAGCCGTTGGTGAAAGCGGGTGCCAGTACCCGTCAGCAACTTGATGAGCGGGAAAACGCTCGTCAGCAAGCTTATGCACAACTGCAGGCGCTTGATGCCGGAGTGAAAGTTGCCCAGGCTAAGCTCGTGGAAAGTCGGGCACAGCACCAGGCTTATGTCGCGCAACTGGAGGGCGCGAAAGCGGATCTCCAGCGTAATAAGCTCGACCTGGAGGACACCGTGTTACGCAGTACCCAGGATGGGCAGGTGGGTGATTTAGGCGTACGGGCCGGGCAATTTATCCAACCGGGCGGACGTTTAATGTCAATTGTGCCCCTACGCCATGTCTATGTTATTGCCAATTTCAAGGAAACGCAGGTGGGTGGAATGCGAAAAAATCAACCCGTACGTGTCCATATTGACGCGTTTCCAGGTAAGACATTTACAGGTTATGTCGATAGCTTTGCCCCCAGTACCGGGTCTGAATTCGCCTTATTGCCACCGGAAAACGCCACAGGAAATTTCACGAAGATAGTGCAACGTGTACCGGTTCGTATCCGATTAGATAATCTTACTCTGCCTGCGGCCGTTATCCCCGGATTATCAGTCAGTGTCGAAGTCAACACGCATGAAAAACAGGCTGATCATGGTTGAGAAAAATAAACACCTGGTGAATGCCACCCTCACTGACTGGATTGCTGTCGCCGCGGGAGCGACAGGCGCATTAATGGCCACGCTTGATATCTCCATTACGAATTCGGCATTACCACAAATTCAAGGTGCTATTGGTGCAACAGGGACAGAGGGAACCTGGATATCGACAGGATATATGATGTCTGAAATTGTCATGATCCCTATGGTTGCCTGGCTGACCAGACTGCTTGGTCTGCGTAATCTGCTGGTAATAAATGCCTCTCTCTTTATTTTTTTCTCCTTTTTATGTGGGATGTCCACGAGTTTACCGATGTTAATTGCTGCCCGCGTGGGGCAGGGACTCAGCGGTGGCGCGATGATACCGACAGCACAATCTATTGTTCGAACGCGTCTTCCGCTTCATCAATTGCCTACGGGTATGACAGCATTTGGTTTGACGGTGATTATGGGCCCATTACTTGGGCCTGTTGTAGGTGGATGGCTAACAGAAAACGCAAGTTGGAGCTGGTGCTTTTTTATTAATGGCCCGATCTGTCTGGTCATGTTACTGATGCTGATGTGGGGATTACCGTCTGAACCGATCAGACCTAACGCATTTATCGGCACTGACTGGATAGGCATCAGCGGGCTGGCGCTAGGGTTGAGTAGCCTGATTGCTTTCCTCGAAGAAGGGCAGCGGCTGAACTGGTTCGAATCCACACTCATTTGTTGGCTCTTTCTGTTTTCGCTGGCAGGTGCGGGATTAATTTTGCTATCGCAAAAATATGCCAGACAGCCAATATTGCGTCTGTCGTTGCTGAACAATCGCCATTTTTCTTCGGTAATTATCATCATCTTTACCACCGGGATTGTGATGTACGGCATTGCCTATCTGGTTCCTCAGTTTCTCTCTCAAGTCGCGGGATATAATGCTGAGCAGTCCGGGCAGATATTACTATTAGCGGGAATCCCGGCACTGCTTTTAATGCCTGTACTTCCCCGGCTTGTCACAAAGATAGACAGTAAGTTAATCATCATTCCCGGATTATTACTGTTCGCGGTAAGTTGTCTGTTGGATACAGGTCTTACATCACAGAGCACGGGTGAAAATTTTATCTTTTCGCAGCTTGTACGTGGCTTTGCGCAGATGCTGTGTATGATGCCACTCAATCAGGCTGCAATGGCCGCAGTATCTAAAGAGGAGTCCGGAGATGCTGCTGGATTATATAATATGGCGCGTAACCTGGGCGGTGCTGTAGGGTTAGCGTTCATCGGCACTTTTTTAGATCGGAGACAGTTATTACATAATGCATTGTTACGTCAGTCAGTGCATGCCAGTTCATCCGTTGTTCAATCTCACATGAATACGCTTTCTGCAGCATGGGGGAATAATGAGAGTGCTGAGACAAAAGCGATGGCACATTTAGCTGGCCAGATTTCGAAACAATCTTTGGTTATTTCCTATAATGAGACATATCTATTGTTAATGGTGTTTATGCTTCTGTGTGTGCCGTTAGCTTTTTTATTAAGGCGCAGGTGAAATAATTTAAAAATTGCATGGGTGTAATAATGATAATGTAATCTTGTGGGCTTAAATATAATCTTGGCAGGAGGATGATAATGAACTTAGCGAACCAGGTTATTGAATCATTGCTTGCCTGGATTGACGATAATCTCGGTCTCCCGTTGAGGATAGAAGATATTGCTGTGCGCTCAGGTTATTCAAAATGGCATATACAGCGCATATTTTTTCTCAATACAGGAACTAGTATGGGACGATATATCCGTAACAGAAAATTGGAAAAAGCTGCACAGGATTTATGTATAAGCAATGACAAGATAGGCGTTATATCAGAGCGTTATGGTTATGATTCTCAACAAACGTTCACGCGCGTTTTTACAAAAAAATATCACCTTTCGCCAGGCAATTACAGAAAGTGGAAACAAGACATTGATTAGTTTGAGAGACGTTATTCAGCGATAGTAATGAGGTGCTCTGACCAAGCGGCCTCTTTCTTGTTACTGTACGATTTTTAAATCGTAAGGGTAGAGGCATCCCCTTGTGTAAAACGAACAGTTCCGTTTGCTTAGGTCGTGTTGTTATCCATTTAAATTATAATGAGAAAACTTCATTTTGTTACATTTGTAGCGACAAAAAATGACTGGCAGTGTTTAAAAGTCTTGACAAATTTAATCCCATAGCTAAATTTGAGCGACTGCTCTAATTTCAGAGATGTCATGAGAAGAGCGGATTTGTGACGTTTTTTATAAACAATACATGACCAGGGATTTACTCATATGTCCTACTTTAAGCAAGCAGAAAACCATATGAAAACAAAGGCAATAACAATGGTATTGGCTTCTGTTTTTGCCATTTTCTCCACTCCGACTATGGCTAAAGATGACGCGGCAGAAACTTACAATATCGCTGTTTACAGAGGAGCGGCAGGATGCCCGGGTTGCTCTGAAATGGTCGTCAAATCTCTGGTCAATACCGGGCTACGATTGCATATTTCTTATATTGGCGAAAAAGAAAAGCTCAAGCTCAGCAGTCAAACGCTGAAGGATTTTGATCTCTATATTCAACCTGGTGGTGGTCAGGATATACCGGGATCGTATAAAGCTCTTGGCAATGAGGGAGCAGAGGCTATTCGTCAGTTCGTAGAAAACGGGAACGGTTTTCTGGGTATTTGCATGGGGGCATATCTTGCTGATAAAGACTGGATAGGACTAATTGATGCGCCACTGGAGTCTGAGGTGGGTAGACCGGGTTCTCACGTCTACGATCAGGGAGATTATACGCTGCAACTGAAATGGGATAATAAGCGCGAACCGTTTTACTATCAGGACGGTCCCTATCTCAATAGCAGTACTGCAAGCACTGGTTTCCAGCCGGTTGCTTATTACGAGAATGGTGATATAGCCATCGCTAAATATAAATATGGAAAAGGTGTTGTTGGCCTGTCAGGGCCACATCCTGAGGCCGATGAGACATGGATTGATACCACAATGCCAGGCAACACAACAGCGGAGAGTAAAATGCAGCGTCTATTGCGTTATTTTGATGCAAAAAAGCGTCAGGCTCAAACCGATATGTGACAGCTCGCTCAGGGATTGTTTTTAAGTATCTTAAAAGAAAGATGAGATATTTCACTAAGAAAAGATATGCGTTTTTTTTCTGAGTAATCGAGGATCAACATGCTGGAATAGCCATCTATTAACGCATTTATCTGTCTGGCTGCTATAGCGACATCTTTCGTAAGAAATTCGCCATTATTCACGCCAAAGCGGATGATTTCCTCAAGGATAGTGATCCACTGAAGAGACTGATTATGCACTAAATTAGCGTAGTCGGCATCACGTGCAGCCATTGGCCAGAGCTCAAGATAGAGCAACCAGTGTGCTGAAGGCGCATCAGGTAACAGATTCTGGATATAATGATGGACTTTGTCGGTCGCAGTCATATTTTCCTGGGCGCTCAAAGAATCATGGCATTCCTGTATATCGGTATCCAACATATATTGAATAGCCGCTTTTTTCAGCGTTTCCCAGTCCCGATAATAATGGTAGATATGGCTTCTGGAAATATTAAGCTTTTGCGTTAAATCACGGGTTGAGACGTTGCTGACCCCTTTTTCTCTGAAGAGCTGCAGAGCGGCTATCTTTATCAACTCGGAGAAATTTGCCGTTTTCAACCTTTCGCCTTCTTAATACATGAAAGATTTAATCATAACATAGCTTCATATCTCTGCCCACCTGGCGACGGCCTCCCGCCCAGGTCGACAAATCAGCCCGGTTATTGGAGCATATCAGATGATTTTCGCAAAAATGCACAGGATAAACAGGAAGGGAAATGCGTAACTTTTTAATGGTATTAGCGTTATCAATCTCTACGGCATCTTATGCAGCCAGCCTGCAATCGGGGATTTACGAAGGGCTGCAACTTGCGGTTTCCCCGACGGGGGATGTCACGGGTTACTATTCTGAAACCCTGGGGCAAGGTGTCACCCGTAACTGCTCTTTTGCGCTGGCGGGAAAAGTGAACGCAGTGCAGGAAGCGGATATCCGCAGCTGGTCATCAGACGTACTGCCGGGGCATATTGCGGCAACGAAGAACGGCGTCGTGTTGCGTATTCCGCAGGGGCAAAGTCATGACGGCTGCATCAATGTGATGGTGCCGCTGATTGATGAAGGGCTGGAATTGGAACGCACACGCCAGACCCGCTGGTTGTCGATGGCGGAAGTCAGCGGTGAGCGGGTCTATTTAAGCAACTCACCGGATGTTGCAACGCGGCGCAAAGCGTGGCTGGTCAAAGGCGACGTGGTCGGCGTGGTCAAAAACCAGTCTGGCTGGACGCAGATCGAGTTTGTTAGCGAAAGCGGCAAAACCACCGCTGGCTGGGTAGAAAGCAGCAAAATCAAACCCTTAACACCGCCCGCAGCATGATCGTCACACCATGCTCCTTTTTACCAGCGTGTGGTGCTGATTCAGTGTTCTCCACAGAGGTTTGAGCCGCAGCAGTGCGTGCTCAAGCTCTGCCGAATCCAGCGAGAAAGGCATCCGCAAATAGCGCTCAAACGCACCGGGCAGGCCAAAGCGCGTGCCTGGACCGAGATGGATGCCAATACCCTCTGCCCGGGCGGCAAACAGTGTCGACAGCCTGTCGGGGAGTTCTACCCAGAACGAGAGCCCGCCATCCGGCGTCTGAAAATGCCAGTCGGGAAAGTGCGTCTGCATCAATGCAGCGCAACGATCGCGACGTGTTTTGAGCATCTCCCGACGTGCCGGTAAGAAGGTACGCGCGTTCTCCATTAACCACTGCGTCGCCAGTTGTTCCAGCAGCGGTGACCCCAGTTCCAGGGTATCGCGAGTCTGGGCAAGGGTCGCAATGGTGCGTGATGAGGCGCGGATCCAGCCCAAACGCAGTCCTCCCCAGAAACTTTTACCCGCTGAACCAAGCGTAATGACCGTTCCTTGCGGATCGAATGCCGCCAGCGGTGGTGGCGGTGACGCGTTATACCAGAGGTCCACCATCGTTTCATCCACCACCAGTGTGGTGCGGGTACGTGCGGCAATGGCTGCGATCTCCGCGCGCGTGGCGCTGTCCATGCAACGCCCGGTAGGGTTATGAAAATCAGGCATCAGGTATGCCAACCGCGGCGCGGTCTGCGCCAGCGTGGCGGCAAAGCCGTCGGTGTCCCAGCCGATTTGTGGGAGCGATACGCCAACCGGCCTGCAGGATGCCCCCTGAATTGCGGCAATAGCCAACGGGTAGGTGGGATGATCGACCACCACGCGATCGCCAGGCCCGGTGAGCATCCGTAGCACCAGCGCCAGCCCACTGAGTGCGCCATTAACGATCATCACTTCATCAGCCTGTGTGGGTAAGCCGCGTTCGCTATAGCGCGCGGCAATCGCTTCACGCAGCGACAGCAGGCCGAGCTGACCGTATCCCGTTTGTGACAACCACGGCGTCATAGCGGTCAGCGCATGGGTATAGGCTTGGTGAATTTCCGGGCCAGCGCTGAGGGCGGCGGTGGAGAGATCCAGCGCCATTCCCGCAGTGCTGAGTGTCGGAACGCTGCGATTGTCCGGCAGGATCACGCGTGAACCGCTGCCATGGCGGCTTTCCAGATAACCTTCATCACGCAGGTGCGCCAGCGCACTGGCAATGGTGGTGCGGCTAACATCCAGGGTTAATGCCAGTTCCCGCTCTCCCGGCAGGCGAGTATCCAGCGCCAGTCTGCCATCGAGGATCAGCAAGCGCAGGGCATCGGCAAGCTGACGCCAGAGCGGTGTGCGTGAGGGGGCTTGCTGCCAGCGTCCCAACAGGCGCTGTAGCGATTGACTTCCCAATCGGCGGGATGACATATGCAGTCCACTATTTGAAAACTGGACATTAATCATAATGCCATTTCCGGTAAAGATAAAAGCCAGAACAGCCGGAGAACAATGATGCTACGTCGATTACTGCAACTTTATATTGGTTTAAGCTTATACGGTCTTTCCACCGCCATGTTCGTGCGCGCAGATTTGGGCGCCGATCCGTGGAACGTGTTTCACCTTGGGGTAGCGAAGCTACTCACGATGGATATTGGCACGGTGATGATCGTTACCGGCGCGCTGGTGCTGCTCTTCTGGATCCCGATTCGCCAGCGGCCTGGGCTCGGAACCATCAGCAACGTAATTGTGATTGGTCTGGCGGCGGATGCCGCGCTATCGCTGATGCCTACGCTGGAGACATTACCCGCTCGCGGTGTGCTGCTTGTGTTTGCGGTGATCGTAAACGCCCTCGCCACCGGGATGTATATTGGCGCGGGATTTGGCGCAGGGCCGCGCGATGGATTGATGACTGGGATCCACGCCCGCACGGGCTGGTCGGTACGCAGCGTACGCACAGCTATTGAAGTGTCGGTGTTACTGATTGGCTGGTTACTGGGCGGTACGGTTGGCGTCGGCACAGTGCTGTACGCACTGGCGATCGGCCCGTTGATCCAGATTTGTCTGCCGTGGTTTCGCCACAAACCCCAGCAAAAACCTGCATCACCAGCGGAAGTTGTGAGCTAACGGAGGAAGTGGCATGTCGCGTTATCTTCCGTCCATACCCTAAATTTTGTAGTCAGCCTACGGGTTTACTTTACAAAAGGGATGGGGGATTCTGGGGCGAGATAAGCATGTTCTTAGTCCCCATTAAAAGGAACGCGAGCAGCAGCAACAACTTAACCCGTCCATGCAAACGCTATATTGCACGATGCCGACAACCACATACTGCAATAACATTGGCTGGCAGACCGTTTGTAAGACCGATTAAGCCGGCGTACCTTTCATAAAGGAGCAATGGTGTATGGCAACCCCCAGGCTTGAAACAGCACGACTGATCCTTGAACCCCTGGCATCGGAAGATGCCGCGCAAATCCAGCGCATCTTTCCCCGTTGGGAAATCGTCCGGTACCTGATTGCCAGTGTACCCTGGCCCTATCCGGATGATGCCGCACAACAGTATGTTGATAATGTGGCGCTGGCGTCGAGCAGAGAGGGAAAAGGCTGGTACTGGACGCTACGGCGCAAAGCTTCACCGCAGACGTTGATGGGGGTTATCTGTCTTATGGATATTCCGGACAACAACCGCGGCTTCTGGTTGGCGCCGGAGTGGCAGGGGCAAGGATATATGATGGAAGCCTGCCGGGCGGTGACTGATTTCTGGTTCAACGTCCTGGATCGTGATGTCCTGCGCGCGCCTAAAGCCGCAATCAATACCCGTTCACGGCACATCTCCGAGCGTAGTGGTATGCGGCTGGTCCGTCTGCAAAAGGGCGACTATGTGGCGGGGGAACTGGAGACCGAGTTGTGGGAAATCACCCGTGAGGAATGGCGTAATATGCATCGCTGAAACTTGTCAGCCGTGATGGCTGGGGGGTTTATTTCCGCTTTTCGGGGATTTATTTATTCGCTTTGCGTTTGCCTGTCATTTTAGTGAAATATTACCTTCATTTTATTGTCATAAAAATAAGGCAGAATTGTTGTGGGAATTTTTTAAGTTGTTATAAATTTGAAATATATTTCTGGATCACTTTCATAAGTTCGTGTATTAATTAGCGTGCTTATTCACACAGAAGGGATAATCATGACCAGTGCCGTATTGAATGTAAAAATTGATGAAGCGCTAAAAGAAAAACTCCGCCATTACGCGGAAGTGAATAGTGAAAATCTCAGCACGGCGACAGAGAAACTGCTGCTGGTGGCATTTCAGGCAGTGGAAGAGGCGGGAGTATCGGAAGAAGATGTTGATAATCAGCATACTGAAGAAGAAAATACCGCTCCGTTAAATCCCAAAGAAATCAAAGCACTACGCAAACTTCTGAAGAAGAAAAAATGACCCAACAACTGCTCGAAACGGCCAGCAACTATAGTGAAGCCTGCGAGATGTTGCGCTCCGGCTTTGTAAAACAAGTTCGCCTGGACTGGAATATCGGAAGCGATGAGTTCTTTCGCATTGCATCTGACTGGTGTGACGCTGGCGCGAAAATAAAAAAAGAGGGAAACAGTTTTATTATTTCCATTAAGGGATTCCCTATTCCACGTCAGCAGTAATCTTTTTGTCATGAAATCGTCACTAAATTTGCATTCAAAAATGTGAGCATGGTCCGACAATAACAATACATAACCATCTCAAAACACATTAAGGACGATGTTTACGGCGGGCCGATTATGGCTCGTCGCTATTTCTTTTTGTCGATTTCGCCACTATTTCCTCCTGTAATGTATTCACCCTGACCGCTCTCACAGGCGCTATCCGGTAAAACGGGTATACTGGCGCAAATTGTTTGCAGCCAGGAAGCATCATGAAAACTATCACCCTTTACGATGTCGCGAGTTTAGCGGGAGTCTCTTATCAGACCGTTTCCCGTGTGATCAACGATGCTGCGCATGTCTCTGCGCGAACCCGTGAGAAGGTGCTGGCGGCCATGGCGGAGCTGCATTACGTTCCTAATCGTGGCGCACAGCAACTGGCTGGCAAACGCAGTAAAACGTTGGGATTGCTGACGACCGATTTGGCGTTGCATGCTCCTTCGCAAATCGCGTCTGCCGTTAAATCCCGCGCCGGGCAGGCCTCCGCCAGCGTGATTATCTCCATGCTTGAACAGCACGACGCCGCCAGTTGCGTGGCAGCATTGCAAGAGTTACTGGCGCAGCGCGTGGAAGGGGTGCTGATCAATGTGCCGTTGGATGATGCATTGGCGCAACAACTGGCGGCACAGGTGCATCCCACGCCCGTGCTGTTCCTCGATGTGGGTGAGACGGCGGGGGTTAATAGTCTGGTGTTCGATGCCAGGCAGGGTGCGCGTCTTGGCGTTGAGCATCTCTTGGCGCTAGGGCATCGCCGTATTGCACTGTTGGGTGGGCCGGAAACCTCGGTCTCCGCGCGGGCGCGTTTTACCGGTTGGGTAGACGCGCTGGCAGACGCGAACCTGACCCCGTGCGCCAGTGCTTGTGGCGACTGGAGCGCGGCGTCCGGCTATGAAAAAGCGCATGGTCTGCTCAGCGGCGCTGCGCAGCCCCCGCAGGCCATTCTGGTCGCGAACGATCAGATGGCCCTTGGTGTGATGCGCGCCTGTGCAGAAAAAGGAATCGCTGTAACCGGGCAGATTTCGGTGGTGGGGTACGATGACACCGCCGACAGCGCGTGGTTTTCTCCGCCGCTAACCACCGTACGGCAGGCGTTTAAAGAGGCAGGTGAGCGGAGCGTTGACTGGCTGCTTAACGCTTCTGAGCAGGACGCAGTAAGCCAGATCTGTTTGCCCGTGACGCTGATTGAACGTTTGTCCACCGCACCGGCGCAAACGCAGGAGGTCAGCGGTGAAGCGCTGGCCCGGCGCTTACATGAGCTGGCGCAACTGGCGGTACTTTTGGATCGTCGCTAACGCTTATGTGATCGCATTCGCTTTCGGCGGATCCATGGCTTTACCTGGGGTGAAAAGTGCGTCATTGTAATCTAAATTGTGAGCGCTTCGCAAAATGAGGTTTCTATGTCTGCTTCCGCATTACGTACGTTGATTTCCCGCCGTGACTGGGAAAACCCGGTCATCACCCACTGGCATCGTTTACCGGCCCATGCCCCAATGCGTAGCTGGCGCGATGAGCAGGCGGCGAGAGATAATGCGCCATCGTCTGCGCACCGTTTGCTGAATGGTGAATGGTACTTCCGCTTTTTCCCCGCGCCGGAGGCGGTGCCGGAGCGCTGGATAACGGAAGAGTACGACGATGCGGTGGCCATGCCGGTTCCGTCTAACTGGCAGATGCAGGGATTTGACACGCCGATCTATACCAACGTGACCTACCCGATTCCGGTTAACCCGCCCTTTGTGCCGCAGCAAAACCCGACTGGTTGTTACTCGCTCACATTTGAGATGACAGCGCAGGCGTTGGCGCAGGGACAAACGCGTATTGTGTTTGACGGTGTTAACTCGGCTTTTTATCTCTGGTGCAATGGTCAGTGGATCGGTTACTCCCAGGATAGCCGCTTACCAGCGGAGTTCGATCTCAGCGATGTTCTGCATGTCGGGCAGAACCGGCTGGCGGTAATGGTGCTGCGCTGGTGTGACGGCAGTTACCTGGAAGACCAGGATATGTGGCGTATGAGCGGTATCTTCCGTGATGTTTCGCTCCAGCATAAACCGGCGACGCACATTGCGGATTTCCACCACACCACCGAGCTGAATGCAGAGTTTACGCACGGGCAGGTAAAGGTGGATCTCCGGCTCGCAGGAGAATATAGCGCGTGTCAGGTTGCCGTTGCGCTGTGGCATGGTGAAGAGAAAATCGCCCAGGCGCAGCAAGCACCCGGCAGTGCCATTGTCGATGAACGCGGTGCATGGGCAGAGCGCCTCAGCGTGTCGCTGCCCGTCTCCGATCCGCTGCTGTGGAGCGCGGAAACGCCGCACCTTTACCGCCTGACGCTAACGCTGCTTGATGGACTGGGGAATGTACTGGAAGTTGAAGCCTGCAATGTGGGCTTTCGCAAAGTGGAAATCAGCAACGGTTTGCTGAAACTTAACGGTAAACCGCTGCTAATCCGTGGGGTTAACCGCCACGAGCACCATCCGGAAAACGGCCAGGCTATCGATGAAGCGACGATGCGCCGCGATATTGAGCTGATGAAACAGCACAACTTCAATGCGGTGCGCTGCTCTCACTATCCAAATCATCCTCTGTGGTACAGTTTGTGTGATGAGTACGGTCTATATGTGGTGGACGAAGCAAATATTGAAACCCACGGTATGACCCCAATGAGTCGCTTGTCGGACGATCCGCAATGGTTGCCGGCCATGAGCGAGCGCGTTACGCGTATGGTGCTGCGCGATCGCAACCATCCGTCGATCATTATCTGGTCGCTGGGTAATGAATCCGGTCACGGTGCCAGTCATGATGCGCTGTACCGCTGGCTGAAAACCACCGATCCCACCCGCCCGGTGCAGTATGAAGGCGGCGGGGCGAATACCGCCGCGACCGATATCATTTGCCCTATGTATGCTCGCGTCGATGAAGATCAGCCGTTCCCGGCGGTGCCGAAATGGTCAATTAAGAAATGGATCGGCCTGCCGGATGAAACGCGGCCACTGATTTTATGCGAATACGCCCATGCCATGGGCAACAGCTTCGGCGGCTTCGCCAAATACTGGCAGGCATTTCGTGAAACCCCGCGTTTGCAGGGCGGCTTCGTCTGGGACTGGGTTGATCAGGCTCTGACAAAAACCGATACCAACGGGCAATCATTCTGGGCCTACGGCGGCGATTTTGGCGATACGCCGAACGACCGCCAGTTCTGTATGAACGGATTGGTCTTTCCCGATCGGACGCCGCACCCGGCGCTATACGAGGCGCAGCGCGCGCAACAATTTTTCCAGTTCCGACTGCTCAACACCACGCCGTTAGTCATTGAAGTGGAAAGTGAATACCTGTTCCGCACGACCGATAACGAGTATCTCCGCTGGGCTGTTGTCCGTGATGGTCTGGTACTGGCTCAGGGTGAGATCACGCTGGCGATCGCCCCACAGGGCAAACAGCAGATCGCGCTGACCATTCCCGAGCTGGAAAGTGCGCCGGGCGAAGTATGGCTGAATGTCGACGTGTACCAGAAAGCGGCAACGCCGTGGTCGGATGCCGAGCATCACTGTGCCTGGGATCAGTGGCGTTTGCCGTCGCCGCTCTTTATTGCGCCGCGTAAGACGGTTTCTTCCCGCCCAATGCTTGTTGTGAGTGAAGAAGAGTATGTGATTCATCATCGTAACCAGCGCTGGCAGTTTTGCCGCCGTAGTGGCGACCTGATCCAGTGGTGGCGAGATGAGCAACCCACACTGCTTACACCGCTGAGGGATAGTTTTGCCCGCGCGCCGCTGGATAATGACATCGGCATCAGCGAGGTGACGCGTATCGATCCCAACGCCTGGGTTGAACGCTGGAAAGCGGCGGGTATGTATGATTTGCGCGCTGAATTGCTGGCTTGCGAGGTTGAAGAGCACGCTGCTGATATCGTCGTCACGACCACGCACTGTTGGTCAGGAGCCGGTAAAACCGGGTTTGTCAGCCATAAGCGCTGGCGTATTGATGGCGAAGGTGTTTTACACGGTGAGGTAGACGTACAGGTGGCGACCGATATCCCGCCGCCAGCGCGTATCGGGCTGGTCTGTCAGTTATCCGAGGTGCAGGCGTCGGTTAGCTGGTTGGGACTGGGACCTCACGAAAATTACCCTGACCGTAAACTGGCGGCGCGCCAGGGGCGATGGACGCTGCCGCTTGCCGCGTTGCACACGCCGTATATTTTCCCGGGCGAAAATGGTCTGCGTTGCGAAACCCGCGAGCTGCATTACGGTGCGCATCATCTGAACGGGGATTTCCATTTCTCCCTTGGCCGCTACAGCGACAAGCAGTTGCGTGAAACGACACATCACCATTTGTTGCGCGAAGAAGCGGGCTGTTGGCTGCATCTGGATGCGTTCCACATGGGTGTTGGCGGTGATGATTCATGGAGCCCGAGCGTGTCGCCGGAGTTTATTCTACGTAGTGAGAGAGTGCGTTACGCCTTTTGCTGGCGGCAGGACTAAACTTATCGGGCCTGATGCGGCAGGACCCTCCTGCCGTGCAGTCACTTCGGGGGCTGACGCATGAAGTATGTCGATGGTTTTGTGGTTGCGGTTCCGGCGGACAGAAAAGACGCGTACCGCCAACTGGCAGCGAAGGCGGCACCGTTATTTAAGGAGTTTGGTGCCACGCGTATTGTGGAGTGTTGGGCGGAAGATGTGCCTGCCGGGAATATCACTGATTTTCGCATGGCGGTAAAAGCGGAAGACCACGAAGAGGTGGTCTTCAGTTGGATCGAATACCCGTCAAAAGCCGTGCGCGATGCGGCAAACCAGAAAATCATGACCGATCCCAGAATGCGTGAACTGGGTGAGGAGATGCCATTTGATGGTAAGCGTATGATCTACGGCGGCTTTGTCCCCATTCTTGATGAGTGAGCTGGCCCTCAGGACACTTTGGTGAACAGCGCTTTGCGTTCCATCACCTCACCATCGGTACGGAATACGCCCCCGCCCACATAATGCAGCGTTTGTGGCCATTGGGGCTGGGGGTTAACCCGTGCGGCGACCACTTCAAAAATGAAAAAATTATAGTTATCCACCATGGCGTCATCGTAGAGGCGGCATTCAAACTGGCCGTAACACTCGCCAATGGACGGCGCGCTGACCTTTTCGCTCTGTTCTGCCGTCAGGCCAAATTCGGCAAACTTATCGACTTCATCGCCGGTGCAATTACCGATACGGGCTACGGTGTCGATCATCTGCGCATCCGGAAGGTTTATCACACATTCGCCGCTCTGTCGGATGCGCTCAAAGCTGGCGTTGCCCGCCGAAATCATGCAGCCGACTAACGACGGTGAGAACTCCAGAATCGTGTGCCAACCTAAAGTCATTATATTGTTTCGCCCTTGCCAGTGGCTGCTTAAGAGCACCACCGGGCCGGGTTCCAGCCAGTGCCGGACATCATGCAGCGGCCAGGATTGCTTTTTCATCATGCTTCCTCCGCGTGTTTAACCACTGTTAACAGTAGCAAACTCAGCAGGACAGCAGATTATTTTCCGCCCAGTGGATAAATTCTTCGGTCGGTAGCGCTTTGCTGTACAACCATCCCTGACCATATTCCACGCCATACTCCGTGAGCCACTGCAACTGGCCTTCGGTTTCAATCCCTTCGGCGACCATCGCCAGCCTCAACGCTTTTGCCATCTCGATGATATGCGGTGCCACGGTTTTGTACTCCAGCGCATCCACAAAGGACTTGTCGATTTTGATGATATCGACATCCAGGTTTTGCAGATAGCTGAGGCTCGAGTAGCCGGTGCCAAAATCATCAATGTAAATGGCGTGTCCCGCCTGGCGTAATCGCTGTATCGCCGGGTTGCTCACGGCCGGGTCAGCAAAGCCGCGTTCGGTCAGTTCAAACGCCACCTGGGCCGGGGAAAGTTGCCACCGTTCGAGCTGGTGCGCCAGCAGTGCCGGAAGGGCAGGATCCAGCAAATCGGAGGGTTCGAGATTTATCGAGACATGCTGTTGGGGGTGTTGCTGCAACCAGCGCCCCAGATTGTTAAACACCGTTTCGATAATCAGTTGTGTGAGTTGCGGCATCAAACCGCTGCTGACTGCCAGCGGGATGAAGATATCCGGCGCGAGCAGATTTCCGTCCTGTTGTCGCCAGCGCGCCAGGGCTTCTGCGCCAACGATTCGCCCGCTGTTCAGCGCGACAATCGGTTGATAAACCATGCTGATTTCACGGCTGCGGATGGCATCCTGCAACTGATATTTTGGCGATTGCAATCGGCGCAGTATCCGCAGCAATAGCAGCGCAATCAGCATGCTCATCAGTAAACCAAAGGGCAGCCAGATCACCAGCAACCGATGCCAGTTTTGCGCCAGCGGAGCAAGCGATGCCCAGGTGACAATCGCCAGTCCCATATCCGCATCTCGCAGTATGGCGTAAGCCGATCCATCGACTTGCATTTTCTTTGGTCCATCCGGGGTGATTTGCGTCAGTACTTGCGGATCCAGCGTTGAACTGCCTGCGATGATCTGGTGCGTTTTCGTGCTGATCAACGCCACATTCACCGGCCAGGAGCCAAAAGAGAGCACGTCAATAAACGACAGCGGGTCGGTCATCACTACATAATGGTCGGTGCCAATGGCAATCATATATTGCGACAAACCCAAATCGTTATGACGCGTAAGCCAGGCGCGAAAGCCGTCGTCGGTGATTTTTTCTGGCTGCGGAAACGGCGGAACGTGGCTGTCTATCTCCATCGATGAGCACTCGGGTTGCAGCCCGTTCATGAAGATGACTTCCCGTACATAGCGCCAGGACCAGGAGATGCGACGCATCGCCAGCAGATGCGCTGGGGTGCAGCGCTCGCCCTTGTAGCTTTCCAGCTGCCGGAGCGCGTCCTTACTCTGATTGACGACGCGCTGGGTGCGCATATCTGCCAGTTCTGAGTAAGTGTCCAGCTCATTCATAAACGTTTCTTCAGCCTGACGGTGCGTGAACCAGATGCTCAGCGCCACAGGCAGAAAAAAGGCGAGCACCAGCACGCCTGTAATAAGACTCACCAATCGTCGGTTCGTCATCACCAAAAATCCCTCTTTGATACTGATAAACGTAGAGTATCTTTAACTTGCTGATGTTATAACACGCCGCAGTGATTGTTTTCTTTCAGGATCGGATGGATGAAGAAAAAAGATTTCGTGACGCAGGATTTGCTAAGCAAAATTTATCAAATCAGCGAACCAGGACCGCGCAAATTGCCTCCGGAAAGACAACTGGCGCAGGAGTATGGCGTATCGCGTTTTACCATCCGTCAGGCGATGGAAAAACTGGCCAGTATCGGTGTTGTCCGCATCGTGCAGGGGTCCGGTATCTGGATAAACGAGAAGGCGCGCAATAACCCGATGGTGTACAACTCGATCACCGAAAAGCGTTTTGATCAAATCCGATTCCGCATGATTAGCCTGCATAAAAAACGTCCGAGCCGCGATGAACAACAAATCTTTGGTCTGACTGAAGAGAGCTTTATCTGGCAGTTTTGCCGCCTGCGTTTTGTGGATGACGTGGCGGTGCAAATTGAAATATCCAGCATGCCGGTACGGGATTTCACCGATCTGAATCAGCAAGTGATTGAGCGCTCGCTACAGCAGTATGTGCTCAGTAAGGGCTATCGCATTTCTCACCTGCTGACCACGTACCGCGCGGTAAGCGTGAGCCGTGAACAGGCGGCGCTATTAGGGTGTAAGAAAGGCAGCCCGGCGATGCACATCAATAACCGCGGTATTCTTGAAGGCGGGCAGGTGTACGAAATCAGCGACATTATCGATATCAACTACACCTGCACGTACGTTATTCCTCATAACCGTGAAAATCTGACCTTCCGCCAGGGCGGTGGGGAACGCTAGGGCGTGTGGATCGCGCCATCGGCGATCCGGCTTTGCGTCCACTCATGCGGACGATAACAGCCCGGAAATGCGCGTGCGCGTTCTTCATTAAAGCCCACGCCGATACCCGCTGTTTCCGTGGCGTAAACAAAGCCATCTTTTACCACTGGCGCGCCGGGGAAAACGTCGTCGGTGCTGGCAGAGCGGGGGATAAACTCCTGAATTGCCGCATTATGCAGATGAATATTGAGATGTGTATTCACCGCCACGCCAATGGGTGTCATATCGCCCGGACCATGCCACGCCAGGCGTACGCCGAAGGCCTGGCAAAGGATGGCCAGTTTAACGGCTGGGGTGATGCCGCCAATCTGTGAAATATGGCAGCGGATAAAATCGATGCGGCGATTCACAATCAGATCGTGCCACTCAGCCGGGTTATTAAAGAGCTCCCCCATCGCCAGCGGTACAGTGCTGTGCTGGCGCACCTGATCCAGCCATGCGCTTTGCGCGGGAGGCAAAATATCTTCAATAAAATAGGGTTGCCAGGGCTCCAGTTGCTTCGCCAGTTGCACCGCTTGCTGTGGGAACAGCCGTTCATGAACATCGTGCAGAATGTGCAGGTGATAGCCATATTTTTCGCGCAGCGCTTTAAACATGGCGACGGTGTTGGTCATATATTCCTGCTGATCGTAATACGCGCCGGAGGCCGGGTTTTCCGGTGTATGCATTTTCGCAGGCGTACCGCCGTAAAAACCGAGCTGGCAGCGGATATGGCGATAACCTTGTGAGATCAGCGTATCCACCGAAGCAAACAATGCCTCCAGCGTTTCGCCGCTGGCATGACTATAAGCAGCGATGGCATCGCGGGATTTTCCCCCCAGCAATTGATAGAGCGGCATACCCGCCAGTTGGCCTTTGATATCCCATAACGCCATATCCACGCCGGAGATGGCGTTATTCATGATGGGGCCATTACGCCAGTAAGCGTTGACGTTCATCATTTGCCACAGGTCTTCAATGTGGTTGGCGTCACGTCCGATAAGCAACGGCTTCAGGTACTCATCAACCAACGTTTTGACCGCCAGCGGGCGCTGCTGGAAGGTTGCACAGCCGTGCCCCGTCACGCCTTTATCGGTTGTGACCCGTACCGTTACCAGATTATGGCGGTCGGGACGCGTAATAAAACATTCGATATTTTCAATAAGCGTTGGCGTCACGGGATCTCCTTTATTGCGTGAAATAAGCGACTGAACACTATTATCTTCGCCCTAATTTTGCGGAAAGGTAAACCACTTTGTGGAATAAATTTTTTGGTCTGTTATTTATTCTTTTATTAATTAAAAACCGTACCAATTATGGTTATTGAACGTTTTTATTGCCTTATGTATGGTTAATTGTGATGGGGTTCATATTTTATTGGTTTGTTTTGCGATGTGGCTTTCTCTACCCTTTAGAGCAATGACTAAAACGACAACATTCCGGCAGGAGTTTTTATGGGGACGCAAGAAGCCATCAGCAATATTATTCGCCTGGTTGGCGGTCGAGATAATATCAACAACGTCTGGCACTGCATGACGCGGTTACGCTTTGACTTGATTGACGATGACAAAGTGGACCAGGGCGAAATCAAAAAACTGCCAGGCGTGCTGGGTGCGCAGTTGCAAAGCGACCAGTTCCAGATAGTGATTGGCCCCAAAGTGAACAGTTGGTACGAACAACTGCTCGCCATGCTGGGGAAAGCGCCGGAGCATGCGGCAGGGCAGGGGAAAGCCCGTAAAAGCCTGGTGTCGATGTTCATGGATACTGTTTCCGGCGTGTTCGGGCCGATTGTGCCCGCGATTGCCGGTGCCGGGATGATCAAAGGCCTGCTTGCCGGATTGATTGCGCTGAAAGTGGTTTCGGCGAAGAGCGATACGGTGGTGATCATCGATTTGATCGCCAGCGGCGTTTTCTATTTTCTGCCCTTTTTCCTGGCCGTATCGGCAGCGAAGATCTTCAAAACCAACGAGTATCTGGCCGCGGCGATTGCCGCTTGCCTGATGTACCCGTCGTTGATTGATGCCGCGAAAGCGCTGGCGGCGCATCAGGACGGCGCAATAAGCGCGTTCTGGTTGCTGAGCGCCGTTCCGGTGTCGGTGTTTAACTATTCGGCCAGCGTGATCCCAGTGATCTTTTCCATACTGGCGCTCAGTTATATTCATCGCTGGGTCGATAGCATCATGCCGGATGTGCTGAAAACGGTCTTTACGCCCACCCTAACGCTGTTTCTCGGTGCGCTGGCTGCGCTGGTAGTGATTGGTCCGATTGGCATTTACCTGGGCAAAGGGCTGGCGCTGTTTATCGAAGGGCTGTTTGGTGTCTCCGCCAGTTTTGCCGGGTTAATTGTTGGGGCGATCCGCCCGGTGGCGATCCTCACCGGCATGCACCATGCAATGACACCGATTGCGCTGCAAAATTTTAGCGAACGCGGCTACGACATGCTGATGCCGATGATGTTTATGGCCAATATGGCGATTGCTGGTGCAACGTTTGCTATCTGGCGCTTGAGCAAAAACCGCCAGGATAAAACAATTACGCTATCAGCAGCCATCTCTGCTCTGTTGGGGATCACCGAGCCGGCGCTGTTTGGCGTACTGACGCGCTACAAAAAAGCGTTTATCGCCGCCACTGTCGCCAGCTCGCTCGCCTCTGCGTTTATTGCTTTCTTTGGCGTGCGGTTGTATGGCTATATTTTGTCGAGCATTTTCAGCCTGCCCGCCTACATTGGACCCTATTTTATCTTTGCCGTTTCCGGGGTGGCGATAGCGCTGGTGCTGTCGTTTATCCTTACCACCCTGCTGGTGGGCAAAGAGACGCAGGTCTAAGTTACCGTCGGTGCGCCAGTCGGCGCACCAGGCGCTCTCCGGTCATTTGCACCCCCTGCACCATGGCAACCAGTATGATCACCGTTCCGGCCATCACCTGATCGTTAAACCGCTGATAGCCATAGCGAATCGCCAGATCGCCCAGACCGCCGCCGCCAATGACCCCAGCCATCGAGGTAAAGCCGATCAGCATCACCACGGTTAAGGTGATTGCCGCCAGCAATGTCGGCAAGGCTTCTGGCAATAATGCTTTGCCGATCACATGCCAGATATTGCCACCCATCGACAGAATGGCTTCTATCCGCCCGTAATCGACTTCATCCAGCGCGCTTTCTGTCAGGCGGGCAAAAAAGGGAAACGCGCCAATGGTCACTGGAACCACCGCCGCGGTGCTGCCAAGCGTGGTGCCGATCAGCAAACGAGTGAAAGGGATCAAGGCAATCAGCAGTACGATAAACGGCAACGAACGACCAATATTGATCAGCGCACCCAGGATGGCATTCACTTTTGGCATGGGTGCCAGGCCATTGCTGCGGGAAATAAACAACAGAACGCCGACCGGCAGACCGATCAGGATGGTGAAAAACGCCGCCAGACCAACCATATAGAGGGTTTCCAGCGTACCGTTGACCAGTAATGGCCAGAGATCTTCCCAGTTCATGCGACCACGCATAATGGCCTCCCGTCGAAACCATGGCGGGCGAGGAAATCCCGCTCGGCCTGAGGATCATGCAATAACGCCTGACGCAGACGCGACCAGGGGGCGATCAGCAAATCGGCGATCCGCCCGCTTTCAACCACTTCGCCGTTTTCCAGCAATGCGGCGTGATCGCAAAGGGTTTTCACCACCTCCAGCTCATGGGTGATCAGCACAATGGTCAGTTTTAACTGTTGGTTGATATCGGCAAGCAGTTGCAACACTGAGGCGGTAGTTTCCGGATCTAACGCACTGGTGGCTTCGTCGCACAACAGGACATCCGGTCTGGCGGCCAGCGCTCTGGCAATGCCAACGCGCTGCTTCTGGCCCCCGGAGAGCTGAGAAGGAAAAGCCTGTGCTTTTTCGCTCAGACCGACGAGATAAAGCAACTCGTCAACGCGAGCCTGGCGCAACACCTTCGGTACGCCAGCGATTTCCAGCGGCACGGCGACGTTATCGGCTACCGTGCGTGAATGCAGTAAATTGAAGTGCTGGAAAATCATGCCGGTACGCAGACGGTGCTCTCGCAGCCCGGCTTTATCCAGTTGCGTAATGTCGCTGCCATTGACAATAATGCGGCCCGTCGTGGGCCGCTCCAGCAGATTCAGACAGCGGATCAGCGTGCTTTTACCCGCGCCGCTGCGCCCGAGGATGCCGTAAATCGCCCCTTTCGGCACGCTTAACGACACATCTTTTAACGCCGGTCGGCCAGCTCCGGCGTAGATTTTACTCAGCCCTTCAATCTCAATCATGACTGCGGCGCGACCGGGATGACCGAGCCGTTGTACTGTTTACGGATAAACTCCGCCACCTGCGGCGAGGTCAGATCTTTCGCCAACTCCTTGATGCGTGGATCGTTCGCCAGTTGCGGGTTGGTGACCAGAATATTGGCATACGGGTTGTGGCTGGCGCTTTCCAGTCCCAGCGCATCTTTCGACGGCGTTAAACCTGCTTCCAGCGCATAGTTGCCGTTGATCACTGCCAGGTCCACATCATCCAGCGAACGCGGGATTTGCGGTGATTCCACCTCAAGGATCTTCAGGTGTTTCGGGTTTTCGGCAATGTCTTTCGGGGTTGCCAGCGTAGTGGCCGGATCGGTAAATTTCGCCGCCAGTTTAATCAGTCCCTGGCTTTGCAGCAGGAACAGCGCACGGCTTAAGTTGGTGGCGTTGTTGGGAACGGCGACAGTGGCGTTATTTGGCACGGATTTAAAATCTTTGTATTTATGCGAATAGATGCCGAGCGGTTCAATATGCACCGTGGCAGCGACGGCAAAGGTTTTACCCAGTGCTTTTTCCTGATCTTTCAGATAGGGCACATGCTGGAAATAGTTGGCGTCGACATCGCCATTTGCCAGCAGCTCGTTGGCGTTGGCGCCGCTGGTCAGTTCCACCACTTTCAGATCCAGCTTCGGATCAATCTTTTTGATGTAGTTAAGAATTTCGGCATGCGGAACCGGATCGGCAGCGACACGCAACGCGTCGGCCTGCGCGGAAGTCCATACCAGTGAAAGAGACAGTGCTACCCCTGCCAGAGTAAAAGCGGCATGTTTCATGATGTGTGTTCCTGTGTTGTTATGGTCAGACGATCAATTGTTCTGTGCGTTCGCGCAGCACATCGCGGTAATAACGTTCTGCAACATCCGGATGGGATCGCAGGCGTCCCTTGAGGTAATTCCACCCCACATCGCGCAACAGTGGATTGTGCGGATCGCTCTCCGGACCGTGGGCTTCCTGTGCCAGGATGGGCGGCAGGGTGTAAACCGGCACGACGGCATCCAGTTGCGCGCCGAGGAAGAACGCAATGGAGAGGCGCTGCTGATTGGCTGGAGGAGAAACAACCCGATGCACCGTGGCGCGCAAATAGCCGTTGGTCGCCAGTTCCAGCAACTCACCAATATTCACCACAAAGCTGCCGGGCAGCGGCGCGGCATCGATCCAACGACCTGGTGCTACTTCGACCTGTAACCCTTTCTGTTGATCCTGCAACAGAAAGCTCAGGAAACCGGAGTCTTTATGGGCGCCCACACCTTGTGCGCTTTGCGTCTCTTGCTGGCCGGGATAGCGAATCAGCTTGATATGCTCATTGGGTTTGTCGCCATACAGTGCGTCAAACGCTGTCGCGGGCAGTTGCAGGGCTTCGGCAAAAGCGCGTAATAAACGGATCGCCATCGTGGTCATGGCACGTTGCCAGTTGAGCAGCGCTGGTTTTAATGTTGGCAGCGCTTGCGGCCACAGGTTGGGGCCTTGCAGGCGTCGCCAGCCGGGATCATCATCGCTAAGCAATAATGCCGGGCGTTCTGCGCCAATATCGAATTGTTCGCGCCAGTCAGGTTGCCCACGGGTCAGTTCAGACGCGGCACGGTTGTAGCCGCGAAAATGGGGTGAGTGGATCATCGCCACCTGCTGTTTTTGCTCATCAGGGAGGGCGAAAAAACGTTGAGCTTCACGCTGGACAGCGTGCTGGAGTGCGTCGTCGACGCCGTGATTAATCAGGTAGAAGAAGCCAATATCGCGCGCGGCGTGGCGCAGGTCGGTAAGAAACGCGTCGCGTTCAGCGCCGTGGTAGCGGGCAAGATCGAGGATCGGTAATGTCGTTGCGTTCATTGTGTTCTCCGAAGGCAATAGATAACGGTTTTGTGTGCAATTTCAGGGTTCGGGGACAACAACAGCGCATTTTTCATTCCTCACAGTGGGTAATGTTCACAGCTTGCCTGATGGCAACGTATTCAACCAATAACGTTCTTTTCTAATTTATGACCAGGCAGGATCATGTGCTTTTGCAAAAAACGCATAACGCGGATCGCTTGAAATGCGAAATTAAGTTGGGTAGACTTTTGTTATGTTATAACAAAACAAATGAGCCCATAATGAGACCTGATATCCATCCCCACTACCGGACGGTGGTGTTCCACGACACCAGCGCAAATGAATACTTCAAAGTCGGATCCACCATCAGGACGGACCGTGAGATCGAACTCGACGGGGTCACTTACCCGTATGTGACCATTGACGTGTCATCCGCTTCGCATCCGTATTACACCGGCAAACAGAAAGTGATTGCGAACGAAGGCAGCGCGGCACGTTTCCAGCAGCGTTATGGCCGTTTTTTCACGGATAAAAAGGAATAAACCATGCAGGTGCTGAACTCGTTGCGGAGCGCAAAACAACGCCACCCTGACTGCCAAATCGTCAAGCGCAAGGGGCGTTTATATGTGATTTGTAAATCCAATCCGCGTTTTAAAGCGGTGCAGGGCAAAAAGAAAAAACGTTAAGCGCGCAATGACGCCAGGGGGAAACGTTGCTTGCCATCGGCGGTGAAGTTGTCGACGGCAAGCCAGCGTTGCAACGCCTGATCAACCTGTGGCCATTCACTGTCTATTATTGAAAACCAGTCAGTGTCGCGGTTATGGCCTTTCGTGACCAGAGCCTGGCGAAAACGACCTTCAAACTGAAAACCGAGCCGGAGCGCTGCCTAGCGTGATGGCTCATTCAGACTATTACATTTCCACTCATAGCGACGATACCCCAGCGTATCGAAGGCGTAGCGCATCAGTAGCCACTGCGCTTCGGTTGACGCAGGAGTGCGTGACAGCAGCGGAGAAAAATGCACGCTGCCTACTTCCATCACACCGTTTTTCTCATCAATACGCATCAGTGACAAGCTGCCCACCGGCGAGTCCGTTCGCTTATCGATAACGGCAAAATGCAGCGGATCGCGCAGTTCACAGACACTGGTTACCCACGCACGAAACGAAGCTTCATCTTTATCCGCTTCACGCAACAGCCACGTCCAGCTACGTTCATCTTCTGCCTGTTGATGCGCCTGAAACAGGGCGCTGGCATGCCGGGGGGCAAGCGGTTCAAGGCGACAATAACGTCCCTCCAGCACAATGCGCTGAGGGAAAGGGCGGGGTTGCCAGTTGGGTAATGCACTGCCGATGGGTTGTTGATAGTGATTTAACGGACTCATGGTGCCTCCTTTTCGCTGAAGGGGCAGCGTAGCGCCGTGCTGGTTCCATAAAAAGAACCATGAGGATATAGTTTTATGGGGCCACGAAGAGACATGAAATGAATATTCCGGAAGAGGGGTTGTACGCGCTGCTGCGTCAGGCTTTGGCTGCACGAGTGGGAGTAACGCGGCAACGAGCGTTATATGTGGCATTGCGTGATGCGGTGCTTAGCGGTGCGCTGAAGGCAAACAGCCAGTTGCCGGGGTCGCGGGTGTTGGCGCAGGCGCTGACGTTGTCGCGCAATACGGTGAATGCGGCGCTGGAGCAACTGGCGATTGAAGGGTATGTGCTGCGTGACAGACAGGGAACGCGAATATTAACGCTGGCGAACACGGACGTCAGGCCTGAGAGCCCGCCGCCGGTGGCGCTGGCCCGGCGTGTGCAGGCGTTGCCCGGTGGTATGCAACGGCACTCACCGGCGTTGGCGCTGACGCCGGGCATTCCTGCGGTGAATTACTTTCCGTTGGCTGTATGGCGGCGCTTGATGGAGCGTGTATGGCGCGGCGAAGGCTGCGCATTGTTGAACTATGGCGAGTCGGCGGGCGAATTACGTTTACGTTCCGCCATCGCCCGTCACCTGGCTATCTCTCGTGGCATCAATTGTGAAGCGGAACAGGTAGTCATTACCGAAGGGGCGCAGGAAGCACTCATGCTCTGCGTGCGTTTACTCTGTGATGAGGGGGATCATGCCTGGGTTGAAGAGCCGGGCTATGGCGGCGTGAAAAGCGCATTTTTGTCTGCTGGCTTACAGATTAGCGGCAGACCCATTGATGACGAAGGCATGGTACTGAGTACTGGCGCGGCAGCTCCGCGTATGATTTATACCTCTCCATCTCACCAGTATCCCCTTGGTCAGGTAATGAGTGCGACGCGGCGTCTTGCGCTGCTGGATTATGCACAGCGAACGGGGAGCTGGATTATCGAAGATGATTATGACAGTGAATTCCGTTATCCCGGCGATCCTATTCCGGCCATGCTTGGCATGCGGTCCCATCCGCCGGTGGTGTATATAGGTACCTTCAGTAAGACGCTGTTTCCGTCGCTGCGTATTGGATTTATGGTGATGCCACCGGCGCTCGCACAGGTGGCCGGACCGGCGATCAGCAGTTTATTGCGGGGTGGTCACCGCGGCGAGCAGCTCACGCTGGCGCGCTTTATTGAGGACGGGCATTATGCGCGCCACCTGGCGGCAATGCGCCGTCTTTACCGCAAGCGGCAGGGGAATCTGCTGGCGGCGCTGCGTCAAGAGATGACGGCTGCGCATCGCGTTTATGGTGGCGGCGGGGGGATGCATTTAACGTTGTCTATCCCGGGAATTGATGATGTAGCGGTGGTGCGTGAAGCGCGGAAAGCACAGCTTGCGCCGCACGCATTAAGCCGCTTCTGGTTGCATCCAGACGCGGCATCCAGCGGGCTGGTGTTGGGTTACGGCAACACATCCGCCAGCCAGTTTGTTTCGGCAGTGCGTACCCTTAACCGCCTGGTTGTACAACAGCTGGGCGGGTGAGGGTGAACACGTCGTAAAACGAGAGTTCGCCTTTGCGCTCTACCATTTGCTGTAACTGATATTTGTGCCCTGCATCAACATGAGGCGAATGCAGGATGGCATCAATCAGCGTGGAGGGCACAAAACGGGTGTTGTACCACTCGCCGTTATAGCAGACGCGAAAATCGAGTACATCGATATCGTCATAATGATAACGGGGATAAACGTCGAAAAAGAAAAAGGCGTTAAAGGCAATAAAGAGAACCACCAACAGCCAGACGGAGCCGGACAGGGTTTCTGATTGCAACATGACCGCAAGCGTTGCCAGCCATGCCACGTACATGCCAATAAACAGGCCCGGATGTTTGCGAATAAAACTGATGCTGAAGCGTGGACGGTTATCCCGTTTCTCACGCTGGTTGATCTCTTCAATCGTTTCGGTGAGCAGCCGTTGTATCTCTGTCATTGTTGGCCTTTACTGATACGGTTTTGCAGGTGGACAAACTATTTTAAGTTGCCACTTTGTGTGAAAAAAGTAACAGTTTTACCCCAAAAAACGATAACAGTTACTGAATCGGGGAGGCCAGCATTTTAATCATGCGGGCTGGATTGCCGCCGACTACTGCATTAGCAGGAACGTCTTTCACCACGACCGCCCCCGATGCAATTACCGCATTATCACCGATCGTTACGCCAGGATTGATCACGGCCCGGCCGCCAATCCACACGTTGTGGCCAATGCTGACAGGCTTGCCATATTCAATACCGCTAATGCGTTCAACTGCATCGAGCGGATGCGTTGCGGTATAGATGTGCACGCCAGGCGCCAGCATGCAATTATCGCCAATATGGATAGGGCAGACATCAAGCATGACGCAGTCAAAATTGGCATAAAATTCTTTGCCGAGGAAAATATTGTAACCATAATCGCAGCGGAAACTGGGTTCAATATAAGCGCCATCGCTTTGCCCGAGGAGTTCCGCCAATATGGCTTTGCGTTCGGCTTTTTCTTCAGGCGCTGAATGGTTATAACGATGAAGCAGTTGGCGGGCGCGGAGTCGGTCTGCACGCAGCGTTTCATCTGCGGGCTGATACGGCAAGCCTGCCACCATTTTCTGTTTTTCTTCATTCATCGGGATCGGATACACCTGTCAATGAGGCTGAACGCTGTGTTACAGAAAAAAACGTAAATAAACAGTACAGAGAATTAGCGAACAAATTTCCACACGGAGGAGGGGATTTTGTCATAAAGCTTATTCATAGTCAGCTCTGCCAGCCGGTGATCGGCTGCAGAATAAAACACCGCAAGTTCATCATCTGAAAGTTCGTATTTATTTTTTTCAATTACGCGTTCTAATGTATCAATTGTCTGACAACGCCGTAACCGCATCAAATAATCAATTTTTGTTAATGGTTTTTCGGACATACTTTCACCTTAGTGTTGAAATATTAACAAGAGTGACTAACAGGATTAGCCTTGCTCACATTGACGAAGCAGCGGAACAGTTTGTTGCCTGTTTTACGCCATTTCTGTAAGTCTTGTGTATTTATGCCATAGCTGCTGAACAACATAAACGTATCATCAAGGTATTCGTCTATCTGTGCAATCAGCTTATTATCTTCATTGTACTTAATTTTATAATTGAGCGCGAAGGTTGCGATGTGCTCGATCAGCTCGTTTAGCTGCAGATTGATTGCTGAAGTAGGATCGTTAACCCAGCCATGATGGCTCTCTTCGAGATTAGCGAGGCAATCATGGTACAAAGTTTCGCAGAGAAATTTGAGCTGTGCGATATCATGCCTTTTCGGCGAGTATTCGTCCATAACGCATCCCCTTCTGAGTGGTAATTTTTTTACTAACCGAACACCGTATCGGGATGGGTACTTCTGCTCTGACCAGAGACTAATGCTGCGCTGTTGATTGATTATAACTATAAGACAGTCCTAATAGAATTTCATTGCGCTATTACGAAAAATTACAATTATTGCCTTTTTCTGCCGGTACGGGATGAAATAATTGCACGATTTGAGGGCGAATTTTGTTGTGTTTATGAGCGTTATTGCCAGAGGTTCCTTAGGATTCATTAAGTTAGCGCTGTTTGAATTATTCCACTGTAGCGAATAATTCAGCCAGGATTATTCTTACTTAAACAGAATGCAGATGATAATTAAGAATAATACCTAAGAGATAAGATGTGCCTCAAATACACAGTAATTATATGCCTTATATCTTTCGCATGAAATAAACAAACTGACAATAAGTTCTTTCCTGGCGTGAACCGTGAAATGAAAAAGGCCGCTACGCGCGGCCTTTTCTAATAATAGATACCTGGAGGGTATCAGTGCTGCTCAACCTTATGGCTGTGCTCAATGTCTTCGCTGCGGCGGCTAAAACGGCGACGCACCACCACAAAGAACACCGGGACAAAGAAAATAGCCAGTACGGTTGCGGTGATCATCCCGCCCATTACGCCAGTACCTACGGCGTTCTGTGCACCGGAACCTGCACCGGAACTGATAACCAACGGCAGTACCCCGAGGATAAACGCCAGTGACGTCATCAGAATGGGGCGCAGACGCATACGGACTGCTTCCAGCGTTGCTTCAATCAGCCCTTTGCCCTCTTTATCCATCAGATCCTTGGCGAATTCGACGATAAGTATCGCGTTCTTCGCCGACAAGCCAATGGTTGTCAGCAGGCCAACCTGGAAGTAGACGTCATTAGTCAGGCCGCGGAACGTCGCGGCGAGTAGTGCACCCACAACCCCCAACGGAACCACCAGCATCACTGAGAACGGAATAGACCAGCTCTCATACAGTGCCGCCAGACACAGGAATACGACAATCAGCGAAATAGCGTACAGCGCAGGCGCCTGGTTACCCGAGAGACGTTCCTGGAAGGACATCCCCGTCCAGTCGTAGCCAATACCGGTCGGCAGTTTGCTGGCCAGTTGCTCCATCATCGCCATCGCCTCACCGGTACTCCTGCCTGGCGCTGCCTGTCCAAGCAGTTCCATGGAAGGCAGACCGTTGTAACGTTCCAGACGCGGCGAACCATATTCCCAGTGCGTGCTGGAGAAGGCCGAGAAGGGAACCATCTTCCCATCGCTTGCACGGACATACCAGTTGCCGATATCGCTTGGCAACATACGGTATTTCGCCTGCGACATAAGGTAGACTTTTTTCACGCGACCACGGTCGATAAAGTCGTTAACGTAACGACCGCCCCAGGCTGCGCCCAACGTTGTGTTGATATCGCTGATGGAAACGCCCAGCGCTGTGGCTTTCTCCTGATCGATGTCGATTTTGAACTGCGGTGTATCTTCCAGACCGTTAGGGCGTACGCCTACCAGTAAGTCAGGATGCTGGGCAATTTCACCGAACAGTTGGTTACGGGCTTGCATCAGCTTATCGTGGCCCAGGTTAGCCTGGTCGATCAGCTGGAAGTCAAAGCCGGTTGCCGTACCCAGTTCCACAATCGCCGGCAGGTTAAAGGCGAACACCATCGCATCTTTAATTTGCGCGAAATGCCCACTTGCACGACCTGCAATCGCCGGAACTTTGTTCTGCTCACCAGGACGTTCATCCCAGTTTTTCAGCGAAACGAACGCCAGACCGGTGTTCTGCCCACGACCTGAGAAGCCAAATCCGTTAACGGTAAACACGGAGTTAACGTTGTCTTTCTCATTTTCCAGATAGTATTTCGTGACTTCATCCAGCACTTTCTGCGTACGCTCTTGCGTTGCGCCCGCAGGCAACTGGGCCATGGTCAAAAATACGCCCTGGTCTTCGTCAGGCAGGAACGAGCTGGGCAGACGAACGAACAGAATCGCCATTCCCGCAACGATGAGAATATACAGCAACAAATAACGACCGGTGCTGCGCAGGATGTTGCCCACGCTGTCGGTGTAGTGATGCGTGCTCTTCTCAAACATGCGGTTGAACCAGCCGAAGAAGCCTTTTTTGCCTTCACCGTGGTCGCCTTTGGCAACCGGCTTGAGCATCGTGGCGCACAGGGCTGGCGTCAGGATCAACGCGACCAGCACCGACAGTACCATCGCGGAAACGATCGTAATGGAGAACTGGCGATAGATTGCCCCGGTCGAACCGCCGAAGAAGGCCATCGGGATAAATACCGCCGACAGCACCAATGCGATACCAACCAGCGCACCCTGAATCTGCCCCATCGAACGACGTGTCGCCTCTTTTGGCGGCAGGCCCTCTTCCATCATCACACGCTCGACGTTTTCCACCACCACGATGGCATCGTCCACCAACAGACCTATCGCCAGCACCATACCGAACATGGTGAGGGTGTTGATGGAGTAGCCAAAGGCGGCGAGTATCGCGAACGTCCCGAGCAGTACCACCGGCACCGCGATCGTCGGGATCAGCGTTGCGCGGAAGTTTTGCAAGAACAGGTACATTACGAGGAACACCAGTACGATCGCTTCAACCAGCGTTTTCACCACTTCGTTAATCGAGATTTTAACGAACGGGGTGGTGTCGTACGGGTAAACCACTTTCAGACCATGCGGGAAGAACGGTTCCAGTTTGGCAATCGTGGCACGCACCGCTTCTGCGGTATCCAGCGCGTTAGCACCGGTCGCCAGTTTGATCCCCAGACCGGCCGCTGGCTGGCCATTGTAACGAGCGACAACGTCATAGCTTTCGCCGCCGAGTTCAATTTTCGCCACGTCGCGCAGGCGAACCTGCGAGCCATCGGTGTTCACTTTCAGCAGGATCTTGCCGAACTCTTCCGTTGAGGTCAGACGGGTCTGCGCGATGATGGAGGCGTTCAACTGCTGCCCTTTCACCGGCGGTGTACCGCCTAACTGACCGGCTGCCACCTGGGCGTTCTGCGCGGTAATGGCGGAGATCACGTCAACAGGCGTCAGTTGGAAATTGTTGAGTTTGTTCGGATCCATCCAGATACGCATTGCATATTGCGCACCGAACAACTGAACGTCACCCACACCAGAGGTACGGCTGACCGGATCTTTAATGGTCGCACCGACGTAGTCAGCGATATCTTCCTGCGTCATGGAACCGTCGGTACTGATCATACCGAGAACCATCAGGAAGCTACTGGATGACTTCTCAACACTCACGCCTTGCTGCTGTACTTCCTGCGGGAGCAACGGCATAGCCAGTTGCAGTTTGTTCTGCACCTGAACCTGCGCGATGTCCGCATTGGTGCCGGAATCAAACGTGATAGTGATTTGCACCGTACCAGAGGAATCACTGGTGGAAGACATATAGAGCAGGTTATCGATACCGTTCATGTTCTGTTCGATAACCTGCGTCACGGTATCCTGCACCGTTTTCGCATCAGCACCCGGGTAAGACGCGGTGATCTGAATTGCAGGCGGCGCAATCGTTGGATATTGCGCTACCGGCAATTTGAGGATCGACAACGCCCCCGCCAGCATGATGATAATCGCGATAACCCATGCAAAAATGGGGCGATCGATAAAAAACTTAGCCATGTCTTAACGGCTCCTGTTTAAGTTAAGACTTCGGTTTCTCTGACTGGCCGCCGGCCTGGGCTTGCTGTTTATTGTCAGATGTCACTTCCTGGGTTTTAACCTGCACGCCCGGTTTGACTTTTTGTAAGCCGGAAATAATCACGCGATCGCCGGTTTTAAGGCCATCAGTAACCAGCCATTTATCGCCAATTGCCTGGCTTGCGACGATGTTCCGGATTTCAACTTTGTTGCCTTCTCCAACCACCATCGCCGTTGCATCGCCACGCGGGGTACGGGCTACGCCCTGTTGCGGCACCAGCAACGCATTGGGGTTAGTGCCTTCTTCCAGTTTGGCGCGGACGAACATGCCTGGCAGCAACGTGTGATCCGGGTTCGGGAACACCGCACGCAGCGTGATTGAACCGGTAGTCTGGTCAACCGTCACACCGGAAAACTCAAGCGTACCGCTTTGTGAATACTGAACACCGTCATTGGTTACCAGCTCCACTTTCGCTTTGCCGTTGTTCTGGGTCAGCGTGCCGTTCGCCATCTCTTGTTTCAGACGCAGGAAATCATTACTGGATTGGGTCACATCCACATAGATAGGATCAAGCTGCTGTACGGTAGTCAGCGCAGTGGCTTGTCCGCTCTGCACCAGCGCGCCTTCCGTTACTGTTGAGGTTCCGGTGCGTCCGCTGATTGGCGAGGTGACTTTTGTATACGCCAGGTTGATACGTGCGGTTTCAACGGCAGCTTTCGCGGCCACAACCGATGCGTCTGCCTGTTGCGCATCTGCCAGCGCAGTATCGTAATCCTGTTGACTGATGTACTTCGTGCCTAACAGTTTTTTATAGCGATTCACCGTCATTTGAGCGATGTTGGCCGCCGCCTGTGCTTTGGCCAGATCGCCTTTCGCACTTTCGTAAGCAGCCTGATACGTTGCGGGATCAATCTGATAGAGCGAGACACCTGCTGCAACGTCACTGCCTTCAGTAAAGTTGCGTTTTAAAATAATGCCACTGACCTGAGGACGCACTTCTGCAATGCGATACGCCGTGGTTCGGCCAGGTAATTCCGTGGTGATTTGCAGAGGTTCTGATTTTAGCGTGACAATGCCAACTTCCGGCATCTGGCCCGCTCCCTGCTGCGCAGGTTTATCATCACATCCTGTAAGCGCTAAGCTGCCCGAAAGCATCAGAACGGCCGCCAGAGGCGTAAACCCTCTGTTTTTGTTCATATGTAAACCTCGAGTGTCCGATTTCAAATTGATCAATGGATCAAATGCCCAAAAACCCATTGCTGCGTTTATATTATCGTCATGCTATGGTACAAACATTCACAAATGTATGTAAATCTGACTCCTGTAAATTCACTAACATATGGCACGAAAAACCAAACAACAGGCGCTGGAGACGCGACAGCATATTCTTGATGTCGCCATGCGGCTCTTTTCCCGGCAGGGTGTTTCCTCTACTTCGCTGGCGGAAATTGCGCAGGCGGCAGGAGTGACTCGCGGCGCGATTTATTGGCACTTCAAAAACAAGTCGGAATTGTTCAGTGAAATCTGGGAGCTGTCAGAGTCCAGTATTGGCGATCTTGAGATTGAGTATCGGGCAAAATTCCCCGACGATCCACTCTCTGTTTTAAGAGAAATATTGGTTTATATCCTTGAAGCGACTGTTGTTGAAGAGCGGCGTCGTTTAATGATGGAGATCATTTTCCACAAATGTGAGTTTGTTGGCGAAATGGCGATTGTGCAGGAAGCGCAGCGTAATTTGAGCCTTGAAAGTTATGATCGTATCGAGCAGACGCTGAGAGAATGTATCCAGGCAAAATTGCTGCCGGCCAACTTACTGACGCGGCGTGTGGCCGTGCTGATGCGCGCGTACATATCCGGGATAATGGAAAACTGGCTCTTTGCACCACAATCCTTTGATTTAAAAAAAGAAGCGCGTGACTATGTGGCGATCCTGCTGGAGATGTGCCAGCTCTGCCCGACACTACGCAGCGATCGCGAGACGCTAAACGCGTAAACCGTAAGCCGCCAGGATTTTTCCTGGAGGCTTCTCACTGTTCTAGGTTGTTGTCTAACTGCGTGATATTCTTCGCGCGTGGTCATCCCGACCACCTTTCCCGTACAGAAACCGATCACGCAAATTATGTCGCACAACAACCGCACGCGTAATACGTTCGCAGCTTTTGCTGCCGCGTTGTTTCTTGTCATCGCAAGCCTGCTGGGCAATGTTGCCTGGGCGGAGACGAGTAACGACTTACCTTCCCGCACCGATGTGCAAAATCAGCTCAACGCACTGAATAAGCAAAAAGATCACTCGGCGCAGGACAAACGGGTCATTCAGGATTTGACCGAGACGCTGGATGCCCTCGATAAAATTGACCGGGTGAAGCAAGAAACCGCATTGCTCAAGCAGAAAGTCGCCCAGGCGCCGGAGAAAATGCGCCAGGCAACGGATGCGCTGAATGCGCTGGGCGATAAAGACAATGACGACGAAACGCGTAAGACGCTGGCGACGCTCTCTTTGCGTCAGCTTGAATCCCGTATGTCGCAACTGCTTGAAGATTTGCAAACCGCACAGAACGATTTATCCACCTATAACAGTCAACTGGTGTCGCTGCAGACGCAGCCAGAACGTGTGCAAAACGCCATGTACACCGCGTCGCAGCAGTTGCAGCAAATCCGTAACCGCTTGAACGGCACGTCGGCGGGCGAAGGGGCGTTGCGACCTACGCAGCAGGCGCTATTGCAGGTACAGCAGGCGTTATTGAATGCGCAAATTGAACAACTGCGCAAAAGTCTCGAAGGCAACACCACACTCCAGGATACGCTGCAAAAACAGCGCGACTATGTCACGGCAAACGGTAACCGTCTTGAGCATCAGTTGCAGTTGTTGCAGGAGGCGGTAAATAACAAGCGTCTGACGCTAACGGAAAAAACCGCGCAACAAGCAGTAACGCCGGATGAAACCGCGCGTATTCAGGAAAACCCGTTGGTGAAGCAAGAGCTGGAGATCAACCATCAGTTGAGCCAGAAGCTGATCACCGCAACGGAAAACGGCAACTCGCTGGTGCAGCAAAATATCAAAGTGAAAAACTGGCTGGACCGCGCGCTGCAGTCTGAACGCAATATCAAAGAGCAAATTGCGGTTCTGAAGGGGAGCCTGCTGCTGTCACGCATTTTGTATCAGCAACAGCAGACGCTGCCGTCGGCGGACGAACTGAAAGATATGACTAACCGCATTGCGGATCTGCGTATCGAACAGTTTGATGTCAACCAACAGCGTGATGCCCTGTTCCAGAGCGATGCCTTTGTTGCCAAACTGGAGGAAGGTCATCAGAGCGACGTCAACGATGAAGTGCATGATGCGCTCCTGCAAGTGGTGGATATGCGCCGTGAGTTGCTGGATCAACTGAACAAGCAACTCGGCAACCAGCTGATGATGGCCATTAACCTGCAGGTTAACCAGCAACAACTGATGAGCGTTTCCAGGAGCTTGCAGGATATCCTGACCCAGCAAATCTTCTGGGTAAACAGCAATAAGCCTATGGACTGGGACTGGTTTAAAGCCTTCCCGCATGCCTTACATGATCAGATTAAATCCACGAAGATCACCGTTAACTGGGAGAAAGCCTGGCCTGCGGTGGCGATTGCCTTCCTGGCCGGTTTACCGCTGTTGCTGATTGCCGGTCTTATCCGCTGGCGTCTGAACTGGCTGAAAGGGTATCAGGCGAAGCTGGCAGACCAGGTCGGGCAGCTACGCACTGACAGCCAGCTCCATACCCCAAAAGCGATTCTGATCGATCTGATCCGTGCGCTGCCGGTCTGTTTGTTGATTCTGGCCATCGGTCTGATTCTGCTTACCATGCAGCTTAATGTCAGCGAGCTGTTATGGGCTTTCAGTAAAAAACTGGCGTTGTTCTGGCTGGTGTTTGGCCTGTGCTGGAAGGTACTGGAAAAGAAAGGCGTGGCGGTCAACCACTTCAATATGCCTGAGCAGCTTACCAGCCACTGGCGTCGGCAGATTGTGCGCATCAGCCTGGCGCTGTTGCCGCTGCATTTCTGGTCAGTGGTGTCGGAGCTCTCTCCGCTGCATCTGATGGATGACGTTGCCGGGCAATTTGTCATCCTGCTTAACCTGTTGCTGATCACCGCGCTGGTCTGGCCGATGTTCCGCGAAAGCTGGCGCGACAAAGAGTCCCACAGCATACGCCTGGTGACGGTTACCGTGCTGGCGATTGTACCCATCGCGTTAATGGTGCTGACTGCAACGGGCTACTTTTACACCACGTTGCGTCTTGCCGGTCGCTGGATCGAAACGGTCTACCTGGTCATTATCTGGAACCTGCTTTACCAGACGGTATTGCGTGGTTTGAGTGTTGCTGCCCGTCGTATTGCTTATCGCCGTGCGCTGGCGCGTCGCCAGAATATGGTGAAAGAGGGGGCGGAAGGCGCGGAGCCGCAAGAGGAACCGACCATTGCGCTGGAACAGGTGAACCAGCAGACATTGCGTATCACCATGCTGGTGATGGTTGCGCTGTTTGGCGTGGTGTTCTGGGCAATCTGGTCTGATTTGATCTCGGTGTTTGCCTATCTCGACAGCATTACCTTGTGGCACTACAACGGTACGGAAGCGGGCGCGGCAGTAATGAAGAGCGTGACGCTGGGGAGTCTGCTGTTTGCAGTCATTGTCTTTATCGTGGCCTGGGCGCTGATCCGCAACTTACCGGGTTTGCTGGAGGTGTTGATCCTCTCGCGGCTTAATATGCGCCAGGGGTCATCTTATGCGGTGACCACCATCCTCAATTACGCCATTATCGCAGTCGGTGCAGTTACGGTGTTCGGCTCGTTAGGGGTATCGTGGGACAAACTGCAATGGCTGGCAGCAGCGTTATCCGTAGGTCTGGGCTTCGGTTTACAGGAAATCTTCGGTAACTTTGTTTCCGGCCTGATTATTCTGTTCGAGCGCCCGGTGCGCATTGGCGATACGGTGACCATTGGTACCTTCTCCGGCACCGTCAGTAAAATCCGTATTCGTGCCACCACCATCACCGACTTTGACCGTAAAGAGGTGATTATCCCGAACAAAGCCTTCGTTACAGAGCGTCTGATCAACTGGTCGCTGTCCGATACCATTACCCGCGTGGTGATTCGTCTCGGTGTCGCTTATGGTTCCGATCTGGATAAAGTGAAAAAAGTTCTGCTGAAGGCGGCGATGGAACATCCGAAAGTGATGCACGATCCAGAACCATCAGTGTTCTTTACCACTTTTGGTCCGAGCACACTGGATCACGAGCTGCGTCTGTATGTCCGTGAACTGCGCGATCGCAGCTACACGGTGGATGAGCTCAATCGCACAATCGACAGACTGTGCCGCGAGAACAACATTGATATCGCCTTTAATCAGCTTGAAGTGCACCTGCGTAATGCAAAAGGTGATGAGTTGACTGAAGTGAAACGCGATCTGAAAGGGGATGACCCGACACCCATACAACAGGCGTGATTTCCTTCCAGGCCTTCTCCCGTCACGGGAGAGGGCCTAACAGGATTCCAGTTTCTTCTCAAAATCCCGCTTCACAATCTCCAGTGCTTTTAACACCAGTTCCGGTGCCATCTCATGCTGTTCCAGCAACATAATCAAATCGACGGCCAGTTTGACTTCATCCGGGGCGTTTTCCAGTGACATGCTTACTCCTTGATTAACGGGTTATCTGCGCCAGTACACGCTCGATGTTATCCAGAGCGCTGCGGCATCGGGCAAGCCTTGCGGCTAACGCGGCCACTTCGTTATGCAATTGTTGCTGCTCGGCAAGCGTTGTCGCCTGACTTAAACGCTGCTCGCGCTGCTGCTGCATTTCCAACAGCCGACGTTCATAGTCTTGATGCTGTAAGCGCTTACGCTGCCAGCGCGCCACTGCGGGAGATGCATGATCCCATTCACGCAGCGACCAGACGGCGCTCTCGCGGGTTAAGGCGGCGATTTGCGCGGTCAGGTGTTCCGCCAGCCAGACGACCTGGGCAAGGCTGTTATTGTCAGCGGCATGGCGCAATGCCTGCATGTTATCCGCAATTTCATCCACATAAGCCTGCATGTGCGTACTGCGGGTACGGAAAAGGTGCCGATCGAAGCGTGGACTTACGGTCGCATGTTGCGCCAGCGGGGCGGCCTGCTGGCGCAGGACTGCCAGTTGCTGTTCCAGCCTCTGTAAAAGCGCGGCACTTTTCATGGATCTTCCCCTGTTAATTGACCTTCCTGTGCTACATTAGCCGTTCGTCTTGATAACGATTCGCATTATGCAACGTACTATTTTAATCATCATTGGCTGGCTGGCGGTAGCGCTGGGTACGCTTGGCGTGGTATTGCCTTTGTTGCCAACGACGCCGTTTATCCTGCTTGCGGCGTGGTGTTTTGCGCGTTCGTCGCCGCGTTTCCACCACTGGCTGCTCTACCGCTCCTGGTTCGGCGGCTATCTGCGTCACTGGCAGCAATACCGCGCAATGCCGCCCGGTGCAAAGCCGCGCGCTGTTGCTGTTATTCTGCTGACGTTCGCTGTTTCATTATACGTAGTGAAGATGATGTGGGTGCGCATTCTGCTGTTGTTTATCCTGGCCTGTTTGCTCATTTTTATGTGGCGTATCCCGGTGATTGATACAAAGCAACAAAAAACGTAAAGCGCAGCGAAGGCAGTTGCAATTGTCGCGCTCAGCCAGTAAATTCGAGCGTTTTCGAGCACGGGTGCGACTGGTTAAATGTTAATCAGTGGTTACACTAAGCCTTAAAAGCGCGTACCGTGAGTAACACCGTTTCTATCAGGCAAATATCCATGACAGCGACTGCGCAGCAGCTTGAATTTCTTAAAGACAGCATCAAAAGCATTCAGGATTACCCGAAGCCGGGCATCCTGTTCCGTGATGTCACCAGTTTGCTGGAAGACCCGAAAGCGTATGCTCTCAGCATTGAATTGCTGGTTGAACGTTATAAAAACGCCGGGATCACCAAAGTAGTAGGGACTGAGGCGCGTGGTTTTCTGTTTGGCGCACCGGTTGCGCTGGGGCTGGGCGTCGGTTTCGTACCGGTGCGTAAACCGCGTAAACTGCCGCGCGAGACAATTTCCGAAAGCTATGAACTTGAGTACGGTACTGACCAGTTAGAGATCCATGTAGACGCCATTCAGGCCGGCGATAAAGTGCTGGTGGTGGACGATCTGCTGGCGACGGGCGGCACCATTGAAGCCACCGTGAAACTGATCCGTCGTCTGGGCGGTGAAGTGACCGATGCGGCGTTTATTATCAATTTGTTCGACCTTGGCGGCGAGCAGCGTCTGGAAAAACAAGGCGTTACCTCCTACAGCCTGGTGCCGTTCCCGGGGCATTGATTCTTCTGCCCGCGCATTCATCCTTCAGGCTTGCGCCTGAGGGATGAAGTGTATTAACAGCATATGCTGTGTTAGCATTATCCTTTCGTAAATTCACCTTCCAGCGTTTCAGAGCCTGCCAATGAGTTATCAGGTCTTAGCCCGAAAATGGCGACCACAAACTTTTGCTGACGTCGTCGGCCAGGAGCATGTGCTGACTGCACTGGCGAACGGTCTTTCTTCAGGACGCATACACCATGCGTACCTGTTTTCCGGCACCCGGGGCGTCGGGAAAACCTCTATTGCCCGTTTGCTGGCGAAGGGGCTGAACTGCGAAACCGGCGTCACCGCAACGCCTTGCGGCGTCTGCGATAACTGTCGGGAAATCGAACAAGGGCGCTTTGTTGATTTAATTGAAATTGACGCCGCGTCACGCACCAAAGTTGAAGACACGCGCGACCTGCTGGACAACGTGCAGTACGCACCGGCGCGCGGTCGTTTCAAAGTCTATCTGATTGATGAAGTGCACATGCTCTCGCGCCACAGCTTTAACGCGCTGTTGAAGACGCTTGAAGAGCCTCCTGAGCACGTCAAATTTCTGCTGGCGACCACCGATCCGCAAAAACTGCCGGTGACTATTCTCTCCCGCTGTCTGCAATTTCATCTTAAGGCGCTGGATGTCGATCAGATCCGCAGCCAGCTTGAACATATTCTTGATGAAGAGAAGATTGAGCATGAGTTGCGCGCGTTACAACTGCTGGCGCGCGCCGCAGACGGCAGCCTGCGCGATGCGCTCAGCCTGACCGATCAGGCGATCGCCAGCGGGGACGGTAAACTCTCTGCGGCGGTGGTCAGCACCATGCTGGGCACGCTGAACGACGATCAGGCGTTATCGCTGATTGAAGCGGTGGTTGCCGCCAATGGCGAACGCGTAATGGCGCTGGTGAATGAGGCAGCCTCCCGTGGAGTCGAGTGGGAAGCGCTACTGCTGGAAATGCAAACGCTGATGCACCGCATTGCAATGGTTCAGTTGACGCCTTCGGCGCTCGGCAGCGACATGGCACCCGTTGAACATCGCGTGCGTGAACTGGCCCGCACGGTGCCGCCAACGGATGTGCAGCTCTATTACCAGACGCTGTTGATTGGCCGCAAAGAGCTGCCTTATGCGCCGGACCGTCGGATGGGCGTTGAGATGACACTGTTGCGCGCGTTGGCGTTCCATCCGCGGACACCGCTGCCTGCGCCTGAAGCCGTGCAACACGCTTTCGCGCCAGTTGCCCCCACTGCGGTGATGACACCGCAACAGGTCGCACCCGTAGCGCCTCCAGCCCCGCCGCACCATGATGCACCGATGCCGGATGCGACCAGCCAGGTGCTGGCAGCACGCAGGCAGTTGCAGCGAGCGCAAGGAACCGACAAAGCAAAAAAGAGTGAACCGGCAGCCGCTTCCCGCGCGCGGCCGGTGAATAACGCCGCGCTGGAACGACTGGCGTCGGTGACTGAGCGCGTACAGTCACGCCCGGCACCGTTGGCGCTCGAGCAGACGCCTGCGAAAAAAGAGGCCTATCGCTGGAAGGCCACGACCGTTGTTGAAGAAGTCAAAGACGTCGTTGCCACGCCAAAGGCGCTGAAAAAAGCGCTGGAGCATGAAAAAACGCCGGAACTGGCGAAGAAGCTGGCGGAAGAAGCCATTGAGCGCGATGCCTGGGCCCGCGAGGTCAGTCAGCTTAAACTGCCCAAACTGGTCGAACAGGTGGCACTCAATGCCTGGAGCGAGCAGGATGGCGAGCGTCTGTGTCTGCATCTGCGCAGTTCACAGCGTCACCTTAATTCGCAGGGTGCGCAGAAGGCCCTTAGCGATGCGCTGAGCGAATTACGCGGTACGGCGATTGAACTGACTATCATTGAAGATGATAATCCGGCGGTGCGTACACCGCTGGAATGGCGTCAGGCGATTTATGAGGAGAAACTTGCGCAGGCGCGTGAGTCGATTATTGCGGATAACAATATCCAGACCCTGCAGCGGTTTTTTGATGCAGATCTGGATGAAGAGAGTATCCGTCCCCTTTGACGGGCAGCTCCGGCTACCTGTTTTCAACCCTGAATGTGACTTATCACTCTGGTTAGTCACCACAGCTAAAGAGAGAAGCCTATGTTTGGAAAAGGCGGTCTGGGCAACCTGATGAAACAGGCCCAGCAGATGCAAGAAAAAATGCAGAAAGTGCAGGAAGAGATCGCGCAACTGGAAGTGACAGGCGAATCCGGCGCGGGTCTGGTGAAAGTGACCATCAATGGCGCGCATAACTGCCGCCGCGTGGAGATCGATCCGAGCCTGCTCGAAGACGACAAAGAGATGCTGGAAGATCTCGTTGCCGCTGCATTCAACGATGCCGCTCGCCGTATTGAAGAAACGCAGAAAGAGAAGATGGCTTCTGTCTCTTCCGGTATGTCTCTGCCGCCAGGCTTTAAGATGCCGTTCTGATGCAGACCAGTCCGCTGTTAACGCAGCTTATGGAAGCGTTGCGCTGCCTGCCGGGCGTTGGCCCGAAGTCGGCGCAGCGTATGGCGTTTACGCTGCTGCAGCGGGATCGCAGCGGTGGTATGCGCCTGGCGCAGGCGCTTACCCGGGCAATGTCGGAAATTGGTCATTGTGCGGATTGCCGTACCTTTACCGAGCAGGAAGTCTGCAATATTTGCAGTAATCCCCGCCGTCAGGAAAACGGTCAAATCTGTGTGGTGGAAAGCCCGGCGGATATCTACGCCATCGAGCAGACCGGGCAGTTTTCCGGTCGCTATTTTGTGCTGATGGGGCATCTGTCACCGCTGGACGGTATCGGGCCTGATGACATCGGGCTCGACAGACTCGAACAGCGCCTGGCATCGGAAAAGATCCAGGAAGTGATCCTCGCCACCAACCCAACGGTGGAAGGGGAGGCAACCGCCAACTATATTGCGGAGCTGTGTGCGCAATATGGTGTGGAAGCCAGCCGTATCGCCCATGGCGTGCCGGTGGGCGGTGAGCTGGAGATGGTCGATGGCACCACGCTGTCGCATTCGCTGGCCGGTCGCCACAAGATTCGTTTTTAACCAAACGGAGGCAGAAATTTTTGCCTCCGCTTGAAAAGTGTTACGCCTGTCCCCACTTCTCCCTCAACGCATTTTTTTACCTTGTAAATGGCATTGTTGAGGTTTTCCCAATGAAAGGACAAGAAACCCGTGGTTTTCAGTCAGAAGTAAAACAGCTTCTGCACCTGATGATTCATTCTCTCTATTCGAACAAAGAGATCTTCCTGCGAGAGCTTATCTCCAACGCCTCCGATGCGGCGGATAAACTGCGTTTCCGCGCGCTGTCCAACGCTTCACTCTATGAAGGCGATGGTGAGCTGCGCGTACGCGTCTCTTTCGATAAAGAGCAACGTACGTTGACGATTGCTGATAACGGCATCGGGATGACCCGTGATGAAGTGATTGACCATCTGGGAACCATCGCTAAATCCGGCACCAAAGCGTTCCTTGAATCTATGGGTTCCGACCAGGCAAAAGACAGCCAGTTGATTGGTCAGTTTGGTGTGGGGTTCTATTCCGCTTTTATCGTTGCCGATAAAGTCACCGTGCGTACCCGTGCGGCAGGAGAGAGCGCAGAAAACGGCGTCTTCTGGGAATCCGCAGGCGAGGGGGAATACACCGTTGCCGATATCACCAAAGCCGATCGCGGTACCGAAATCACCCTGCATCTGCGTGAAGGGGAAGATGATTTCCTCAATGACTGGCGTGTTCGCTCCATCATCAGCAAATATTCCGACCATATTGCGCTGCCGGTAGAGATCGAAAAACAGGAAGAGAAAGACGGCGAAACCCTCGTTAGCTGGGAAAAGATCAACAAAGCGCAGGCACTGTGGACCCGTAACAAGGCTGAAATCAAAGACGACGAGTACAACGAGTTCTACAAGCATATTGCTCACGACTTTACTGACCCGCTCACCTGGAGCCACAACCGCGTCGAAGGGAAGCAGGAGTACACCAGCCTGTTGTACATCCCGTCGCAGGCACCGTGGGATATGTGGAACCGCGATCATAAGCATGGTCTGAAACTGTATGTGCAGCGCGTATTTATCATGGACGACGCCGAACAGTTTATGCCGAACTATCTGCGCTTCGTGCGGGGGCTGATTGATTCCAACGACCTGCCGCTTAACGTCTCCCGTGAAATTCTGCAGGACAGCAGCGTGACCCGCAATCTGCGTTCAGCGTTGACCAAACGTGTTCTGCAAATGCTGGATAAACTGGCGAAAGATGACGCGGAAAAATACCAAACCTTCTGGCAGCAGTTCGGTCTGGTGCTGAAAGAGGGGGCGGGCGAAGACAGCGGTAATATTGAAGCAATTGCCAAACTGCTGCGCTTTGCTTCTACGCACACCGACTCTTCAGCGCAAACCGTGTCGCTGGAAGAGTATGTGTCGCGCATGAAAGAAGGGCAGGAGAAAATTTACTTTATCACCGCCGACAGCTATGCCGCTGCGAAGAGCAGCCCGCACCTGGAGCTGCTGCGTAAGAAAGGCATCGAAGTGTTGCTGCTTTCGGATCGCATTGATGAGTGGATGATGAGCTACCTGACCGAGTTTGACGGTAAGGCATTCCAGTCTGTGGCGAAAGCCGATGCATCGCTGGAAAAACTGGCTGATGAAGTGGATGAAAGTGCAAAAGAAGCCGAAAAAGCGCTGGAACCGTTCGTTGAGCGTGTGAAAACGCTGCTGGGCGAGCGCGTCAAAGAGGTGCGTCTGACGCATCGTCTGACCGACACGCCTGCGGTTGTCGTCACCGACGCGGATGAAATGAGCACCCAGATGGCGAAACTCTTCGCCGCTGCGGGCCAGAACGCGCCGGAAGTGAAATACATCTTTGAACTGAACCCGGATCATCCGCTGGTGAAACGTGCGGCGGACACCCAGGATGAGGCGCAGTTTAAGGAGTGGGTCGAGCTGTTACTGGATCAGTCCCTGCTGGCTGAGCGCGGTACGCTGGAAGATCCGAACCTGTTTATCAAACGCGTAAACGCGTTGTTGATGGCGTAAGGTTCTGCGTTACCCTCATCCGCGCGGTGGGGGTAACACTTTATTTCTCTCATTCATTCTCATTAACCGTTTCAGCCGTCCCGCCTTCCTTGAGCCATCCTCGTTCTGGTGGTATCTTTTAGCGCTTTTGAAAAATTGAACCAACATTTGAGGGGATTTCCGCAATGCGTATTATTCTGCTTGGCGCTCCAGGCGCAGGTAAAGGAACTCAGGCGCAGTTCATCATGGAGAAATACGGTATTCCGCAAATCTCCACCGGCGACATGCTGCGTGCGGCTGTGAAATCCGGCAGCGAGCTGGGCAAACAGGCCAAAGACATCATGGACGCGGGTAAACTGGTTACTGACGAACTGGTTATCGCGCTGGTAAAAGAGCGCATTGCTCAGGAAGATTGCCGCAACGGTTTCCTGCTCGATGGCTTCCCGCGTACGATCCCGCAGGCTGATGCGATGAAAGAAGCGGGCATTGCGGTGGATTTCGTACTGGAATTCGACGTGCCGGACGAACTGATTGTCGACCGTATTATTGGTCGCCGTGTCCACGCTGCCTCTGGCCGCGTTTACCACATCAAATTCAACCCGCCGAAAGTCGAAGGTAAAGATGATGTGACCGGCGAAGATCTGACCACCCGTAAAGACGACCAGGAAGAAACCGTGCGTAAGCGCCTGGTGGAATACCATCAGATGACCGCGCCGCTGATCGGCTACTACCAGAAAGAAGCGCAGGCGGGCAACACCCAATACGCCAAAGTTGACGGCACCAAAGCCGTGAACGAGGTGCGCGCTGAACTGGAAAAAATCCTCGGCTAATGCCTCTCTCCCCGGCTCTCTTGCCGGGGAGTTTCAACAATCACTGCAATTGGTTCCGTTTACGCGTGTTTCGGCTACAATTATCAACCAGTTAAATGGTTAAGAGGCGCGAATGAGTCAGGCGAAAACGGGCATTTTGTTGGCCAATCTTGGCACCCCCGATGCACCCACCCCCGAAGCAGTTAAACGCTATCTGCGGCAATTTCTGAGCGACAGACGCGTTGTGGATACTCCGCGATTGTTGTGGTGGCCGCTGCTGCGCGGCGTGATCCTGCCCCTTCGTTCTCCTCGCGTGGCAAAACTTTATCGCTCCATCTGGATGGAAGAAGGTTCGCCACTGATGGTTTACAGCCGCAGGCAGCAACAGGCGCTGGCGGCGCGACTACCGGATGTGCCGGTTGTGCTCGGCATGAGCTATGGTTCTCCTTCGCTGGAGAGCGCGGTCGATGAGCTGCTGGCGCAGGACGTTGACCATATTGTGGTGCTGTCGCTCTATCCGCAATACTCCTGCTCCACCGTCGCGGCGGTATGGGATGAACTGGCGCGAATCCTGGCGAAAAAACGCCATATTCCCGGCGTCTCCTTTATTCGCGATTATGCCGATGACACGGACTATATTACGGCGCTGGCAAACAGCGTTCGTGCTTCTTTTGCGCGACATGGCGAGCCAGATTTACTGCTGCTCTCTTATCACGGCATACCTCAGCGCTATGCTGCCGAAGGGGATGATTACCCGCAGCGTTGTCGCGATACCACCCGCGAGCTGGTTTCCGCACTCGACTTGCCGCCGGAAAAAGTGATGATGACCTTCCAGTCCCGCTTTGGTCGCGAACCCTGGTTAACCCCCTATACCGATGAAACGCTGAAAATGCTTGGTGAGAAAGGCGTGAAGCATATTCAGGTGATGTCACCGGGTTTTGCTTCCGACTGCCTGGAGACGCTGGAGGAGATTGCGGTACAAAACCGTGAATTTTTCCTCGAAGCGGGCGGGGAAAAATATGAGTACATTCCGGCGCTTAATGACACGCCGGATCATATCGAGATGATGGTGAATTTAACGGCGAAATATCGTTGATCGCGCGGCGGGCCGTGAGTGTGTTACCATCCACAGCCCGAATGTTGATCCCTTATCGCAACCATGAAATTTCCCGGTAAACGTAAATCCAAACACTATTTCCCCGTCAACGCCCGCGATCCGTTATTGCAGCAAATCCAGCCTGAGAGTGACGTCAGTACCTGCTGGGTGGTCGGCATTGACCAGACGCTGGTGGATATTGAGGCAAAGGTGGATGATGCGTTTATTACGCGTTATGGCCTGAGTGCCGGGCATTCTCTGGTGATCGCGGATGACGTTGCCGAAGCGCTGTACCAGGAACTGGTGCAGGAAAACCTGATCACCCACCAGTTTGCTGGTGGCACCATCGGCAATACCATGCACAACTACTCGGTGCTGGCGGATGACCGCTCGGTTCTGCTTGGTGTGATGTGTGAAAACGTGAAGATTGGCAGTTATGCCTACCGTTATCTGTGCAACACCTCCAGCCGTACCGATCTGAACTATCTGCAAGGGGTAGACGGCGCGATTGGTCGTTGTTTCACCCTGATTAACGACAGCGGCGAGCGTACGTTTGCGATAAGCCCAGGCCAGATGAATCAACTGCGTGCCGACAGTATCCCGGAAGCGGTGATTGCAGGGGCTTCTGCGCTGGTGCTCTCCTCTTACCTGGTGCGCTGCAACCCCGGTGAACCGATGCCGGAGGCAACCCTGCAAGCGGTAGCGTATGCCAAAAAGCATAATGTTCCGGTGGTGCTGACGCTGGGTACTAAATATGTGATTGCTGATAACCCGCAGTGGTGGCGCGATTTCCTTAAAGAGAACGTCTCCATTCTGGCGATGAACGAAGAGGAAGGGCATGCCCTGACGGGCGAAAGCGATCCGTTGCTGGCCGCCGATAAGGCGTTGGATTGGGTTGATTTGGTGCTCTGTACCGCCGGGCCTGTCGGTTTGTATATGGCAGGCTTTACGGAAGACGATGCGAAACGCAAAACGCAACACCCCCTGTTACCGGGCGCAATTGCCGAATTCAACCAGTTTGAGTTCAGCCGCGCGCTACGCCACAAAGATTGTGAACACCCGCTGCGTATCTACTCGCACATTGCGCCCTATATGGGCGGCCCGGAAAAGATCATGAATACCAATGGCGCAGGCGATGGTGCATTGGCCGCGTTGCTGCACGATATCACTGCCAATAATTATCACCGTGCCAACGTTCCCAACTCCAGTAAGCACAAATTTAACTGGCTGACCTATTCGTCGCTGGCGCAGGTCTGTAAATACGCCAACCGCGTAAGTTACCAGGTGCTGAATCAGCATTCACCACGCTTAACGCGTGGCTTGCCGGAGCGAGAAGACAGTCTCGAAGAGGCGTACTGGGAACGTTAATTTTCCAACAGTGATTTGATGAAAACCGGTAAAGCGCTGCTTGCCGGTTTTTTTTATGTGCGTGTATCAAAGGGTGGGTTCTATGTAATAAAGAAGCAGGCTATGCGCCTGCTTCTTTGCTTCTTAACCTGTGACTGCCTCTTCAACTGGCGGTTTCTCCAGCAGCGTATACATAGTATTGGCGATCTCGCGCTCACCCATCACGACCTGATTTGCGCCGCGTTCGGTGATGTAATCCACCTCATCGTCATAATGCGCACGGGCAATAATCTCAATGTGCGGGCATTTTTCCCGGGCGCTGGCGACAATTTCTCCGGCCTCATAACCGTTGGGGATGGTCAACAGCAGCCAGCGTGCGCAATCCAGATGCGCCAGGTTCATAATTTCTTCGTTCGCGGCATTCCCCAACACTGCGCGGATACCACGCTCTCGCAGTTCATCCACACGGGTTCGCGAGGTTTCAATCACCACCAGCGGGATGCCCTGCGCCATCAGTTTTTCACCCAGCAGGCTGCCCACGCGACCAAAACCAACCAGTAATGCGTGATTGCAGATGTCCACCGGGATCTGTTTCTCTTCTTCAATCGCTTCTTCCAGCGTTTGCTCTTCCAGCGTCTCGGTTTTATCGAGGTATTTCTCCAGCGTCGCAAACAGTACCGGGTTGAGCATAATGGACAGGATCGCACCCGCCAGCACCAGGTTTTGACCCGCCTGCGGCAGCAGATCCAGCGCCATTCCCAGCCCGGCAAGAATAAAGGCAAACTCACCGATTTGCGCAAGGCTGGCGGCGATGGTCAGCGCGGTGCGCGGCGAGTGGCCGAACAAACGCACCAGGAAGAAGGCGGCAACGGATTTACCGAAAATGATAATCGCCAGTGTACCCAGCACGGCCAGCGGTTGCTCAATCAGGATCAGCGGGTCGAACAACATACCGACGGAGACAAAGAACAGCACCGCGAAGGCATCGCGCAGCGGCAGCGTATCGTGCGCGGCACGGTGGCTCAGTTCGGATTCGTTCAGCACCATTCCGGCAAAAAAGGCCCCGAGCGCGAAAGAGACATCAAACAGTTCGACTGCGCCAAACGCGATGCCCAATGCCAACGCCAGCACGGAAAGGGTAAACAGTTCGCGGGAACCCGTGGCGGCGCTGCGCGCCATAATCCACGGTACCAGACGGCGGCCGACCAGCATCATAATGGCAATAAACGCCACCACTTTGCCGATGGTAATGCTCATATCGAGGGCCAGCGATGCCAACCCGACATCGCCTTTTTCCGTCATGCCGGCGATGGCGGGCAACAGCACCAGCGTTAATACCATCACCAGGTCTTCGACAATCAGCCAACCGATGGCGATTTGCCCGCGCTGGCTATCAATAAGCTGCCGCTCCTCAAGCGCGCGCAGCAGCACAACGGTACTGGCGGTGGAGAGACACAGCCCAAACACAATACCGGTCATTAACGACCAGCCAAGCGTTGCGGAAAGCGCCATACCCAGAAGCGTGGCGACAGCAATTTGCGCGATCGCTCCGGGAATGGCGATGGACTTTACCGCCATCAGATCCTTCAGTGAAAAATGCAGGCCGACGCCAAACATCAGCAATATCACGCCCAGTTCAGCCAGTTCCGGTGCCAGTTGCGTATCTGCCACAAAACCGGGCGTAAAAGGACCAGACAGCACACCCGCGAGTAAATAGCCCACCAGTGGCGAAATCCGGAGTTTGTTGGCAAGCATGCCGAGAATAAAAGCGAGCACAAGGCCGCCGACAATGGTGGTGATTAGCGGGGTGGCGTGATGCATTCCGTCTCCTTTCGTTGATGCGGGGATCCCAGGGCGATAAGGCGTAACTGCGTTACAGTTTATGACAATTTTGGCCAGTATGTTTATGAATAATTGTTGAATTATGAAGAAAATGGCAATTTGGACGAAATAAATCGCCAACCGGGTCTTCCGTAACAGAAATCGTGCGCCAGCGGCATGCCAGCAAGAAGGAAGGCGGCCAAAGAGATATTTTGGCCGCAATGAAATCAGGCTTCGGGGCGGTTATCAGGCAGGAATATCGTCAGGATCCCCAGCAATGGGAGGAAAGCACATATTTTATAGACCAGATCGATACTGGTGTGATCGGCAATCAGCCCCAGCACCGCTGCGCCAAGGCCACCCATGCCGAAGGCAAAACCAAAAAACAGACCGGAAACCATACCGATACGACCCGGCAGCAGCTCCTGCGCATAGACCAGAATGGCTGAAAACGCCGACGCGAGAACAAAACCAATGATTACCGTCAAAATGCCGGTCCAGAACAGCGTTGCATAGGGTAAAACGAGCGTAAACGGCGCGACGCCGAGGATAGAGCCCCAAATAACATATTTTCGTCCAATTTTGTCGCCCAGCGGCCCGCCAACCACGGTTCCTGCCGCGACGGCAAAGAGAAAAATAAACAGGTGCATCTGCGCGTTTTGCACTGACAAATCGAACTTATGCATCAGATAAAAAGTGAAATAACTGCTGATGCTCGCCATATAGAAGTATTTCGAGAAAATCAGGATCAGTAATACACAAACCGCCAGCACCACCTTGTTTCGCGGCAGCGGATTCATCACTGAAACGGATTTTTTACCTTTATTGACCCGATGTTGCGCGGCATACCAGCGGCTGACCTGCAACAACACAATAATCGCCAGCAGTGCAGCAAGGACAAACCAGGCGACATTACCTTTACCGTACGGAGCAATAATCACCGCCGCCAGCAGCGGGCCGAGAGAACTGCCAAAATTTCCTCCCACCTGGAAAATGGATTGTGCCAGACCGTGGCGCCCGCCAGACGCCATGCGTGCTACACGGGAGGATTCCGGGTGGAAGACCGATGAGCCCGTACCGACCAGAGCGGCAGCGATCAATACCGTACCGAAGCTCCCCGCCAGCGCCAGCAACACCAGCCCACTAAGGGTAAAGCACATACCGATGGGCAGAGACCACGGCATCGGGTGCTTATCGGTCCAGTAGCCCACCACAGGCTGTAACAGCGAAGAAGCAATCTGGAAGGTCAGCGTGATCAGGCCAATCTGCACAAACGACAACGAAAAATCGGCCTGCAATAACGGATAAATGGCCAGCAGCAGGGACTGGATCATATCGTTGAGCAGATGCGAAAGGCTGATCGCGCCAAGAATACCGAACGATGTACGCGCGGCAGGGGGTGTCTGCTGCGTTTCACTTATTGCCATAAATACCACGTATGTTGATAAGAAGAGGTGGAGAGTGTCAGAACGGTAAATCGTTATCTGGCTAACATACCTGTGCTGAAGGTTTGAAGGAAGTCGCAATGCTGAAAACGTATTTGTCTATTATCCTTAGGCACTGTAATTTCTCAGTTTTATTAATGGGGTCAGGGAGAGAAGCATGCAATTGATAAAGAAGAGTATGGCGCTGGCGTTGCTGGCGGCGATGGGGCTGGCAAGCTGGCAGGTACAGGCTTACGAGCAGGATAAAACCTATAACGTCACCATTTTGCATACCAACGATCATCATGGCCACTTCTGGCGCAGCGATTACGGCGAATATGGACTGTCGGCGCAAAAAACGCTGGTGGACGGCATCCGTAAAGAAGTGGCCGCCCAAGGCGGTAGCGTATTGCTGTTGTCCGGTGGCGACATTAATACGGGGGTTCCGGAGTCCGATTTACAGGATGCGGAGCCCGATTTTCGCGGCATGAATCTGATCGGTTACGATGCGATGGCGGTCGGTAACCATGAGTTTGATAACCCGCTTAGCGTGCTGCGTCAGCAAGAAAAATGGGCCAAATTCCCGTTCCTCTCAGCCAATATTTACCAGAAAAGCACCGGTGAGCGACTGTTTAAACCGTGGATGATCTTCAATCGCCAGGGTCTGAAAATTGCGGTGATCGGCCTGACAACCGACGATACCGCGAAAATCGGCAATCCGGAGTTTTTCACCGATATTGAATTCCGTAAACCCGCGGATGAAGCCAGGCTGGTGATTGATGAGCTGAAGCAGAATGAAAAACCGGATGTGATCATTGCCACCACGCATATGGGGCATTACGACAACGGTGAGCATGGCTCCAATGCGCCGGGCGATGTCGAAATGGCGCGCAGCCTGCCGAAAGGCGCACTGGCAATGATTGTGGGTGGTCACTCACAAGACCCGGTGTGTATGGCCTCGGAAAATAAAAAGCAGGTCAATTATGTGCCTGGTACGCCGTGTGCGCCGGATCAGCAAAATGGCATCTGGATTGTGCAAGCGCATGAATGGGGCAAATATGTGGGCCGTGCCGACTTCCAGTTCCGTAATGGCGAGATGAAACTGGTGCGCTACCAGCTTCTCCCGGTCAACCTGAAGAAGAAAGTGACTTACGACAACGGCCAGAGTGAACGCGTACTCTACACCCCGGAAATTGCAGAGAACCCGCAAATGCTCTCCCTGTTGACCCCGTTCCAGAACAAAGGCAAAGCACAACTGGAGGTCAAAATCGGCAACACTAACGGTCACCTGGAGGGCGATCGCAGCAAAGTGCGTTTCGTGCAAACCAACCTGGCGCGCGTCATCCTGGCAGCACAAATGGCCCGCACCAACGCCGATCTGGCGGTGATGAGCGGTGGCGGCGTTCGTGACTCGATTGAAGCAGGCGACATCACCTATAAAGATGTGCTGAAAGTGCAGCCTTTTGGCAACACGCTGGTGTATGTCGATCTCGACGGTAAGGCATTGACCGACTACCTGACAGCAGTCGCGCAGAAAAAACCGGACTCCGGGGCGTATCCGCAGTTCGCTAACGTCAGTTTTGTGGCGAAAAACGGCAAACTGAGTGATGTGAAAATCAAAGGCGAACCGATTGATATGGCAAAAACCTACCGCCTGGCGACCCTGAGCTTTAACGCTACGGGTGGTGATGGTTATCCGCGCCTCGACGATAAAACCGGTTATGTGAATACCGGCTTTATTGATGCCGAAGCGCTGAAAGAGTACATCCAGAAAAATTCACCGCTGGATGTGAATGCTTACGAACCGAAAGGTGAGGTGAGCTGGCAGTAACCCGGCCTCAATCGCGGCGGGCGATATCGGCAAATTTTGCGTCCAGCATCTTTGCCAGATCGCTCGCCGCAAGTTCAATATCCAGCCCCCGTTTGCCGCCGGAAACATAAATCGAGGCAAACTCTTGCGCGGGCGCATCAATCAGCGTCGGTAGCCGTTTTTTCTGCCCCAGCGGGCTAATACCGCCCACCAGATAGCCGGTCGTGCGCTGCGCCACCATCGGGTCGGCCATATCCACTTTTTTTGCGCCGAGCGCTTTGGCGACCTTTTTCAGATCCAGTTGCCCGGCGACAGGCGTCACCGCGACCGCCAGATGTTTCATGTCGCCATTGATCGCCACCAGTAGCGTTTTGTAGACCTGGTCAGCATTCAGTCCCAGTTTACGCACCACTTCGTCACCAAAATTGGTTTCATTGGGGTCGTGATCGTAGGTGTGCACCTGAAACGAGACGTTGTTTTTTTCGAGTAATTTCACGGCGGGAGTCATAGCAATCCTTCTTACCACAGTAATCTGACGCGACCAGCATACGCCTTTGTTGGCGCATGAAAATAGTACCATCTTGCGCTATTGCGCCATTCTCTGTCGCAGCAGTAAGGGTAAATTGCCGTCGCCATACAGATGCAGTGCTCCGGCGGCAACGACATAGCGTCCCGGCGGCAGGGCAAACAACTGCTCGCACCATGCCTGGTTACGCTGTTGCATCAGTACTTCATGCAGCGGCTGGCTAAACGTACCCGGCAGTTCCATTTCGTTTTCCGCTGGCGCGTGTTCCAGCCACCAGCTCATCATGACCTGCAATAAGCGCGCATTATCATGCCAGTGGGTAAGTGTATCCTGTAGCAGTTCATTACCTCCATCCGGTAATGCACGCAGGAGGTCAAGCTGGCTGCTGGTGCCCTCCAGTTCGAGGATCCTGACCTGGTATTGTTGCGCCGCGCGCAATAACTGGTAATCGATGCCGTACTCCGGGCGTAACCCCAGGCGCTGAGCTTGCGTTGCCTGCAACACCAGCGCGATATGCCAGGCGGGACGGTGTTCAAACTCCTCCCGCGAGAGCGACAAGGTTTGCAGCGTCTTATCCAGTTCCTCCAGCAAGGCAGGGGAAAGGCGTTGTTCAAGGGGGGCGACAGGGGGAAGATTATCGAAAGGGGAATCGGAACCCGCGACATCGGCTTCCACGATCAGCGCATCGGCCTCGCGCAATTTTTGCAGCAGGGCATCAGGCAGGGGCGACATACCCTGCGTCCCCATATGGATGCTGCCGACCAGATGCAACAACCGATTACCGGGCAGCGTAATATCCTGAGCGGGCCAGCGATAACGGCGCACCAGCAGCGCACGAAAAAACGTTTTCAAGCGTTGAAACAGGGCCATACGCGCTTCCTGAAAAGAAAACGCCATGCTAACGCGCAGCGCAGGAAGGTGTAAACCCCGCCGGTGACCGGCGGGGGAAAGGTTACTGACGCGGTGTGAAACGCAGCAGGCGGTTGGCGTTGCTCACCACAGTAATGGAGGAAAGCGCCATTGCCGCACCCGCCACCACCGGGTTGAGTAATGTGCCGGTCAGCGGCCAGAGAATGCCTGCCGCCACCGGAATGCCCAGCGAATTATAAATAAACGCCCCCAGCAGGTTCTGCTTCATATTGCGCAGCGTGGCTTTGGCAATCGCCAGTGCATCCGCAACACCCAGAAGGCTGTGGCGCATCAACGTGATTGCCGCCGTCTCAATCGCCACGTCGCTGCCGCCGCCCATGGCGATACCAACATCCGCTTGTGCCAGTGCGGGAGCATCATTGATACCATCGCCAATCATCGCCACCTGGCGACCCTGCTGTTGCAGTTTTTTAATGGCGTCGGCTTTACCGTCCGGCAATACACCGGCAATCACGTCATCAATGCCTGCTTCCTGCGCAATGGCCTTTGCAGTTGTGGGGTTGTCGCCAGTGAGCATCACCAGTCGGTACCCGGCGCGGTGTAAACGTTGCAGCGCGTCAACACTGTCTTCACGCAACGGATCACGAATGGCAAACAGCGCCGCAGCTTCGCCGTCGATTGCCAGCAGCACAGGTGTTGCACCGCGGCTGGCTTGTTCGCTTATCTCAGCCTCAAGCGCGTGCGTATCAACGTTCTGTTCAGCCAGTAGCGCCTGATTACCCAGCAGAACGTTGCGCCCGTCTATCTGGCCGCTGACGCCCAAACCGCGCAGTGTGCGGAATTGATTAACCTGCGGTAGCGTTTCGGCGGCAGCTCTGTCCAGGATCGCCCGCGCCAGCGGGTGGCTGGAGCCCTGTTCCAACGCAGCCGCCAGACGCAGTGCAGCGTTTTCATCGACGGAGAGCGTTTTAATACTCACCACTTCAGGTTTACCGAGGGTCAGTGTGCCCGTTTTGTCAAACACCAGGGTATCCAGCGTACTGGCGCGTTGCAGCGCATCGGCATCACGGATCAGCACACCAAACTCCGCAGCGCGGCCGACACCGGAAATAATCGACATCGGTGTCGCCAGTCCCAGCGCACAGGGGCAAGCGATGATCAGTACAGTAGTAGCGATCACCAGCGTATAGACAATCTGCGGCGACGGACCGAAGAAAAACCAGATGGCGCCGCTCAACAGTGCGATTGCCACCACCACCGGCACAAACACGGCGGAGATACGGTCGGCAAGCTGACCTATTTCGGGTTTACTGCTTTGCGCCTGGCGCACCATGCGGATGATGCGTGACAGGGTGGTATGGCTCCCTACGGCGCTGGCGGTAAACAAGACGCTACCGTCTTGCACCACGGTTCCGGCATGAATGGTGTCGCCGTCGCCTTTTTCCTGCGGGATCGGTTCACCGGTGAGCATCGCTTCATCGAACCAGGCCTCTCCCTGGCTGATTTCACCGTCCACCGGAACCCGATCGCCGGTCGTCAGACGCAGCGTCATCCCCGGCTGCACCTCAGCCAGCGGCACGCTTTTCTCACCGTCGGCGGTCACGACACGCGCTGTTGGCGGGGTTAAATCCAGTAAGCGCTCCAGCGCTTTTGATGAACGCTGGCGCGCACGCGCCTCCAGCATATGACCGAGATTAATCAGGCCGATGATCATCGCGCTGGCTTCGTAGTAGAGATGCCGCGCTTCCATCGGGAACCAGTGGGGCCAGATGTTGACGCTCATCGAGTAGAGCCAGGCAGCACCCGTGCCGAGTGCCACCAGCGTATCCATGGTGGCGCTGCCGTTACGCAGGCTTTTCCATGCGCTGGTGTAAAAATGACCACCCGCTACCACCATGACGGCGAGCGTGATAAGACCGATAACCAGCCACAGCGAGCGGTTGGCGTCGGTCACCATCATATTGTCGCCCAGCATCCCCCATACCATGATCGGCACGCCAACCAGCAAGGCAACAATGGCCTGCCAGCGAAAGCGTTTCAGGGTGGCGAGGGCGGTTTCTTGCTGACGTTCACGCCGTTTAACGTCATCTTCAATGGCTTCTGCGCCGTAGCCGGCCTGCTCGACGGCGTTAACTAACTCTGTGGCGGGCGCGCTGCCCATGACCAGCGCGGTGCGCTCCGCCAGGTTAACCCGTGCCTGTGTAACGCCGGGGACTGCCTGCAAGGCTTTTTGCACCCGGGAGACGCAACTGGCGCAGCTCATGCCGTTGATCAACAGCTGTTGGCTGTCGTCAACGTTATCGGCTGCCGGAAGCTCAGAAGTGGCCGCTGTCAGTGCTTCCGACGGGAGTGATGACTCTGCCAGCGGTTTAGCCTTTGGGTGGCTTACGCTCGCACCGTAGCCGGCTTCCTGTACGGTGGCGATTAACGCGTCAGCGCTGGCGCTACCGGTGACTTCCGCACGTTCAATGGTGACCTCTGCATGTTCGACGTCCGGTCGTTTTTCCAGACTCTCTTTCACGCGTTTAACGCAATGGCCGCAGGAGAGGCCATCAAGGGTTAGCTCTATAGTGTGAGACATACTCGATCTCCTTAATGATGATGCTGAATAGTGACTATGATGAAGCTTAAACCTTCCATCAAGGGGAAGGTCAAGGGCGATCCGCAAAGAAGGTGGGCGTTGTCCTCTGCTCTGCAGCGCTGCTGCAGATCATCACCATAAAAAAGCCCCGCGATATGAGCGGGGCTTAGGGCTGATTGGGTTGCGTTAATAGAGCTTCTGCTCGTAATGGTTTCCGGCGTCAACGACTCGCCATATTTTCCATTTGCCCTCTTCCTTACGCGTCCATACCTGAAGATGTTTTGCCTTGTTATTTTCAATACCCAGCGAAACGTCCAGTTTCATGCTGTCTCCGTCTGGTTTGGCGGGGGAGACATTAAGGCGCGCAATCCATGCCGGGTCATAGTCCTGGCAATAGGTGAAATAATCTGAGCCCAATAATTCCTGTTCAGGCATGTCATAAATAACGGCCATTCGCGCCAGTAATTTCTTCGATGCCCATTGCTGCATGGTTTTCGTTTTAATCAGTTCATCCGGCGGCGTTTTGCCAAATTCATTCAGATAATAAGTGTAAAACGCCGTGATCTCTTTCTGTACATCCGTTCCGGTGTTTGCACTTGCGAAAGGAAGGTAAAGCGCCAGCAATAATGACAGTACGTAACGCATCATTTTTTCCTGTAGATAACATACGGTGGGTGGAATCTGCGATAGCCGGGGCCGGGGTACATGTCCCGTTGTTTAAAATCTGAATACCAGTTTTTGCCGTCAAACATCGTCATATGGCCACTGATATTACCGCCTGGATAAGGCTGGATAATGGCAACATCGCCTTTTTCCGGCGCCGCCGAAGCGGGTAATGCTGTAAATCCTGCTTTTAACAGCGAGTCACCATAATCTTTGGCATCGCCTGTTCTGATAAGGTTGATTCCGCCTGCCGATATGGCCTGACGTGTGTAGGTAGCACATTCTGAGCGCGATTTCGCTCCGGCATGTTTCACCAGGTACGCCACCGCTGCATCTTTATCCCATGCCATAAACATCCCTTTAGAGAAAAGAGTAAACATAAGGTATCACAAAGCGCAGCCATGCTACCGAACGCTAACAGGCTGAAAATAAGAGTAATCTTATTTAACGGCAAAGTTCGGTTGCTGACGTAGGGCGGTTATTTCGCGCGAACGCGCGTTGTTACCTGGAGAGGCCTGTCGGGCGAGAATAAAAAATAAAGCCCCGCATAGTGCGAGGCTTGACGCGTAAAGAGGGCAGATCATTAGCCGTATTTACGGGCAAATTCCTGATCGGAATTGCACAGGTAAATAATAAATTCGATAAACGCGATGATGGAAGGAATAAAGGTCCAGCAGAACAGGAGATAAAGAATACCCTGGCCTGTTTTCCCTAAATAAAATTTATGCACGCCAAATCCACCAAAGAAGAAAGCAAGCAGTGCGGCGGTAATGCGGCTTTTGGTTCCCGCCACGGCCTGTGGTGCGCCGCAACTCGGGCAGGCAACCGCTTCTTTATGAATTTCCTTTCCGCAACCACGGCAAAACGCCATATCACTCATAACAACTCCTGTGTGTAAATCATTTATCATTCTTTGAAACATCCGGCCACATGTTATAGCGAAGCGGTAACAGGGGTAAATAAAAAATGTATTGGCAACAATGATATATTTGTTTTGTCATAGTGTGCCGCTTACTATTGTGCGCCTGACGTCAGGTCGGGTTAAAGGCCCTATACTCTATGTTGTGTCGGGGTAATCATGCGGTATGGTCGGAAACACGGACTGCAAGGGGGAAATGTGAATATCAGCGATGTGGCAAAAAAAACCGGTTTGACCAGCAAAGCGATCCGTTTTTATGAAGAAAAAGGGTTGGTCACGCCGCCGTTACGCAGCGAAAACGGCTATCGCAGCTACACGCAACAGCATTTAAATGAGCTGACCCTGCTACGTCAGGCACGCCAGGTTGGATTTAACCTTGAAGAGTGCGGCGAGCTGGTCACCCTGTTTAACGATCCGGCCCGCCACAGCGCGGATGTGAAAGCGCGCACATTGCAGAAAGTGGCAGAGATCGAACGGCATATCATCGAATTGCAGCAGATGCGTACGCAACTGTTGGCGCTGGCGGATTCCTGCCCCGGAGACGACAGCGCAGACTGCCCGATTATTGATAACCTTTCGGGCTGCTGCCATCACCACGCGAAGGGTTAAGCATAAAGACCACCGTACCGCGATACCATGACGAAGCGGCAATACGCCGCTCTTCGTCACGGTTCCACTGGCCGTTTTGCACCACGCCCAGTTTAAATGGCAAACGCAGTCCGGACAGCGCAGGCAGGTAGGCAGTGTAATTGTCCACCGTGCTGCGCCCCTGGTAGCTTTGCACCACCAGCTCATCCACCGGCAGGGCGTTCAGCGTTTGCACATTGCCGGTTTTCGCCCAGTCCAGTAACCCGGTCACGCCCAACGCATACTGCGAGGGTAGACTCTTTCGCACCCGGCGCAAAAACTGTGCGTAATCCTCAAGCTGATGCGTGGCCGCGTCAAAATCTATTTGTAATCCTACAACAGCATTCCCGGCGTCGTGCCAACGCGCCAGCAGGCGAGTAAGACGCAGCAGGAGAGCGTCCGGGACATCCAGCGTGGTAAAGCGAACGGTTAGCCAGATACGCGGAAACGTCATCCGGTTGATCGGCAAGCCTTTACGTTCAAATACCGCATTGCCCGCCAGGACAACGACATCGCCCTGGTGCAGATAAACGGTATCCGCATTGCGTAATGCTACTGTGGGACGGACGCCAGACCACAGCCAAAACGCCTGGCTACCCTCTGCCGCGAAGGCAGAGGGAGTAACAAGCACGGCAAAAAGAGCGATCACCAGTAATATTTGAGATCTCTGGCCCATACGCTTCCAGGATAACGGCTCTTCAACTGTTGGAACCAGGCTTTACGCACCGCTTTATCGACGTCTTTGCCGCCACAATCGTTATAACCGGAGGGGGCATAGCACATGACCGCCCGGTACAGTGCATAGCTTTTATCTTCGGGTTCGGCTTTGGCATCGGCGATAACCTGCTGATATATGGCAAGACGGTGCGGCACGCCGGGGCGTTCTTCTGCGTGCGTCGCGACGTCGAGCACGTCATTACCGCCGCGATCTTTCTCCAGCGTCACGCGGGTTTGCGTAGTCCGGAAGAACTCACCCAGACAATTCAACGCGTGAGCATCGTGCGCTTTCTGGCTCAGGGTAGTGACGGTAGTCTCCAGCGGCGCGCAGAAGTAAGCGGTCTCTTTCTCCGTGCCTTTCCAGCCAAAGGTACTCAGCTTCACATCATCAAATGCCTCGTCAGCAACCGGCGGCGTAATGGCAGCCACCAGGGACATATCCTGCAACCAGTCGGCGTAATGACCCTCAGTCAGATCGCGCGTCAGTAACGTGTGCAGGGCGATGGTGCGCTCTTCTTTATTGGGCCCGTGCGTGGCCTGCTGGCGTAGCAACTCCCGCGAGGCCTGCGTTTTCAGCACCAGCGAACGGTAACGCAAATTGGTCACCCGGCTGTCTGCGGCAAAAATCTGCGCCTGCGCATCACTCTCTACCAGCGTGGCCGCCAGTTTTGCTTGCAGAAGCTGTTGTTGTTCAACATCTTTACTCAGATCCAGCAGATGCAGCCAGTGCGCCTGCGCGGCGGGCCACTGTTTTTGCGCCATCAGCGCATCGCCATATAGCACCTGCTCGCTGAAGGCGAGAATATTGTGCGGGGGGAGCGACGGGGCGGGCGTAATAGCGTTCTGCACCGTGGCGTAATCCTGCTTGCTCCAGGCCAGCATCAGGCGCAGGTAATTCCACAGATCCGCATGTTTGTTCTTCTCAAAGTCGGCTTTCAGACTGTCGAGCCATGCCTGATCCACACAATGGGAACGTCCGTCGCAGGTGTTATTACGCATCAGCCGCAGCGTCTGCACAAACGTCAGCAGCGAGGCGTCTGGCGCGGTGAGAAAGGCGTCGCTTCCCCAGGTGAGATCCTGGCTTATCAGCTTGTTGTCGCTCTCGGCGATGATATCCACCAGCGCATCGGCGTTTTCGGTTTGCGCCAGTGCCTGCTCATAGAGCTTCGCCAGCGCATTTCCATCCTGTAAATACCAGTTAATACGGCGCAGCATCCCTTGTGCGGAGTCGGCGTAGCGCCCTGTCGGCCAGGTTTTCAGATAGCTTTCTGCGGCCTCCCGCGCCTGCTGTGCGAGGGCTTTATCCACTTTATGGACATCGAAATCGCCATACTCGCCGTTGGCATTTGCGCTACTGGCATTGAGCGCATTGCGCATCAACATATAACTGGCCGTCTCGGCAAGCCACGGCTGCTGGCTGGTTTTGAGGGTCGTAAATATCTGCCCTGCGGCGTCAAAATCGCCTGCGTAGAACGCATTCGCGCCTTGTAAATAGGCCTGAAATCCCTGTGCTGGCGATCCTTGCGGGAATGAAAGTGCTTTTACCGTTTGCTCGCTGGCTTCCGTGCCGTTTACGGCCATACGCGCTTTTGCCAGAGCCTGACGTTGCTCATGGCTCAGTGAGGTATCAGCGAGCAGTGCGGCGAAAAAGGCGGAAAGCGTTTCGTCATTACGCGAAACAAAGCGATTTTCCAGTTCATCTTGCTGGATCGTTGCATTACTGGCTTCCTGGAGATCGGCACCCTGCGCGGTCATGCGCTGAAGCACGGCATCCGTTGCGGCATCAGGATCCAGCCCCAGCGCCGTCATCTGGTGATGCAGCGTCTCTTCCACCGGTGTTTCTGCGGTAGTCGTGGCTGTCGGCGGCTGGCTGGTCGGGTTATCCATATGGATGCCGAAATAGAAATCCCGGCTACGGGTGATGTCTGCCGGAACGGGTTGGCGTAGCGGCGTAAAGTTTTTCGGTTCATCCACCAGACGCAGCAGATTATCGCGCGTGTCTGTGTTGATGGCGAGTACCGGCGGACTGACGATAAAACAGCCCGCGTGACCCCAGGGGCAGTAATCCATATCAAACGACGCCAGCGCCGGAGCACTGGCGGCAAACGCCAGGCATACGCCCAGCGCAAGATGGCTTTTGGGTGCGATCACGTCGGATCCTTGTGGTGTTATTATTTGCTTACGGCTTTTATGCGCAAGGTGATGCCTTCTACGGCAATCACTTCCACATGCTGGCCGGCGGGTAAGTCTTCCTCGGCGCTGACAGGCCATGAACTGTCGCCGACGCGCATATGACCGCGGCCGTTAACCAGCGCGGTATCCAGTTGAAAACGTCGGCCTGTCAGTTGCTGCCCGCGCAGGTTAAGCGACGCGTCAGCGGGCTGTTGCTGCTTCACCCGGTGCGCCAGCCATTGCCACCATAGCCAGGCAGCCAGCATGGTCAGTACGGCGAACAGCACGCCTTGCCACTCCCAACTAAACGGTAAAACCCACGCCAGTAATCCAGTGAGCACGGCTGCTACGCCGCTCCATAACAGGTAGCCATTACCGCCGAGCATTTCGGCGGCAAGCAGCAACCCGCCGAGCGTTAGCCAGGCAAGATAAGTATGTTCGAGCAGCAGCGGGATCATCGTTTATTTCGCTCGCTGGCGCTGTCTTTGATCAGCTCCGTGATCCCGGCGATAGACCCCATCAGGCTGCTGGCATCCAGCGGCATCATCACGACTTTGCTGTTATTCGCCGACCCGATTTGCTGCAATGCTTCGGTGTATTTTTGCGCCACAAAGTAGTTCACAGCCTGAATATCCCCGGCGGCGATGGCTTCCGAAACCATCTGCGTAGCGCGCGCTTCCGCCTCTGCCGAACGTTCGCGGGCTTCTGCTTGCAGGAATGCCGACTGGCGATCACCTTCCGCTTTCAGGATTTGCGACTGTTTTTCCCCTTCCGCTTTGAGGATCTCCGCCTGACGCACCCCTTCGGCCTCGAGAATATAGGCGCGTTTGGTACGCTCTGCCTTCATCTGCGCATTCATTGAGGCAATCAGTTCCGCGGGCGGACGCACGTCGCGAATTTCAATACGTGTCACTTTTACACCCCATGGGTTTGTTGCTTCATCGACGATATGCAGCAAGCGCGTATTAATGCTGTCACGCTGTGAGAGCATTTCGTCCAGCTCCATTGAACCCAGTACGGTACGGATGTTGGTCATGGTCAGGTTGATGATCGCCAACTCCAGATTGCTCACCTCATAGGCGGCACGTGGTGCATCGATCACCTGAATAAAGCACACCGCGTCAATGGTGACATTCGCGTTGTCTTTCGAGATAACTTCCTGAGAGGGGATATCGAGGACTTGTTCCATCATATTGATCTTACGACCAATACGATCCATAAAAGGCACCACCAGGCTCAGACCCGGCTGCAGTGTCCGGGTAAAGCGTCCAAAGCGTTCCACGGTCCACTGGAAGCCTTGCGGTACGATTTTTACGCCAGAGATAACCACCACCAGCGCAACGAAGATAAAAACCAGAATGACGATTGGCATCAAAAAAACCTCCTGTTTAATTTGATGCCATCTTAGCCCGAATTGGCGATCAAAACAGCACGATCGCCAAATTTGGCAGGAAGATTAGTAGAGCAGAGAGTAAAGCTGGCGACGATACTTCGACGCCAGCGCATCACCGGTACCCAGTGCGGCCAGAATTTCCTGCAGCATTTTGCGTGCTTCGCCGTTTGCGGCGGAGAGATCTTTACGCAAATGGCTGAACAGCAGTTCAAGCGCTTCTTCATTGCGCCCCACCTGGTGCAATTGCAGTGCAAGCTGCGTCGCCAGCAGTGCGTCGGCCGGGTTCTCTTCCACCTGTTTTTGCAACTGTTGGATTTCCGGCGTATCAGCGGCTTTCTTCAGTAGCTCAATTTGCGCGATCAGTCCCTGATAGCGAGTGTCCTGATCCTGTAGTGGCACGGTTTTGAGAACGTTTTCTGCTTCATCTGCACGGTGTAAAACGATCAGCGTTTCCGCCAACAGCAGGCCGATTTCGCTGTTTTGTTGAGAAAGCTGCCAGGCGTCTTTCAGCAGCGGCAGGGCGTCGGCGTGTTTTCCTTCCTGCATCAGCAGCATAGCTTCCTGAGCTTTCAGCTCTTCTTCACGCGGCAGGACTTTATCCAGCAGGGCGCGAATGGCCTCTTCCGGTTGCGGCCCCTGGAACCCGTCTACCGGTTGCCCGTTCTGGAACAGGTAGACGGTCGGGATCGCACGCAAGCCAAACTGTGAAGCCACCAACTGTTCGGCGTCGCAATCCACTTTTGCCAGCACAAATTGCCCGTTGTACTGCGCGGCCAGATTTTCCAGCACCGGGGTCAGTTGCTGGCAGTGCTGGCTGCGATCTGACCAGAAATAGAACAGCACCGGCGTCGCAACGGACTGCTCCAGTACCTGTTGCAGATTGGCTTCGGTAATATTGACGATATTCTGTACGGACATGTGGAATTCTCTGTTTTTACTGTTTAGTACTACATGGGGACAGGCAATACGCCTTCAACTCACCTGTGTAAAATTTTATCCATCACGCGTGCGGGCAGCAGGCGCTTCAACAGACTTACAACCCAGGTGACCAGCGTAACCGGATAGCGCATTTTGGGATGATTGCTCTCGAAAGCATGGCGTACTTTTGCCACTACTGCCTCCGGGCCGAGGGTAAAACGTGCGGCAATGCCGGGGTTTTCCACCGGTTTATCGCTTTGTGTCTGATTCACATTGTCGGTAAAGCGCGTACGGATGGGACCGGGTTCAATCAGGCTCACCTTAATGCCGCTATGGCGCAGCTCCATTCTCAGTGCATCCGACCAGGCTTCCAGCGCATATTTACTGGCAGCATAGGCACCGCGCCCGGGGGTAGAGATCAGGCCCATAACCGATGAGGTCATCACAATGCGTCCTTCGCCGTGGGGCAGCATGGCTGGCAGCAGGCGCAGGGTGAGTTGATGCGTGCCAAAAAAATTGCTGGAAAATTGCTGTTCAAGCTGTTCGCGACTGATCGTCTCCAGCGGGCCATAGACGCCATAACCGGCGTTATTGAAGAGCCCATATAGCCGATTTTCGGTCAGTGCGATCACTTCATCCGCGGCACGATCAACGCTTTGCGGATCATCCAGATCCAGTAACACACCGGTAAATCCTTCCCGGTCCATTCGCGCGACGTCATCCGGTTTGCGACAGGCCGCCAGCACGCGAAAACCCTGGCGTTTCAGTTCGCGTGCGCTTTCCAGACCAATGCCGCTGGAACATCCTGTAATTAAGACCGTTTTTTGCATAACTTTACCTGAGGGCGTCCCTGATTGATCAGGAGTCGTGGTTAACTAAAGGAGCCAACCGTGTCGCCATCCAGTCGGCGATAAACGGCTGGGCGTCACGGTTGGGGTGAATGCCATCATCCTGCATCCACTGCGGTTTCAGATATACCTCTTCCATAAAAAAGGGCAGGAGAGGCACATCCAACTCTTTGGCAAGCTTAGGATAAATGGCGCTGAACGCTTCATTATAGCGGCGACCGTAGTTGGCGGGCAGCCGAATTTGCATCAGCAATGGTTCAGCGTTGGCGGCCTTGACCGTCTGCACTACCTGGCGCAGCGTTTGTTCCGTCTGTTGAGGCGCGAAACCGCGCAAACCATCGTTGCCGCCCAGCTCCACCAGCACCCAGCGAGGTTGGTGCTCTTTCAACAGCGCGGGTAACCGCGCCAGCCCCTGCTGCGATGTGTCGCCGCTGATGCTGGCGTTCACCACGGCGGGCTTTTGCTGCCATTTATCGTTGAGCAGCGCAGGCCAGGCAACATTCGCCGCCATGCGGTATCCGGCGCTCAGACTGTCGCCAAGAATCAACAACGTGTCCGCCGCGGCGGCGCGGAAGGTTAACAAAAGCAAAAAAAGGAAGGGCAAATGCCAGCGGAAAACATTGTTGAAGTTCATCATCTTAAGAAGTCCGTCGGTCAGGGGGAGCATGAACTTTCCATCCTTACCGGAGTTGAGCTCGTTGTCAAACCAGCCGAGACCATTGCCCTGATTGGCGAATCCGGTTCCGGTAAGTCGACGCTGCTGGCGATCCTCGCCGGGCTGGATGACGGCAGCAGTGGCGAAGTCAATCTGCTGGGGAAACCGCTGCACACCATGGACGAAGAGGCGCGGGCGCAGTTGCGCGCGCAGAATGTCGGTTTCGTCTTCCAGTCTTTTATGCTTATTCCCACCCTCAACGCCCTGGAAAACGTCGAGTTACCGGCGTTGCTGCGTGGCGAAAACAGCGGCAAAAGCCGCGCCAGTGCCAAAGCATTACTTGATGAGCTGGGGCTCGGTAAACGTCTTGATCACCTTCCGGCGCAGCTTTCCGGCGGGGAGCAGCAGCGTGTCGCGCTGGCGCGCGCCTTTAATGGCCGGCCAGCTGTGCTGTTTGCCGATGAACCCACCGGTAACCTGGATCGACAGACCGGGGACAAGATCGCTGATCTGCTTTTTTCCATGAACCAACAATTCGGCACCACGCTGTTGTTGGTCACGCACGATCTGCAACTGGCGGCGCGCTGCGACAGGCGTTTGCGGCTGGTCAACGGTGAATTGCGGGAGGAAGCATGATTGCCCGTTGGTTCTGGCGCGAATGGCGCTCGCCGTCGCTGCTGATTGTCTGGCTGGCACTGAGCCTGGCGGTAGCCTGCGTGCTGGCGCTGGGCAATATCAGCGATCGCATGGAGAAAGGGCTGAGCCAGCAGAGCCGGGAGTTTATGGCAGGCGATCGGGCGCTGCGCAGTTCCCGCGAAGTGCCGCAGGCCTGGCTGGATGAAGCACGGAAAACCGGGCTCACCGTGAGCGAGCAGATCGGCTTTAATACCATGACCTTTGCCGGAGAGACGCCACAACTGGCAGATGTGAAAGCGGTTGATGATATCTACCCTATTTATGGCGAGTTACAAACCCAGCCGGCGCATTTGAAGCCGCAGGCAGGCAGCGTGCTATTGGCACCAAGGTTGATGGCGCTGCTGAATCTGAAGGTTGGCGACAGTATTGATGTCGGTGATGCCACCTTGCGTATCGCCGGGGAGGTCCTTCAGGAACCGGATGCCGGCTTTAACCCCTTCCAGATGGCACCGCGGTTGCTAATGAACATCGCGGATGTGCCAAAAACCGGAGCAGTGCAGCCGGGCAGCCGGGTGACCTGGCGTGTGAAGTTTGGCGGTACGCCTGAACAACTGGCGGCGTATGAAAAATGGTTGCTGCCCCAGTTAAAGCCGGAACACCGCTGGTACGGGCTTGAACAGGACGACGGTGCGCTGGGCAAATCTTTGCAACGCTCGCAGCAATTTTTACTGTTATCGGCGCTACTCACGCTGTTGCTGGCGGTGGCGGCAGTGGCGGTGGCAATGGGGCATTACTGCCGCAGCCGCTACGATCTGGTGGCGATCCTCAAAACATTGGGGGCCGGGCGGGCGCAGTTGCGTAAGCTGATCGTCGGCCAGTGGATGCTGGTACTGGTTCTCGCGGTTATGACCGGTGGGGCAATAGGGCTGCTGTTTGAAAAGATATTAATGCTGCTGCTCAAACCGGTTCTGCCCGCAGCATTACCGCCAGCCAGCTTGTGGCCGTGGCTATGGGCGGTGGGTGCAGTGGTGGTGATTTCTGTGCTGGTGGGGTTACGCCCGTACCGCTTACTGTTGGCAACGCAACCGCTGCGCGTGCTGCGTCGGGATGCGGTGGCGGATCTCTGGCCGCTGAAATTCTATGTGCCGGTGATGTGTGCTATCGCAGTGGTGTTACTGGCCTGGCTGATGGGCGGCAGTATGCTGCTCTGGTCGGTGCTGGCAGGCGCGGTGGTGCTGGCATTGTTGTGTGGCCTGGTCGGATGGTTGTTGCTTAACGTGCTGAAAAAAATGACGTTAAAAACGCTACCGCTACGTCTTGCGGTCAACCGTTTACTGCGCCAGCCCTGGTCGACGTTAAGTCAGCTATCGGCATTTTCGCTCTCCTTTATGTTGCTGGCGATGCTGCTGGTCTTGCGTGGTGATCTGCTGGATCGCTGGCAGCAGCAGTTACCGCCGGAAAGCCCGAACTATTTCCTGATCAATATCGCGCCGGAGCAGGTGACGCCGTTGAAAGCCTTCCTCTCTGAACATCAGGTGATCCCGGCGTCTTTCTATCCGATTGTGCGGGCGAGGTTGACGCAAATTAACGGTCAGTCAACGGACGGTAACCCGGATGAGGCGCTAAACCGCGAGCTAAATCTGACCTGGCAAACGCAACGTCCGGACCATAACCCCATCACCGCCGGAAGCTGGCCACCGAAAGTGGGCGAAGTCTCGATAGAAGAAGGGCTGGCGGAAAGGCTGGGTCTGAAACTGGGCGACAGCGTGACCTTTACTGGCGATACCCAGTCGTTCAGCGCGAAAATTACCAGTCTGCGCAAGGTCGACTGGGAAAGCATGCGGCCAAACTTCTTCTTTATTTTCCCGGCCGGGGCGCTGGAGGGGCAGCCGCAAAGTTGGCTCACCAGTTTCCGTTGGGAAAACGGCAATGGCATGCTGACACAGCTTAACCGCGAGTTTCCCACCATCAGCTTGCTGGATATTGGCGCGATCTTAAAACAGGTCGGACAGGTTCTGGAGCAGGTGAGTCGTGCGCTGGAAGTGATGGTGGTGCTGGTGACTGCTTGTGGCGTACTGCTACTGCTGGCGCAGGTGCAGGTCGGCATGCGCCAGCGTCATCAGGAGTTAGTGGTCTGGCGTACTCTGGGAGCCGGAAAGCGGTTACTCCGTACCACGCTGTGGTGTGAATTTGCTCTGCTGGGACTGGTTTCCGGGCTGGTGGCAACGATTGGCGCCGAGACCGCCCTGGCGGTACTGCAAACACGGGTGTTTGACTTCCCGTGGGCGCCGGATTGGCGTTTGTGGGTCACCTTACCGTTATGCGGCGCGCTGCTCTTGTCGCTGTGCGGCGGCTGGTTGGGGCTCCGACTGCTAAAAGGCAAGGCATTATTCCGTCAGTTCAATAATTAACAGTGATTATCATCACACACTGGTCATGTCTACCGGTGTGTTTGTATTTCTATGTGTAAGCATTTACACATCAAATATTTAGTAGCACAAATCATTAAAAAATCCCTATAAACGTTCCGTTTATTACAGATAGTATCTGCATGCTAAAAATTATTTAGCAGTGTCTATCTCAAGGGAAAAACATGAAAATAAAAACAACTGCCGTGGCGACAGCCATCGGCGCAGCAGTGGCATTGATGTCTTTTGCAAGCCAGGCGGAAATCACCGTCCTGAAACAGGATCCAAAAGCGGGCGATCCGCTGAGTCGTTTGAATTTCACCGTAGGTGGGTCTATCCGCGCGCAGTTTGATAACGCGATGGGTGACATGGACAAAACATCCTACAAACGTAACGGGTATGACGGCGGCACTCGCTTCCGTTTTGCTGCGGATTACTACCTGTTCGATGATATTAGCTGGATCAGCTACTACGAACTGGGCGTGAACGTTCCGGCGGTATTCGACTGGGACAGCCATTATGCTGCTGGTAGCAACTATACGTCTCGCCGCATGCTGTACACCGGTCTGAAAAGTAAGACCTGGGGTACCATGACCTTCGGTCAGCAGAACAGCGTGTACTACGATGTGGTCGGTGCGAAAACTGACGTCTGGGACTACGATATGAAAGCTCAGGCGCCGGGTAACGGTGTGAAAGGCGACTACGACGGTTCTTATCGTTCACGCAAGATGCTGAAATATAAAAACAGCTTCGGCGATGTTGATCTCTACGCATCCTACCTGTTCGAAGATACCGATCTGCTGTTACCGAATAGCATCCGTTACAAACGTAATGGCGGCGGTTCACTGGGTGTTGATTACCATCTGGCCAAAAACCTGTCATGGGGTACGGCGTGGAACTACACCAAAGCCAACGTGCGTAACAGTACGTCGGGTGATACCGATTCTTACAGCCAGAACATCTACGGTACTGCGCTGAGCTGGACGCCGGACAACTGGACTCTCTCCTTCGGTGGCGGTTGGTATGAAAACTTCCTCACCACAGGGCAGAAAAATGTTCACGACTACTTCGCGGGTGACGCGTGGGGTATTGAATATTACGCCGGATATAAAATTCCGGTGGCTCAGTATGGGCTCAAATATGTGCAGCCGTACGTGATGGGCGACCGCCTGAAATACACCACCGGTCGTTACTATGAACGTATCGACAACGGTCTGGGCGTAACCTTCCAGTTGGATTATGGTTTCCGTGTTGATTACGAACACGTGTTCACCAACAGCACCGATAAAAAACTGGGCGATATGAACATCGTTCGTCTGCGTTACGACTTCTGATAAGTTGACGGGTATTTGCCGGATGGCTTCGTTAAAATCCGGCAATGCTTAGCGATAAAAAGCATAACGAGAGTGCCAGCACCCTGCTCCGGGTAGGGCTTTTCGTTATGCTTCATCGCCTTACCTCACCAATATCTCCCCGCCATTCAGTGACATAGTTCACAGCAAGTTGAATTTTTTTCAATTACCGCCGCGTTGCGTTTGTGCCATCTTAGTCGACAGCCTTATTCACAGGGTGAAAATGGAACGCGGCGCATTGCACGGCGCGTCACACAGCAGACCAACTCGTTAGGGAGAATTTATGGGACGTCGTCTCAGTTTGCGCGCCTTCGTCGGCGCATTACTTCTGGTATGTGGTTTACCGTTTGCGCATGCGAGCAGCGATCCGCACACCATTGTGTTCGGTGTGGCGCCGGGGCCGTATGGCGATATGGTCAAACAGGCGATTGCGCCATCGCTGAAAGAGAAGGGCTATAACGTCGTGGTGCGCGAATTCAGCGATTACGTGCAGCCTAACATGGCGCTGTCGAACGGCAGCATCGACGCCAATCTGTTCCAGCATAGCCTCTATTTCGATAAATTCACTGCCGATAAGGGCCTGAAGCTGACCAAACTGTTGTCAGTGCCAACGGCGGGAATGGGCTTTTATTCCCATAAAATCAAGAGCCTGGATGAGCTGAAAAAAGGCGACATTGTGACGCTGTCCAATGACCCGACCAATCTGGCGCGCGGGCTGCGCTTCCTGCAATCACTCAATCTTATTACCCTCAAAGAGAGTATTGACCCGACCAAAGCCTCCGAGCGGGATATTGCCAGTAACCCGAAAGGGCTGGTGTTTAAACCGCTGGAAGCGGCGCAGTTGCCGCGCACGCTGGATAGCGCGACGGCATCACTGGTCAACGGTAACTTCGCCATTGCCGCCGGAATGGATCTCTCTTCAGCGCTGAAACAAGAGCATCTGGATGAGAACCTGAAAAACATTATTGCCGTGCGCACCGACGATGCGGACAAGCCCTTCGCCAAAGACATTGTCGAAGTGGTGAAATCGCCCGCCTATCGCGCAGTCATCGACGATCCGAAAAACATCTTTACTGCCTTCCAGAAACCCGAATGGATGGCCGTCGCCGACAAAAAATAACCATCAGGTTGAGTTTACGGGCAGGCTACGGCCTGCCTTTTGCTGTTTGAGGTTGACATGATTGAAATAGAAAAGGTTTGCGTGGATTTTCCCGCAGGCCGCGGCGCGACGGCAACCACCCGGGCGGTGGATGACGTGACGTTGCGTATTGCGCCGGGTGAGATCTTCGGCATTGTGGGCACCAGCGGCGCGGGCAAAAGTACGCTGCTGCGTACGCTGAATGCGTTACAGCGGCCGAGCCAGGGGAGCGTAAAAATTAATGGCGTGGCGATTTCTACGCTTCATGGCGCAACGCTGCGTCAGGCGCGTCAGCGTATTGGTATGATTTTTCAGCATTTTAACCTGATGCATACCCGCACCGTGGCACAGAATGTGGCCTTCAGCCTGAAGGCGGCGGGCTGGGCGCGTGCGAAGATCGCCCCACGCGTGACGGAAATCCTTGAGCTGGTTGGATTGAGCGATAAAGCGAACCGCTATCCCGTGCAGCTTAGTGGTGGGCAGAAACAGCGTGTTGGCATTGCTCGTGCCATTGCCAATCATCCGGATGTACTGCTCTGTGATGAGCCGACTTCGGCGCTGGATCTGGAAACGTCTGCCACCATTCTGGCGTTACTGAAGCAAATCAATCAACAACTGGGCATTACCATCGTGCTGATCACCCATGAGATGAATGTGATCAAATCGATCTGCGATCGGGTGGCGGTCATGTCCGGCGGTAAGGTCGTGGAAGAAGGGGCGGTGTTTGATCTCTTTGCCCACCCGCAACATGCTTTTACACAGCAGCTGGTGTCGCACACGCTCAATCTAACCCTGCCGGAACGCCTGCGGCAGCATCTACCGGGGCAGCTACTGAAGATTCTGTTTATTGGCGATTCCGCCGAGCAGCCGGTGCTCTCCGATGCCGCGGTGAAATTTGGCGTGGCGGTCAATATCCTGCACGGCAAAATTGAGTACATCGGCGAGAAAGCACTGGGTATTTTGGTGGTTCAATTAACGTCTGCGGACAATCCTGCCGCTGTGAGCGAAGCCGTTGACTATATTCGCAACCGTACCGCACAGGTGGAGGTGATCCGTGGATGATTTAGTGGCCGATCTGAGCCTGGCCTTTGGCGAAACCTTCCAGATGCTGAGCATCTCAACGGTGCTGGCAATCATTGGCGGCTTGCCGCTCGGTTTCCTGATTTTCGTCACCGACAGGCATCTGTTCTGGCAAAACAGAGCGGTTTATCTGGCGAGCTCCGTGTTGGTGAATGTGATCCGCTCGGTGCCGTTCGTGATCCTGCTGGTGCTGCTGCTGCCGTTAACGCAGTTTCTGTTGGGGAATACCATCGGGCCGATTGCGGCGTCGGTACCGCTGTCAGTGGCGGCGATAGCGTTTTATGCCCGGCTGGTGGACAGTGCGCTGCGCGAGGTGGATAAAGGCATTATTGAAGCGGCGGAGGCTTTTGGTGCCAGCCCGTTACGCATTATCTGCACCGTATTGTTGCCGGAAGCCAGCGCCGGGTTGCTGCGTGGCCTGACGATTACGCTGGTCAGCCTGATTGGTTATTCGGCGATGGCGGGGATTGTCGGCGGTGGTGGCGTGGGTGATCTGGCGATTCGCTACGGCTATTACCGCTATGAAACGCAGGTGATGATCGTCACGGTGGTGGCGCTGATTATGCTGGTTCAGGTGGTGCAGGTGCTGGGAGATTGGTTGGCAAAACGCGCCGATAAACGCGATCGCCATTAGTACTGCGTTTTGCATGCAAGCCCGCTAAGCGTAGACGCCAGCGGGCATTTCTGCCGGATGAGCAAACCCGCCGTTACGACAGCATCGACTGTGCCCAGGCAATGCCGCTGGCGTATTCCGGTGGCAGCAGGGGAACCAGCGCTTCCAGCGTCGCGCTCAGGCGGGCGGTATCGGTATCATTCAGATTCAGGTGACCCACTTTGCGCCCCGGCCGCACCTCTTTGTCGTACCAGTGCAAATGCACCAGCGGCAGTTTCAGCCAGTCGTAGTTCAGATCGCTGCCAATCAGATTGATCATCACCGAAGGGCTATTGACTACCGGCGGCGGCAGCGGTAAATCCACCACGGCGCGCAGATGCAGCTCAAACTGACTGATTGATGCGCCGTTTTGCGTCCAGTGCCCGCTGTTATGCACGCGCGGCGCCAGCTCATTGATCAACAAACCTGCTGGCGTGACAAAACACTCCATCGCCATCACGCCGACGTAGTTCAGTTCATGCATAATCGCCGACAGCATGGCTTCTGCCTGTTGCTGCTGCGCTGCGTTAGGCTGCGGGAATGCTACGCTTGCGCGCAGGATCCCATCCTGATGCAGGTTATGCGTTAGCGGGTAAAACACGGTGCTACCATCATGGGCGCGCGCGCCAACCAGCGACACTTCACCGAGGAAATGAATGCCCTGCTCGACGATGCACTCGCCATAGCATTCATCCGGTAACTGGTCGGTCTCTTCCGCACGTAAGCGCCACTGCCCGCGACCGTCGTAACCGCCCACGCGGCGTTTTACAATTGCCAGCTCACCAAGGCGAGCGAAAACCTCTGGCCATGCGCTTTTCTCTGCCAATAGCTGCCATGGTGCTGTCGCCAGCGAGAGTTTATCGAAGAGTTGTTTTTGCGTGAGGCGGTCGGCAATCACCGGAAATACATCACGGTTGACGAACGCCGGGTGGCGTTCCAGTTCTCGGGTCAGGGCCGTTTCCGGCCAGCGCTCGATTTCCGCTGTAATCACGCTGTGCTGAAAGGGTACCGCTTGCGGATCGGCATCCAGCCCGACGGGCCAGACCGCAATACTGAGCGGTTCGCCCGCCTGGCGTAACATGCGCCCGAGCTGACCATTACCTAATACGCAGACCTGTTTCATGCCGCACCTCGCGGGTCCGGGTTATCCAGCACCTCATCAGTCTGTGCGTTACGCCAGTCCGCCAGACGCTGATGCAGCGCGGCGTCGTGCTGCGCCAGAATCTGCGCTGCCAGCAGGGCGGCATTGGCTGCGCCTGCTTTACCAATCGCCAGCGTGCCCACCGGAATGCCGCGCGGCATTTGTACGATGGAGTAGAGGCTGTCCACGCCGCTTAACGCCGCGCTTTGTACCGGCACACCCAGCACGGGCACCAGTGTTTTTGCCGCGATCATTCCCGGCAGATGCGCTGCGCCGCCAGCGCCGGCAATGATCACCTGATAACCGTTGTTCTCCGCGTTTTCGGCGAAGCTGAACAGTTTATCCGGGGTGCGGTGTGCAGAGACGATTTCAACATGGTGCGGGACGTTCAGGGTATCGAGGATTTCTGCGGCGAACTGCATGGTTGCCCAGTCGCTTTTCGAGCCCATAACAATGGCGATGCGCGCCGGTTGGTTGCTTGAAGACATGCGTCTCAAAACTCCTGTGGGTGTGCTTCAGACTACATAAGAGGGCACAGAGAATAGCATGTAAAACGGACAAGGAAAACGGTTGCGTGGCGATGTTTCGCGGATCTATCGCCGTGCTACGCAGCCAAAATCAGAAAGGAAAAGGGATCAACTCCACGTCACTCTCGCTCACCCGCACCATTGACCCTTCGCTGTGCCAGGCACCTAATACCGCGCGAAACGCCGGCGCGTTATTTGCCGTCAGGGTATGAATGTACGGACGATGAGTATGACCATGGATTAGCCACTGAACGCGGTGTTTTTCCATTGTCCCGACGACCGTCTGCGGATTAACATCCATGATCTCCAGCGATTTGCTGCTATTAGCGGCGCGGCTGTTAGCCCGCATTTTCCGGGCAATACGGCGGCGGATAAAGAGCGGCAGGGCGAGGAACAGCGCCTGTAACCAGGGCTGATGGACTTTGGCGCGAAATGCCTGATAGCCCACATCGTCGGTACATAGCGTATCGCCATGCATAATCAACACGTTGCGGCCATACAGCGTCAGCACCTGTTCTTGCGGCAGGAGTTGCATGCCGCTGGCACGGGCAAAACGTTTACCCAGCAAAAAATCACGGTTGCCGTGGATAAAGTAGCAGGGCACACCGCTGTCGACGAGGGATTTAATCGCCTGCGCGATCTGCTGGTGTAGCGGGGTTGGGTCGTCGTCCCCAATCCAGGCTTCAAACAGATCGCCCAGGATATAGAGCGCATCCGCCTTACGTGCTTCTCCCGCCAGAAAACGCAGAAAACCGGCGGTGATCGCCGGTTCTTCTGTTTGCAGGTGTAAATCTGCGATAAAGAGTGTCGCCACGAATTACTCGCTAACGGTCACGCTTTCAATGAGCACGTCTTCTTTTGGTACGTCCTGGTGCATACCGCTGCGACCGGTAGCGACCGCTTTGATTTTGTCTACAACGTCCATGCCTTCAACCACTTCAGCAAACACGCAGTAGCCCCAACCTTGCAGGCTTTCGCCGCTGAAGTTCAGGAAGTCGTTGTCGACCACGTTGATGAAGAACTGCGCGGTGGCGGAGTGCGGTGCCTGAGTACGCGCCATTGCCAGCGTACCGCGGGTGTTTTTCAGGCCATTGTTGGCTTCGTTTTTAATGGTGTCTTTTGTGGCTTTCTGATGCATGCCCGGTTCAAAACCGCCACCCTGGATCATAAAGCCATTAATAACACGGTGGAAAATCGTGTTGTTGTAGAAACCTTCACGGCAGTAGTCCAGGAAGTTTTTAACCGTTTCAGGCGCTTTGTCGTCAAACGTTTTGATTACGATGTCGCCGTGATTAGTGTGGAAAGTAACCATTATTGCATCCTGTTCTGATAGTGTGGTGCGTAGACCCGGCAATGGGCCAGAGATAGTCGCTTGTTATAGCATAACCGGCAGGTTGGATCACCTTGCAAAGTGTGCTGCTTCGGGTTTGAATTACAGGTAATATATGCAGCTTTCGCTCCACACACGTCTACATGGAATCTTCGATGTTAAAAATCTTTAATACACTGACGCGCCAAAAAGAGGAATTCAAACCTATTCATGCCGGGGAAGTCGGCATGTACGTGTGTGGTATTACTGTTTACGATCTCTGTCATATCGGGCATGGCCGTACGTTTGTTGCGTTTGACGTGGTCGCCCGCTATTTGCGTTTTCTGGGCTATAAGCTGAAGTACGTGCGCAATATCACTGACATTGATGACAAAATCATTAAGCGTGCTAATGAAAACGGCGAAAGCTTTGTGGCGTTGGTCGATCGCATGATTGTCGAGATGCATAAAGATTTTGACGCGCTGAATATTCTGCGTCCGGATAACGAACCCCGCGCGACGCACCATATCCACGAAATTATTGAGATTACTGAGCGTCTGCTTGAGCGCGGCCACGCGTATGTCGCGGATAACGGTGATGTGATGTTCTCCGTGCCGACCGATCCGACCTATGGTCAGCTTTCCCGTCAGGATCTGGATCAACTGCAGGCCGGCGCGCGCGTTGAAGTGGCAGAAGTGAAGCGCAACCCAATGGATTTCGTGCTGTGGAAAATGTCCAAGCCGGGTGAGCCGAGCTGGCCGTCACCGTGGGGCGAAGGGCGTCCGGGCTGGCATATTGAGTGTTCAGCGATGAACTGCAAACAATTGGGCTCGCACTTTGACATTCACGGCGGCGGTTCTGACCTGATGTTCCCGCACCATGAAAACGAAATTGCCCAGTCGACCTGCGCCCACGATGGCGAATACGTCAATTACTGGATGCACTCCGGCATGGTGATGGTTGACCGTGAGAAGATGTCGAAATCGCTGGGTAACTTCTTTACCGTGCGCGATGTGCTGAAGTACTACGATGCGGAAACCATCCGTTACTTCCTGATGTCGGGTCACTACCGTAGCCAGCTTAACTACAGCGAAGAGAATCTTAAGCAAGCACGTTCTGCGCTGGAGCGTCTGTACACCGCGCTGCGTGGGACGGATACCTCGGTCGCGGCGGAAGGCGGCGAGGCGTTTGAAGCCCGTTTTATCGAAGCGATGAACGATGACTTTAATACGCCGGAAGCCTACTCTGTGCTGTTTGATATGGCGCGTGACGTTAACCGCCTGAAAACGGAAGATGCTCATGCGGCAAACGCACTGGCAGCGCATCTGCGTAAATTATCCGGCGTGCTGGGCTTGCTGGAGCAGGATCCGGATCTGTTCCTGCAAAGCGGTGCACAGGCGGATGATGGCGAAGTTGCGGAAATCGAGCAGTTGATTCAGCAACGTCTGGATGCGCGTAAAGCGAAAGACTGGGCGGCGGCGGATGCGGCGCGCGATCGTCTGAATGAGATGGGTATCGTGCTGGAAGATGGCCCGCAAGGGACCACCTGGCGCCGTAAGTAACAGTGAGAATAAACAGGCCGGATAATCGTTAGCGTCTTATCCGGCCTGTGAACGACTACATGCCGGGCGGTTAACGCCTGCGCCACCACAATAATCCCATCACCACCGCTCCCGGCAGCCATACCCACAGCAGTTCAGAGATAATCACCTGATGCCCGTATGGCGTGTTGTAGCGTGATAGCGCGAAAGGTGCCACTTTAATCACCTGCCACGGGGCAAAAAACCGTTCGTCTGACCACGGCCATAACCAGCCAACGCCTTTACCCCCGGTGGTGATAGCATCCAGCAAACTGTGCGACAGCAGCGACACCGTCAGAAATGCCCAACAACGCAACAGACTGGCTTTAAACCATTTTCGCCCCAGCCAGGTCACCAGTAGCGGCACCACGAAAGCAAACAGCAAGGAGTGCGTAAACCCGCGATGACCGAACACATTGCCGTAGGCAATACCGAATTTAAACGCCAGTACGTCGGCGTCCGGTAGCATGGCCAGGCCGATACCCGCCAGTAATAAACCGCGTGGAATAACTTTGCTGCCGAGGCCTAATCCAAGGCAAAGGGGAACAGCAGCATGGGTAACAATCGTTGGCATGGGGTATGTCTCTGAGCAAAAAGGGAATTATAGCGCTGTCGGCAGGCAAAATGAGTGCGGTGTTATCTGAATCTTCTGCCGTTATAACGGTGCCCGCGTTTTCACGCTTTTTATGCCGATTCCCGGGCAATTAACTGACCAGAGAGCGTAATTCGTTGCGTTTGCAGTGTCGGCTCTTTCAGCTTGCGCATGATAAGCCCTGCCGCCTGACGCCCGGTTTCCTCGCTGGCTGAAGAAACATAGGTAAACGACGGTGAGGTGAGGTTCACATGCAGCATATCTTCAAAGCCGATCAGCGCCACTTGCTGCGACAGGAACACATCTTTACCGACCGTATGACCGGTCTGGTGAATACCGGAAATAGAGCCGATCATCGCGTCCGGGGAGTGACAAAGCAGGGCCGTAATCGTGCTGTTTTTTTCCAGTAATTCCCGGACAGCATAACCCGCCGCTCGGGTGTCATCGCTGCAGGCCGGGGTGGACTCTTCACGCAGGACCAACCCGTATTGTGCCATAGCACTACGAAACCCTGATAAGCGCTGCTGGCGGATCAGGTCGCCTTCGATACCACCGATATAGGCGATATTACGGTGGCCACGCTCAATCAGATAACGCGTGGCGAGACTGGCGGCCTGGCGGTTATCACGCATCACCAGATCACACGGCTCATCGAGCAGGGATTGGGACACCACGACCAACGGGAGCGGGCATTCACGGATTTGTGCAGGCAGGGTGGCGCTTCGCGTATCGGAAGCGAGATAAATCACTCCCGCGACACCTTGTTGTTTGAAAGAGAGCAGGCAACGTTCCAGGTGTTCGCCGTCATTCAAGGGTTGTCCCAGGAAGACCATATAGCCCTGTTTTTCCAGCTCCTGAACGATGCTGGCCATCACTTTGATGGAGAAGCTGTCGCTGAAATCGCGCAGGATCAGCCCGATAAGATTAGAGGTGTTGGCGCGCAGATTGGCGGCGGCAACATTGTGAACATAACCGAGCGCATCGATAGCCGCATGGACTTTATCGATGGTCGCATTTGAGATTTTCCCTTTCTGGCGTAGCACCAGCGAAACGGTTGAGACCGATACGCCGGCCTGTTTTGCGACATCAATGATGCTGACTTTCTTCAAAACCGCTCCCTGAAATTTCACGATAATCAGCCTGATACTACAACGTCTCCCGGCAATACCAGGAGACGCATCAGGCCGTTATCTTATTATTTGCCGATCATTGTGGACATGGTCTGGGCGATAAATTGTGCCCTCGCGCCGAAAATAACCTGAATACCGCTCTCACCCACGAACACCACGCCGCGCGCCCCCAGTCCGTTCAGACCGTCTTTATCCACCTTGTCACTCTTCGCCACTTCCAGGCGCAGACGAGTGATGCAGGATCCGACAGAGTCGATGTTCTCTGCGCCGCCCAGCATGCTGATGATTTCGGTGGCCAGTTCGCTATCCGTTTTGTCATCCGCAGTGGCTGTGACGTCGGTTCGTCCTGGTGTTTTTACATCAAAACGGCGGATCACGAAGCGGAAGGTGAAGTAGTAAATCAGCGCCATCGGAATGCCGACGATGACCGCATTCAAAAAGTGGGTCTGGTAACCGTTAAACGACGGCAGAATACCGAACGAGAGATAGTCGATAAACCCGGCGGAGAACGATTTGGCGATATGCGCATGCAGCAAATACATGGTCATGTACGCCAGGCCAGCCATGATGGCGTTAAAGACGTAGAGGATCGGTGCCACGAAGATAAAGGTAAATTCGACAGGCTCGGTGATCCCCGTCAGGAAGCAGGTTAACGCCGCAGAGAACAGGATCCCGAAAGCAATTTTCTTATTGCGGGTATGCGCTTCGTGGTACATCGCCAGGCAAGCCGCAGGCAGTGCGAACAGCATCAGCGGAAACTCGCCCTGCATAAATTTACCGGCATTCTGGTAAGTGTCGCTGCTAAAGGTTTTGGTGCCTTCTTCCAACATTTTGAACCAGATAGTCTGGTCGCCGTGGATAACCTGGCCTGCCTGGGTGGTGTAATCGCCAAACGAATACCAGAATGACGGATACCAGATATGGTGCAGACCGAGCGGGATCAGCGCGCGTTCGACGAGCCCGAAGATAAAGGTTGAGGCGGCCTGGTTATCGCCATTGACGATAATCGACAGTGCATCGATGCCCGCCTGGATATGTTGCCAGACATAGGGCAGCAGCAGGCCAAGGATAAACGACAGGAAAGCGGTGGCGATGGCAACAAAGCGCTTACCGGAGAAGAACCCGAGGAACTCCGGCAACTGCATGGTGTGGAAGCGGTTATAGCACCAGGCGGCCAGGATACCGCAGATTAGCCCGCCGAAGACGCCCATTTGCAACGTCGGAATGCCGACCACCATTGCGTATTTTCCGCCCTGCGAGGCCATTTCCGGCGTGATGCTTAGCATTGTGCCGATAGTGATATTGGTGACAAACACGGACACCGCCGCCGACAGTGCCGCAATGCCGGATTCCGATGCCAGCCCAACAGCAGAGCCGATAGCAAAAAGCATCGGCAGATTGTCAAAAATTACCCCGCCAGCGTTCATCATCAGCGGCAGGTGGAATTTGTCGCCGAAAGCCAGTAACAGGCCAGCAGCGGGTAGCAGCGAGATAGGCAGCATTAAGGCGCGGCCGATCATCGACAATTTAGACAACGATTTAACAAAACCTGATATCAGACTCATGCTGATCTCCCCCGAAAGTGCGCTCTTTTAGCGCTGTTATTGTAAGTAGAACGTTTTAGTAGAACGTTCTACTTATCGTGAGAGAAGCAGGCGTCAGCCGCAACTAAATTTTTACATTCAGCCAAATGAGATCGTGATTCTTTGAGGTTGATCGATAATTAACCGTGATAGGTGAGGGGGAATGACAACACATTCCCCTCACCCAATCTCTTCTTCAGAAGAAGAGGGGGCAGTTTTCGCTCTCACCGAACGGGGAGAGCGGATTACGCGGTAACGGTGATGCTCTGACCTTCAAAACTCACCGTCTGCCCGGCAACGATTTTGCAGCGCTTGCGCGTTTCGACTGCGCCATCCACTTTCACCAGACCGTCGGCGATGGCGATTTTCGCCTGTGCGCCGCTTTCGCTCCAGCCTTCCAGTTTCAGCAGATCGCACAGCTCAACGTGCGGGTGTTTACCAAGGGAAAATGTTGCCATCTTATGCGCCTTCTACATCGTGGTATTCTTCACACGCTTGCAGCGTGTTCTGGATGAGGGTGGCAACGGTCATCGGGCCGACGCCACCCGGAACGGGGGTGATATATGAGGCGCGCGCAGCAGCTTCTTCATAAATCACATCGCCGACGACTTTACCGTTTTCCAGACGGTTAATACCGACATCAATCACGATCGCACCTTCTTTGATCCACTCACCGGGAATAAAACCCGGTTTTCCCACAGCGACGATCAGCAGATCGGCGTTTTCCACATGGTGGCGCAGGTTGCGGGTGAAACGATGCGTAACGGTGGTAGTACAACCCGCCAGCAACAGCTCCATGCTCATTGGGCGACCGACAATGTTGGAGGCGCCAATCACGACCGCATTCAGTCCATAGGTATCGATGTTGTAACGCTCCAGCAGCGTAACGATACCGCGCGGTGTGCACGGACGCAGGCGCGGCGCGCGCTGACACAGGCGACCGACGTTATAAGGGTGAAAACCGTCAACATCTTTGTCTGGCGCAATACGCTCCAGCACTTTCACGTTGTCGATGCCCGCAGGCAGCGGCAGCTGAACCAGAATACCGTCAATGGTGCTATCGGTATTCAGTTTGTCGATAAGCTCCAGCAATTCGGCTTCGCTGGTGGTTTCCGGGAGATCGTAAGAGCGGGAGATGAAACCCACTTCCTCGCAGGCTTTGCGCTTGCTGCCGACATAAATTTGCGATGCAGGATTGCTGCCAACCAGTATGACAGCCAGGCCAGGTGCACGTTTTCCGGCCGCCAGACGCGCCCGAACTTTTTCCGCAACCTCAGAGCGCACCTGCTGCGCAATCGTTTTACCATCAATAATCTTTGCTGCCATCAGAGAGAGGATTCCATCTGTCATTCAACTAAGGGGGATGTGGCTATTTTGTCAGAAGCGCGGCGTGCTGTCAGTTATCGTTTGTGGTTTTCCTCCCCGCCTCCGCCCGAAACGGGGGAGAGCGGGGCGTAGTGGGCGGTTCGCGGTCGGGAAACGTTGTGAAAATGTGCACTGCCGTTCACTAAGCAAGCAACCGGCGGAAAAGTCATTGACTCACCAGGCGCTGACCGTATAATTCCAGGCGTTTCCCCTTGCAGGGAGCATCATCCACGAAATGCGCCCTTAGCTCAGCTGGATAGAGCAACGGCCTTCTAAGCCGTAGGTCACAGGTTCGAACCCTGTAGGGCGTACCATTTCCCAGTAAACAGCCATCACCAGTGCCCGTTTTTGCATCAACCCTGAGAAGACGATTTAAGCTTCACTCCCATAATTCTGGACGCAACCGCTTTTGCTGCTTCAAGCTTTACTTTCCCTGATTCAGACTGTGTACCAGACTCAAATGCTTTGAAGTTGAGTTCGATGTTCTCAATAGCTTTATCTTTGAAAAATTGAGGCAGCTCAGTGAACAGAGACTGAAAAATTATTTCATACGCTAAAGCACGACACTGCAGATCATTAATCACGTCTTCTACTGGCTTCATAACTTCTCCTCAAAAAACACGATGGTGTTCACTGGCAAACAAGAAATGTTCTGTCACGAGTATCTCTGTGATGTGAATATTTAATATCGTTCAGATAGACAAATAAAACCAGGGGATGCCATCACCAAATTGGGCCGTGAATCAATCGGAATCATTTCACTTCTCACAAAACGAATGAAACCGTCACAGGGCAAGTGAATGACATACGGGACGACACCAAAAAGGAGTGCCTTCAGCCGGTGTATTGGGGGGAACCTGTGTGCGATAAAAATAAAAACTGGCAGATGCGACATCGCCACCGCCAGTAAATAAGTTGGTACTTGTCATAAGTCATATCCGTTGTACATGTTATAGCTCACGGCGCTAAAACAGACTAATCGCAAATTACCGCATTCCGATTCATAAAATTAATGATCCTGGTAGTAGTGCTGGCAGCGACTTCAAGCTGGCTTATGGTCATAAGCTAAATTTTCAATACGGTGACAGTGTGGCGAACTGAGCATCGGGCTATAAAAGCGGCCGGTTTGCCTGGCCGGATGGTTTATCCTTGCCGCTTCTGAGTCCTGGCCCGCAAGGTTGAAAAATTTTCCCTTTTCCCCCTTGAAAAACGGTTGGCAGGCATTATCTCTACCAGCGGACAAGCAACGCTTGCCTGTAACTTGAGCTTTTGAATCGATTATTCAGGAGGTTAATTTATGGCACTCAGAACCTTGTCAGCACTCCCAGGCTTTTCTGATTCTGCTTTTGCTGACCGTTTTAACCGCATCGACAGACTCTTTAGCCAGTTAACCGGGGACTCCCCTGTGGCATCGTTACCGGCCTATGATCTGAAAAAAGTCGATGCAAACAACTACCTGTTAAATGTCAGCGTGCCGGGCTGGAAGGAAGATGAGCTCGAAATCGAGACCGTCGGCGGTAACCTTAATATCTCGGGTAAACGTGCTGAGAACGAATCTCAGGATGAACAAGGCTGGATATACAAAGGCATCCGTCGTTCAGACTTTCGTTTGAGTTTTTCCTTACCGGAACATGCCCGCGTCAGCAATGCAAAACTTGAAAGCGGTCTTTTACAGCTCTCTATTTATCAGGACATTCCGGAGAGTGAAAAACCGCGCAAAATTGCGATCGAAAACGCCAATAACGTTATCGAACATCATGCCTGATACGTTCACGTTAATGTGATGTCTCTCTGAGGCCCGCGAAAGCGGGCCTTTTTGTCACTGTCATTGGCATAACCAGGGCGAGAGTACAGATAACCGTGATATAAGAAACGTTACCTTAATTTCTTAAGGTTTTGTATCGCGCTGAATAGAATGATTTTTCAGTAGTAAGAGTTGTTTTTTAATCTTTAATGCAAATTTTCGCAGGCGAAAAAATAAGAATTAGAGAGATAGAAAATTCGCATCTCTATTATAAAATTTAAAACAGTACTCCCACCCTGAAGGAATGATCATGTTTACGCGTCGCAGTATTTCAACCGCTATAGCCGCAGTAATTTCATTGTCTGTGATGGCTACCCCTGTACTGGCAAATCCCGGCAACGGGCATGGTAACGGCAATGGAAATGGTAACGGAGGCGGTCACGGTAATAGTGGTAATCACGGTAACAATAACGCTTCTGCACAGCAATCAAATGGGCAGGGTAAAAATAAAGGTAAACCCGATCACGTAGAATCCGATATCAGTTTCTCAACCGCGCGCCAGCTGGCTGTTAACTATGGTCTGGTGGGATATCAGGCTCTTCCTCCTGGCATTGCGAAAAACCTGGCCCGGGGAAAACCGCTCCCTCCGGGCATTGCTAAAAAGACAGTTCCGGCCTCAATGCTGGGTCAACTGCCCTATTATCCGGGCTATGAGTGGCGCATTGTGGGGGATGATTTAGTGCTGGTTGCATTGAGTACGGCAGTTGTGACCGCCATCATCAATGGTGTATTTAATTAAACGTCAGACGTTTAATTCCTTCTTATCTTTATCACCCCAGGATCACACAAGGCTGTCAGCAGTGCTGGCAGCCTTTTTCTTCATGAAATACAACGATACGTATATTCCCGGCTTTAAGCTTTTTGACAATAACCTTACTGATCATGCTGGTTTGCTTTACGGAATTATAGTTGTCTTCTGTTATTATTTTGGGAAATATTACGGAGAGGAATGGGAATTGAATAGGGAATATAAGTATATTGATGCCACTATTTCCGGGCTTAATAAATCATCTGATGCACATTTTAAATGGTTAGTTAACGTTCTGTATTATGTTTCGAAGAAACATGATCATGCTTCAGATATAACAAGCTGTAATGCACATGAGCGTTGTGAATTCGGTATCTGGCTTCAGCAAAAACTTAATGAAGACCGGGATGATAAAAGTTATCTGCAGGATATTTATCATAAACACGTCGGCATACATGAAAAATGTCGGGAGTTGCTGGCGGTCTTGACGTTTAATGAAGCCTCCGCTGACGCATTTGAGGCGTTTGCATCAGCGCTGTTGGCCTTTAATCAGTCGTTGACGCTGTATAAGACGCACCTTCTGCAGCGGCGCACCAGCTTTGATACCTTAACCGGCTTGCCGTTGCGTCGAACGCTTGACGAGTCCTTTGAGAAGACATCAGAAAAGTTTGCGAAAGAAGGCCTCTATTTGCTGCTACTGGATATTGATCATTTCAAGAAAATCAATGACAACTATGGTCATTTGACCGGCGATCTGGTGTTACGCGCGTTGGCTATTCAGTTAGAGGATGAGACGCGCAAGTGTGAGCCTGTTTATCGTTACGGTGGCGAAGAGTTTATTATTTTACTCCATGCTTCCAGCGATGAAGATGCCTTTGCTATCGCAGAAAGGATCCGATTATTGGTCGCCAATACGGAAATCGCCGCAGGTGATCACAGCATAAAAATAACCTTTACTGCCGGGTTAACCCAGGTGCATGAAAATGAGAGTTTGCACCGGATACTGGAAAGAGCGGACAAAGCTCTCTATCACGGGAAACATACCGGGCGGAACCGGTGTGTCTATGTAAACCGATACAGTGATATGTATAACATTGCGGTATGAAATGATCGGTACAGCCAACCGTGACGATGGTTATGTATCAGGAAGGTCTCAAGCCACCCCTATATTGGCGGGTGGCTTTTCTCTCTCTCGTGTCAAATGATTATTGCGCGACCCAGCCACCGTCCATATTCCATGCCACGCCCCGCACCTGTACGGCGCTGTCGCTGCATAAAAACAGCGCCAGTTCGCCAAGTTGTTGCGGGGTAACAAACTCACCGGACGGCTGTTTTTCCGCTAACAACTGACTTCGGGCCTGTTCAGGTTCCTCGCCAGCGGCAATGCGTTTATCGATTTGCTGCTGCACCAGTGGGGTCAGTACCCAGCCCGGACAGATGGCATTACAGGTGATGCCGGTATTGGCCGTCTCCAGCGCCAGCGATTTGGTAAAACCAACCACGCCATGTTTGGCTGCCACATAGGCCGATTTTTCTTTTGAGGCCACCAGTCCATGAACTGACGCGATATTGATGATGCGTCCCCAGTTTCGCGCACGCATAGCGGGCAGCGCAAGGCGGCTGGTATGGAAAACAGAAGAGAGATTGATGGCAATAATGTCATCCCATTTTTCAACCGGGAACGCCTCCACTGGCGCGACATGCTGGATCCCGGCGTTATTAATCACAATGTCCACGCCGCCAAACTCCCTTTCCGCATAGGCCATCATTGCAGCGATTTGCTGAACATCACGCAGATCGGCGTCGTGATAACCGGGAGTTTTCCCAAGACTTGCTATCTGCGCGCGTGCGCTATCACTGTCGCCGAAACCATTGAGGATGAGCTGTGCGCCCGCTTTTGCCAGCACGCTGGCGATCCCCAAACCGATGCCGCTTGTCGAACCAGTGACTAATGCTGTCTTACCGTTCAGATTCACGTTTCTCTCCTTACACAATGCCGGTCAGATAGAACACGGCAATGACAAAAAGTACCGCCATGCTTTTGATGAGGGTGATGGCGAAAATACCGCCATAGGCCTGGCGATGGCTCAGACCGGTGATCGCCAGCAGCGTGATGACCGCACCGTTATGCGGGAGCGTATCCATCCCGCCGCTTGCCATCGAGGCCACACGGTGCAACACCTCAAGCGGGATGTTGGCGGCGTGCGCAGCCGCAACAAAGGTATCAGCCATCGCGGCCAGCGCGATGCTCATTCCCCCAGAGGCGGAACCGGTGATCCCGGCGAGCGCCGTCACGCTTATCGCTTCATTTAATAATGGGTCAGGAATCGCGGATAACGCTTTCGACAGCACCAGAAAACCGGGCAGGGCGGCAATTACGGCACCAAAACCATATTCCGATGCGGTATTCATGGCTGCCAGAATGGCGCCGCTTACCGCAGTCCGGCTGCCTTCCGCCAGGCGGCCGCGAATGTTATGAATACCAAATATCAATACCAGCAGGATCCCGGAAATGAGCGCAGCTTCCACCGCCCAGATGGCGGTAATTTTGCCAACCTCGGTGACGATAGGCTTCGCCAGTCCTGGAAGCCTCAGTTCATGGCTGACGCCATACCACTGCGGGATCCAACGGGTGAACAACAAGTTAAGGATACCCACCAGCAGCAACGGTGAGAGCGCAATCAGCGGGTGGGGCAGACGGACGTCGTCAGGCGTCTCCGGTTCATTTTGCAAATCCGTGCCGTAACCTTCCCCGGCATGTTGCGCCTTCCGGCGCTGGCGCTCCAGCCACAACAGACCAAAAAAGAGGATAAACAGCGACCCGATCAAGCCGAGCCACGGCGCAGCCCAGGCATGCGTGCCAAAAAAGCTGGTGGGAATAATATTCTGGATCTGCGGCGTGCCGGGCAGGGCGTCCATCGTGAACGAGAACGCTCCCAACGCGACGGTCGCCGGGATCAGACGCTTGGGGATCCCGCTCTGGCGGAAGAGCTCTGCGGCAAACGGATAGACCGCAAAAGCCACCACAAACAGCGATACGCCGCCGTACGTCAACAGGGCGCAGACCAGCACAATAACCGGTATCGCGTGGCGACTCCCGAGGAGGCGAATGGCGGCGGCAACAATTGAACGGGAAAAACCCGACAACTCAATCAGCTTGCCAAATACCGCGCCGAGCAGGAACACCGGGAAGTAGAGCTTCACAAAACCAACCATTTTTTCCATAAACAAGCCGGTAAAGGTCGGGCCTACCGCGCCAGGATCGGTCAGCAGCACGGCGCCAAGCGCCGCGAGAGGGGCAAAAAGAATCACGCTGTATCCGCGGTAGGCAGCCAGCATCAGTAATGCCAGTGCCGCCAGGGCTATCAAAACACTCATTATGGCTCCTCACTATCAGTGTTGTATTCGGCTACCGAACGAGACGTCAGGGACTAGCGCGCAATGGTCATGGCGATGCCTTGCCCACCGCCGACGCAAAGTGTGACCAGCCCTTTGCGGGCATGTCGGCGTTGCATTTCATGGAGCAATGTCACGAGGATTCGGCAACCCGACGCGCCGATAGGGTGGCCCAGCGCAATCGCACCGCCGTTAACATTGACCTTATTGCTGTCCCAGTTAAGCACGTTGCCAACCGCCAGCGCCTGGACGGCAAATGCTTCGTTGGCTTCGATGAGATCTACCTCATCCAGCGTCCATCCGGACTGCTCCAGCGCTATCCGGCAGGCGCTCACCGGGCCTATGCCCATCACGGACGGATCGACGCCGGTCACCGCGCAACTCACGATCCTGCCCAATACTGGCAGATCCCATTGCTGTACCTGTTCGGCGCTCATTAACAGCACGGCCGCCGCGCCATCGTTGAGGGGAGAAGCATTACCGGCGGTAACGGTGCCATGCTCGCGGCGAAATGCCGGGCGCAGTCGCGCCAGTTGTTCAAGGGTGGTGTCCGGGCGGGGTTGTTCATCGGTATCCACAATCTGCGGGGGGAGCTTGCCCTTAGTGACACTTACCGGCGTGATTTCCGCCCGGAAATGTCCCGCACTGATGGCGGTGGCGGCTTTTTGTTGCGATTGAACCGCAAAGATGTCCTGGCTTTCCCGGTTAATGGCATACTTTTCCGCGAGGTTTTCCGCTGTGATCCCCATGTGATAGTCATGAAATGCATCCCACAGCCCGTCGATGATCATGCTGTCCTGTAGCGCGGCGTGCCCCAAATGCAGGCCTTCGCGCGCTTTTTTTAACAGGTAAGGGGCATTGCTCATGCTTTCCTGCCCGCCGGCCACAACCACCTGCGCGTCACCGCAGCGAATAGCCTGCGCCGCCAGTTGTACGGCTTTCAGCCCCGCACCGCACACCAGATTGACCGTGGTCGCGGGGGTTGTGATCGGCAGGCCTGCTGTGATGGCAGCCTGGCGCGCCGGGTTTTGCCCGCATCCGGCCGTTAAAACGTGCCCCAAAATGACGTCATCAACCAGAGTGGCCGGAACATGGCTGCGCGCCAGCACACTGCGCACCACGTTCGCGCCCAGCTCGACGGCGGAAAGGGGAGAGAGCATGCCGCGAAACGCGCCGATGGGCGTTCGTGTTGCCCCGACAATCATCACCTCTTTCATGGCTGCGTCTCCGGGAAGCTCATCTCTCGTACATCGTCCGGGACGATAAGACGCCCGGCGGTTTTGCGGGCAATCTCCTCAATGCTGACGCCCGGCGCATACTCCCGCAGGACAAACGCGCCATTCTCAATTTCAAGCAGGGCCAGATCGGTCAGTACGCGGCGGATACACGCCACGCCCGTCAGCGGTAATGTACAGCGGGGCAACAGTTTCGATTCACCCCGCTTTGAGGCGTGGGTCATCACGACAATGATGTTTTGCGCCCCGGCCACCAGATCCATCGCGCCCCCCATTCCTTTGACGACTTTGCCGGGGATCATCCAGGAGGCAATGTTGCCTTCAACATCCACTTCAAACGCACCCAGCACGGTGAGATCAACATGACCGCCGCGGATCATGGCGAACGACTGCGCCGAGTCGAAAATCGCCGCACCGGTTCGCGCTGTCACGGTTTGTTTGCCTGCGTTAATCATGTCGGCATCGACGTTCTCCTCATCAGGAAACGCTCCCATGCCCAACAGACCGTTCTCAGACTGCAACATCACATCCATCCCGGTGGGAATATAGTTTGCGACGAGCGTCGGAATACCGATGCCAAGGTTGACGTAATACCCATCGCGCAGCTCCTGCGCTACACGCATCGCCATCTGTTCGCGCGTTAACATAAGCCCGCTCCCTCTTTACGCACTGTGCGCTGCTCAATGCGCTTTTCGAAGCGCCCTACAATGAGCCGGTCAACGTAGATCCCCGGCGTATGAATGGCGGAGGGCGGAAGCTCACCCGGTGGGACAATTTCCTCAACTTCCACGACGGTGATGCGGCCCGCCGTCGCCATCAGCGGATTGAAGTTTTGCGCGGTATGACGATAGATGACGTTGCCGTACCAGTCGGCTTTCCAGCCCTTAATCAGGGCAAAATCACCGGTGATAGCTGTTTCAAGAATGCAGTGATGATCGCCGAAGCGGCGGCTTTCTTTGCCCTCAGCCACCGGCGTGCCATAACCAGTCGCGGTATAAAAAGCCGGAATACCGGCACCGCCTGCCCGGACTTTTTCCGCCAGCGTGCCTTGTGGCGTCAGTTCGACGACCAGTTCGCCGCTGAGCACCTGCTGCTCAAACCGATCGTTTTCTCCCACATACGAGGCCACCACTTTTCGTATCTGGCGGCTTTCCAGTAGTAAACCGAGGCCGAAATCATCCACGCCGCAGTTATTAGACACGACAGTCAGTTCCTGCACGTTGCGTGACCTGACTTCAGCGATCAAATTTTCGGGTATGCCGCACAGACCAAAGCCGCCCACCAGCAGCGTCATTCCGTCTGTGAGTCCGTCCAGCGCCTGCGCGTAGCTGGTGACACGTTTATCCAGTCCCGCCATTTTTATCTCCCCTCTATCCGGTGCGGGTATCATTAAAGGCCTCCACTGATTTGTGAATTTTGAATTTGTGACCCATTCATTAGGATTTTTTATTAATTTGTTGTTAACTAATTTTTTTCAATTAGTTAACAGATGAAAAAATGAGAATGAGCGTCAAACAGTTACGCGCGTTTTTAGCGGTAGCTCACACTCTGAATTTCGCGCATGCCAGCGAAAGGTTGGCGCTTTCACAGCCCGCGTTGAGTCTGACGATCAAAGGACTGGAGGAGGCGCTGGGCGGCCCTTTACTGCAACGAAGCACCCGAAAAGTCACGCTGACGCAGGAAGGGGAAACGTTTTTGCCCATCGCCCGGCAGTTGCTGGCTGACTGGGACAGCGCAGAAGAGGCGATGCGCCAGTGCTTTACGCTGCAACGGGGGAAAATATCTGTCGCGGCAATGCCCTCTTTTGCGGCGAACATCCTGCCGGAGGTGCTGAAAGCCTTCCGCGATCGCTATGCGGGCATCAACGTAACGGTGCATGATGTGATCAATGAGCAGGTCATTGAAATGGTGCGTGAAGGGAGGGTGGAAATGGGTATTGCGTTTGAACCTGCGCCGACCCACAACCTGCTCTTTACGCCGCTCGGTATTGATCGTTTTGTCGCGATTGTGCCGAAAGAGAGCGCACTGGCAGCCAAAAGCCATCTCTGCTGGCGGGAATTGCTGACCATGGATTTTATTACCCTGCAACGCCCTTCTGCGGTGCGCCTGATGCTGGAAGAAGAGTTAGCCCGCAGCGGGCGAAAACTGGATGTGGCGCTGGAGAGCCACCAACTGGTGACGGTGGGCCGGATGGTTGCCAGTGGTCTGGGCGTCAGCGCCGTGCCCGCGCTTTGCCAGAGTCAAATGGCGTCGCTTGGCGCGGTGTGTCTCCCACTGGACAATCCGCGCATTGAAAAATGTGTGGGTGTGCTCCATGCCGGGCATATGCAGCTTTCAAAAGCCGCCTGTGCCTTGCTGGAAACCCTGAAAGGTTATTATTGAAGCCTGCGAGAGGGGCTGGCGCCTCTGTTGCAGACGCCAGCACGGAGCGACGGATCAGAACGACTGCATGGCGCTGATATTGCCTTTTTGCCAGTGGCTTTCTGACTGGCGTAGCGCCTGACTGATATCGGCAAGACGATCGGACGGCAGTGTTTTTGGCAGCAAATCCAGCCCGACGGTCGAGAGGATCTGACCGTAGGTGTTACGCAGTTCTGCGTAGGCCAAATCCTGACGCAGAGAGGCATTCAGCGCGTTCAGTTCCCCCTGAATCAGCTGCAACTCCCCGATACTGTTTGCTTTGTAGCGGTTTCGCAACTGCCCGGCAATCTGACCGTCCAGATCGCTCAGCTCCTCGCTGGTTTTGTACTGGCGCTGCGCTTCATTAAAATTCGCACGGGCGACGTACAGTTGTGCCATGATGGCCAGCGACATCGCCTGGCGTTGAACCTCAGAGACGCTCTCATTGGCCTTCGCCGTTTTGTAAGCCGCAGGACCGGATAGCAGATTAAACAGGTTCCAGGTAACCTTTACCCCCACATCTGCCCAGCTCTGGTTCACCATAAACGAGTTGCTGTCATAGTGACCGCCGGCGCTGACCTCCAGTCCCGGCAACATGCGCAGCAGCGATTTACGGGTTTCGGCTGCATGAATACGCACCTGATAATCCTGCTCTTTCAGTTCCGGGCGGCTTAACAGCGCCGTCTGCTCCAGGGTAGCGAAATCGACATTCAGTTGCGGCACCGTCATGTCATCTTTTTCCGGTAACGCCAGCGTATAGGCGGTATCCAGCGGCAGGTTCATTAAGGTCGCCAGCTCGGTTTTCGCCAGTGATAACGCCCGCCGTTGCTCTTCCAGTTGACGCACGGCATCTATCAGCGTGCGGCGATAACTCAGTACTTCAACCGGATCGCCCACCTGCTGCGCGCTCATATGCTCACTCGCTTCACGTGCCTGATTAACCCGGTCAATCAGACTGTCGATACGGCCCAGCAGGCGTTCTGCTGCCACGGCCCGCCAGTAGGCTGAACGCACATCCTGAATAACGGTATGCACGACTTTGCGTTTGCGTTCATCGGCAATCCAGCGTTGATCGGCCCGCTGTTTGGCGCTGACATAACTGACGCCGAAATCCAGTACGTTCCAGACCATTGTCAGGTCGGCGACGTCACGGTTCTGGTCCAGTGAGGTTGAAGGCTCCAGTGATTGTCGCCCGGTTTCAACGCTTCGGCTGCTGGAGGCGCTGGTGTTGCTGCGGCCAACGTAGCCGGCCGACATGGCAATCTGCGGCAGCATGTCATAGCGCGCAAGCTCCAGTTGCTGTTGCGATAATGCCTGCTCCATCACCTTCAGACGGGCTTCCAGGTTGTATTTGAGCGCCCTCGCCATGGCGTCATAGAGCGTAATCGGCGCGGTGACCGGCTCCTGTTTGCTGAACATGGCGATTTTATCCTGCTGAATACGCTGCTCACCTTCCGCTTTGGATACCGGCTGGCTGTTGACGGCGCAGCCGCTCATGGCCACCACGATGAGGCTCAGACTGAAAAGTTTACGACCCTTTAACACGATTCCACCCCTGCTGACTCTTGTTGTTATTGTCACTCACGCCCTGACCCTAAGGCGCGTTTATGTGCGTTGTCTGTCGTCGGTGATTTGTCCGACCTCCCTCAACGCCTGCTCAATGACGACCAGCCGCTGCTGCGCATCGTCCCCAATTTGATGTAATTGCCACTCCAGATCGGGCGCGAAGTGCATCAACGTGGCGATGGGCGTGGTCGCGCCATCACTGGCATTGATGTTGCGCCAGCTTCCGCCGGAGAACACCGCCATGGGCGATAGCGAAGGCAGGCTACTTCCCGAAAACATGCCCGCCAGTGAAGAGGAGCCGCCCAGTGCTCCGCCGCTGTTGAAACTGGGGAATGAACCGAGCGAACTTTCAAACAGGCTGGCGCTGCTGGAAGCGATACCCTGCGCAAACGTGCCCGCTACCTGACTGACCGGTGTGGTGTTGTCTGGTGCTGTCCGCTGGGATGACTGAAAAATCGTCGACGTGACCGTGGCGACGTCTGCTGTTCGGGCGGTATTCAGCGCGCCGAGAGACGGCGGGGAGAACAACGCGCCTAAGGTCACCGGCGCATTAGTCACTACCGAGATCACCGGCGGGGCAGAAGGCGCTGGAGGCTGTGAACCGCCCGCATTCATGCGGAATTCCGGGTCGCCGCCGCTGTCGTTACTGGCTGTAATCGTCAGCGTAAAGGCGGTGCTAACCGAAACGTTACTGCCGTCGGTGGCGGTGATCCGAATAGATAAGCTTCCGGCATCGCCCGTGCCCGGTATTCCTGAGAAGGTGCGGGTCGCCGGGTTAAAGTTCAGCCAGCCTGGCAGTGCAGAACCGTCCGCCAGGGTGGCGCGCAGCGTCAACGTGTCGCCAACATCCGGGTCGGTGAAGAGGCTTGCCGGAACGGTAAAACTGAAGCTGCTGTTTTGTGTCGCGGTTTGCGCATTCAGTGCGCCCGACAGGACCGGCGCGTCGTTAACATTGGTGACGTTCAGCCCGAAGGTAGTGCTAACGGAGGCATTGGCGCTGTCAGTGGCGGTAACCCGAATCGCCAGACTTCCGACATCGCCATTTGCCGGTGTACCGGAGAAGGTGCGGGTCGCCGGGTTAAAGCTCAGCCAGCCTGGTAGCGCGGAACCATCCGCCAGGGTCGCACTCAGCGTCAAAATTTCGCCAGCATCCGGATCGGTGAAGGTGCCCGCTGGCACGGTAAAACTGAAACTGCCGCCTTGCGCAATCGCCTGATCGGCAACAGGCGTGGCAACAACCGGCGGCAAGTTGCTGTTATTGACGGTTAAGCTAAAGGTCGTGCTGACTGATGCGCTGCTGCCGTCCGTTGCGGTGACCCGGATGCTCAGGTTGCCCACATCGCTTCTGGCTGGCGTTCCCGAGAAGGTGCGCGTCGACGGGTTGAAACTCAGCCAGGCGGGCAGCGCCGAGCCGTCGGCCAGCGTCGCGGTCAGCGTCAGCGTGTCACCGGTATCGACGTCGACAAATGCGCCATTAGGAACGGCAAAGCTGAATACAGCATCTTTTGTTGCACTTTGACTGCCGATGGCGCTACCGACGGTGGGCGCGTCATTGACGCTGGTGACCGTCATGGAAGCTTGCGCACTGGCGTTTGAGAACGCGCTGCTGCCGCCAGACGTTGAGGTGTCTGCAAGGCCTGTGCTGGCCCCGGTTGTGGCGGAACCGCTGGTTTGATCCCATGCCTTGAAAGCCAACGTCGCGGTCTCGCCATTCGCCCCGTCCGGCACATAGCGAACCTGCGCGGTTGAGGCCAGTAACAGGGCTGATGAGCCCGACACCGTACCGATATTGAACCAGTTTGCGCCGCTGTCAGTAGAGTATTGCCAGTGACCGTTGCCCGTGGTCAGCGTAATGGCAATACCGCTGGCGGCACCGCTGTCGACATCACCATAGCCCGCATTGCTGAGCAATGAAGAGACAGTGGTGGCGGAGGAGGTATTGTCTTCGTTGGTGGTGGGCAACGTGACGGTCACGCCGTTAGATAAGGTTGGCGCGTCGTTCACTGCCGTGACGTTGAGGGTCATGGTGCCGACGTTGGCAGACGAGGCAGTACCGTCGCTGACGGTCCAGGTGAACGCGGCGTATCCTGCGCCGTTGGCATTCGCCGCCGGGCGGAAGGTCAGTTTGCCGATGTTGGCCGCGCTGACCACCGAGCCGTTGCCAAGCAGCGTGTCGCCACCACCGCGAACGCCATCGCCATTGGCATCTATAAACAGCTCGCCCGCACCCGGCGCCGTCACGATGGTGATCGATTGCAGGGTGTCACCGCTGTCCACATCACTGAAGCCGAAATCTGCAGCGGTAAAGGTCTGCGCGCTGTCCTCGTTGACGGTCTTGCTGACAGACGTGTTGCTGATCACCGGCGCATCGTTCACCGCCGTGACGTTGAGGGTCATGGTGCCGACGTTAGCAGACGAGGCAGTACCGTCGCTGACGGTCCAGGTGAACGCAGCGTATCCTGCGCCATTGGCATCCGCCGCCGGGCGGAAGGTCAGTTTGCCGATGTTGGCCGCGCTGACTACCGCACCGTTGCCGAGCAGTGTGTCGCCAACACCGCGCACGCCATCGCCATTGGCATCAATAAACAGCTCGCCCGCACCCGGCGCCGTCACGATGGTGATTGATTGCAGGGTGTCGCCGCTGTCCACATCGCTGAAACCGAAATCGGCAGCGGTAAAGGTCTGCGCGCTGTCTTCGTTGACGGTTTTACTGACGGTGGTGTTGCTGATCACTGGCGCATCATTCACCGGCGTAATACTGACTACTGCCTGATTCGTGCCGCTGCTGTTGATGGACCCATCGTTGAAGGTCCAGCCCAGCGTCACGCTGGAGGGCGGATCGTCAGAACTGTTGGTGTAGGTCAGGGATTGCAGCACCGCATCCACAATGGCGGACGTGGCGTTGCTGTTGAAGGTCAGTGTCAGCGTGCCCGCTGAATTGGTGGTGACGCTGCCTACCGTGGTGCCGTTGTAGGTAAAACTTTGGCCTTGCGTGAGCGCTCCCAGCAGACCGCTGTTGCCGAAGAGATCATTACTGTTGGCCCCGCCGTTGCGGGCGACAGTGATCGACGCGCCGTTATAGTTACCCAGCCCACTGTTAAGGGCATCCAGTTCGGTGTCGGCGACGGTGACATCGTTGTCGATGACCACTGCGCTGCCGTTTTCGGTATAGGTCGCGCCGCCGTTCAGGTTGCTGAAGACCGGCGCGGAGTTCGTTGTAGCGGTGATCGACGAACTGTTAACGGCCGTCAAACTGCCCGATGTGGCCCGTAACGCCAGCGTGTTGGTGCTGCCGCTATTGGTATACATAATGACGAGGCCGCTGTAGGTGGCGATACCGCCTGATGGCGTCAGCGTTACCGTGGTGCTGCTGGCGTCCTGATCGCCAGATGTGACCGTAAAGCTGTTAACCGTGCCATCAACCGTTCCGTCGTTAGGATCGGTGACTGAAAGCACAATATTGGTGGTGTAATCCTGATCCACCATGCCATTTGCATCGACAGCCTGCACGACCGGGACGGTGGTAAAACTGGTGCTTTGCCCATTCTGAATGGCGGTGGGTACGGGCTGTGTGCTGAAGACCAGCTTGGTTGCAACCACATCCGGGTTGATGGAGGCCGAGGTGGCACTCACCAGGCTACCGGCTGCGGCGGTAAGGACAAAGTTGGCGTCAGCGTCGCTGGCTGACGTGTATTTCACGCCGCTAAAGGTGGCTATACCGTTTGACGCGGTGACGGTGGTGGTGCCGGTGAGCGAACCGCTGCCATTTTCGCTCAGCGTGATTGAACCGTTGAAATCGGTATCGATGTTGCCGCGATCGTCCACGGCGATCACCACCGGCTGGGTGGTGAAGTTAATGCCGCTGACCACCGATGTGGACGGCGACTGGCTGTAAATCAGTTTGGTGGCGGCGATGTCAATGCTCGCGCCGCTGCCGTTGGTGACGTTGGCCTGGCTGCTGGCGAAGGTCGATCCGCCGGAGACCGAGGTAAAATTGCTGGCGTTGACCGACAACACCACGGTGTGGTGATCGGTAATATCGTTACTGCTGGTGTTGTCGTTGTAATACGCCTTGATGGTGTAGGTTTCGCTACCACCATCGATAATCGACAGGTTCAGTCCGGAGAAGGTGATTCTGCCCGTGCTGCTGTCGTAAGTGCCGAGCACGTTGGTGGCGTCCGGCCCGTTGAGTAAAAAACTCATCTTCGCCAGTTCCGACGAGGTGGCTGTTCCGCTTACGGTCGCGTAGAACGCGCTGACATTGGTGGCAAGGCCATCGGATGTTCCCGGGTCGGCTATCGTAAAATCCATCAGCGTGGTGGCACTGGCAGCCGATGTCGCGGTGGTGGAAAATGTGGTGGCTTCCGCTGACGGACCGGCGGTGACGGTGGAGGTCGCATTTGACGCCACGATGGCTTTGACGTCGGAAATATCAAAGTTATTGGTACCGAAGTCGAAGCCCCCCGTCCCGTTCGCGCTGGCGATCACCACTTTGATGACGTCGTTCGCGGAGGTGGACAGGGGATTATTTGACGCGTCGCGGAACACCGAGAAATTCGAGAGGGTGATATTGGCATTCGCGGTGGCGATCAGCGTCCCGGTGACGGTGGTGTTATTGGCATAAGTAAAGGTGACCGTAATGGTGTCATTCAGCGAAGTGTAGTAACTGAAACTGGTCAGATCGAAGGTAAAACCGGAGGCCACCGCAATCGTCAGTTTGGTGGCATCACCAGTCTGGTTACCGGCGCTGTCAGGGAAGACGTTGTAGTTGGTGCCGTAGTTATTGGAAAACGAATACCCGTCCTGGCCGGAAAACGTGAACCCGACCGTGCTGACCGTTTTGTTGTAGATCCCGCTACCGCTATTTAAATCTGCGTTATCAAACACGACGATGGTCAGCAGTTCGTTGTAGTTGTTGAACGCCAGCGCATCCGCCTGGATCCCATCACTGCCAACGCTTTTTTCCAGCGTCCAGTTGCCGCCTTTCGCCACGCTGCCTGTGAGATCGCTGGAGGCTGCCACGTCTGCGCCGGTCGCGCTGGAGAGGGTATTGATAAAATTTACCCCTTCACCGGATGCCACCGAGCAGCCATACAACAGAATGTCACCGCTGTCTGTTAACGACGCGCCAAGCGCGCTCAAATCACTCTGGCGCGAGGCGAGGGTGGTGCTGTCCAGTGTCAAATCACCGAGATAGAGACGACCTTCTGCACCGTGACTGATGATGTGAATCGCGTCATAGCCGCGGTGCGTTTGCGCCCATTGTGCCATTTGCGACAGGCCATCTTTGCTGCTATCCAGCAACACCACATCCGCGCCGGTGGGCACCTGGTTGAGCAGTGTCTGGTAATTCGCCACCGAGGTGTCAACAAACACCACTTCTTTGTGGGTTTGTCCGCTATCGGCGGCAACCGCCACTTTTGTGTTATCGGTTGCGGTGTCCTGACTGGCGGTCTGGGTCTGAGAGTCGCTATTTTGCGCGTGGCTATCGTCGGCGTGCGTTGCCGTGTCTGCAGTGGGCGTTGGTGTGGGCTCTTGCGCGGCGGCGGTTTGGTCCACGGTCGCGGCAACCGCGCCGTCAAACAGCATTCTGGGCTCAAGCGCATACCCCAGCGGGACGGGCTGCGTCACCTCAACGGGCCGGGGAGAGTGGTTGCGTTGTTGACGGGCAACGCGACGGTTACTGAACAGATCACGCCATAACATAGAGGTACCCCAGCAGACGAATAACATTCCGATCATCATGTCCGCATGCCATGGACTCAGCGACGTCAGGTTGCGGCAAACATGTCAATTTGTTTCTGAAATGTAATTTATGTCTTAATAATGTAATTGAATAGATATATTTGCATTTTGTGCTTTTTTTGTCTTTGTTTCGCCAATGCGTGTGATGGGCAGCAAAAAACTGCCCATCCGCAACGGTGAATCAGCCTGGATTAACCGGATAAAGCCCTGTGACGGCGATACACGCGGTGAGGGGCAGTGACGGATCGCGCACCGGTACCGAGACCGACACCGGCACCGTAACAGGATTTGGCGTGGTGACATTGGCCCCTACATTGACCGTACCGGTTAACGGCAGGGTGACCGTGCCAGCCGCTGAACCTGATAACTGGCCGCCGCTGGCTGTTCCGGCAACTGAACCGCTGGCGGTCCCTGTCACGCTGCCATCTGGCCCCAGTTGCCTGTCATTGGTTGCACCCGCGGGGGCGTAGAGTAGTGCGGCGGGACCGCTAACGGACGTTAACAGGCTTTTGTCCGCCAGGTTAACCGAGCGACCGCTGGTGGTTGATGAGCCGATTTTGGCAATACCGGTGACGCCAAGACTGGCAACGGCATTAAACGGCAGGTTTGTAATGCTGCCGGTAAGGGGCAGAGTGACCGACGTGCTGTTTCCGCTTAGGGAAAGTGTCGCCGGGTGGGTATGTGGCGGAATTTGCGCCGCATTGAGCACGACTGAACTGCTGCCGCTGCCAACGGCGGTTTCCTGACCGATGACTTTTCCGAGCGTATACGTAACGTTACCTGACGGCGTTGCGACCGTACCCGTACCGATTGCGGTTTTGCCGCGCAGATCAGGCAGCGAGAACGTCGTGGGCGCTGTGCCGCCGTAGATGTTGCCAATCAGGGAATAGAGCGCCTGGTAACCATTGACGTTCAGCGTTCTGCCGTCGGCGGGTAAATAGCCCTCCGGGCAGTACCGGATCGCCATATAACACACACTGCCAATAAATTCGTCACCCGCCCCGTTGCAGGCGAAAGCCGACTGCGGTAGCGAAAAAGCGATCCCTAACGTAGCGGCAATGGTGGTTTTTGTAAGCAAATATTGAGCGCGTTTCATACAGATCTCTCCTTGCCAGAAAGCGGCTTCACGGTATAGCTAAGCCCATCGGATAACAGTCATCATGCTGTTTAGCCCCAGAGGTGGGGGAGGTACGGGTATGCCGCGGCAGAACGGTATTGTGATGGAATGTCCGGCCACGATTAAAACATAGCCAGACAATTGAGATTTGTCTTATAGATTCAAGGATATATTCTTTATCTTTTTTTCGGCGACTGCAGACAGCGGTTTCGTCTGTTGACGGGGATCAGAATCCGCTCTCGCGGATCCCCAGCGCTGCGACCCGCCGCCATACGGCGCCCAGGATCGACTCTTTTTCCCCTTGCAGAATGACACTGCCCCGAAGCGGTTGTTGCGGCGGCTGGAATTGATCATCCTGCACCACAAAGCGGACGCGATATTGTGCCTGTACCGGTTGCGGGTTGTGGTCGCGATCGCGACGTACGGCGATGGGGCCGTGACGATCGGAGGCCAGCATCTCTTGCTGTAACCAGGCGGTGCCGGTGGGCGCAATATCGCTTAAGCGAACCGCAAGACGCGGGTAGGCCGGATCGTCAGCAATAAACTCTCCCGTCATGCCGGTTTTCGCGCGCGTGAGGGTGTCTTCAGGCAAATAGCCCTGGACTTTGCCAGCGCCAGGCTCAACCACGCGCAGCAGGGGTAAATCGGTAGGCAGCCAGCGACCTTCTATCATATCCCTTGCGACGTCTCTCACCTGGCCCGCCTGCGGCGCGGTGATCGATAACCGCTGGCGCTGTGCATCCAATCCGCGGTAACGCGCCAGCGATTCTGCCAGTTGGCGGTCAAGCACCTGCGTTTCGCTGGCGGTTTCCTGCCTCCCTGCACCCCGCTGGCGCTGTTGTTGCAGGACACTAATCTGCTGGCGTTCAATGGCAAGGCGATAATCCAGATCGGTCGAGGTCAGCTCCAGCAATACCTCGCCCGCGTTAACTTGTTGACCGTCGCGGACATGCAGTGTGCGCACCTGAGCGGCACTCGGGGCGTAAAGTACGCTGACATTTTCCGCTTCCAGCACTGCCGGAATGCGGATACTGCCGCGCCATGGAAACAGCAGGACAGCAAGGAGCGCCAGCAGGATCAGGCCGGAACGCAGCAGCCTGGCAGGGTGAGCAGTTTTACGCATAGACCACCAGATAGAGGCTTCTTTCAGCACCGGAAGGGCTATAAACCAACCAATTTCTACCAGCATCAACATGATGCCGATGACTTTGATGAAAAAGTGATACACCAGCAGCGCAATGCCAAAAAACAGGAAAAAGCGCCATATCCATGAGGCATACCCCCACAGCAGCAGTTTACGTTGTAAGGCGGGCGACCAGGTGTGCGGCGGTGGGTGACCGTAAGCAAACAGGGCTTCACGTAAGCGCCAACGGCACAAGGCATAAGCGCGATCCTGTAAATTTTCGACTCGCCAGAAATCGCTCAGTAAAAAATAACCGTCAAAACGCATCAGCGGGTTGAGGTTGACCACCAGCGTGGTGATCCAGGTCGCGCTGGAGAGCATGAACACCGCTGTGCGCAGTGGACCATCGGGCAGCAGCGCCCACGTCAGCAATGCAATGCAGGCGAGGATCAGCTCCGCCAGAATGCCGCCTGCGCTGATCAATAATCGGGCACGCCGATCCTTCAGTTTCCAGGCATCGCTGACGTCGGTATAAAACAGGGGGAACAGTACGATAAATGCCACCCCCATGGTTTGCACCCGGCAACCCGCGCGTTTCGCCATAAACGCATGCCCCAGCTCGTGGAAAAATTTGGCGAAGACCAGTGCCATGCCGAAGACCGCCATTCCTTGCAGACTGAACATATGCGGAAAGGTTTGGGTATAGCGCACCCAGTCACGGCTAACGAGAAAGCCCCCCAGCAGCAATATGCACGGTAATACCACGCGCAGCATAGGCAGACCGTAACGTTGCAGCACTGGCCAGCAACGACCGAGCAGCGGATCCGGACGCCATAACGGTATGCGGAAAAAGAGATACTGGTGCAGCAAGGTTTTCCACAAACTGATCCGCTGTGCTGCAGCTTTCAGGGCATACCCCTGGCGTTGCAACGGGTCGCTGGCGGCAATCAGATCGTGACTGCGCAGAAAGCGCAGCAGTTGTTCCAGCTCCTTTTCCTGTAACGGCAGACCGGGCTCCTGGTTCGCTGCTTCCAGCACCTTGTGGGGCTGGCGCAAAGGCCAGTGACGCAGCAGACGTATCGCGGAGGGCGTCAGCGTGAAGTAACGCCCGGTGACCGGATCCGCCAGCACCCATTGGGGAGCGCCGTCCAGCCCTTTCGCGGACTCCACCAGTTGCAGGTCGCGGCGCAGCGCGGGCAGGATGCGGCTCATGGCCTCGTTTGTCATAATCCAACCGACTGACGTAATACTGCGAGTGGGCGCCGGAACAGATACACCGCCAGCGGCACATATTCACCCGAGACTTTAGCCGTACCGCGTAAACCAATGCGCGGCGGCTCTCCGGTGAAACGGGCGTCCAGGCGGTACGCCAGATTGCCGGCGGGTGTCTGCTCTGATTCGTAAGCAATGCGGTCTAACAGCGCACCGTGTGGAGTAAGCGGATCGCTATCGAGAAAGAGGGTGATCGGCGCATCCGGCTTCAGGCGGATAGCATCACCGACATCCAGTTCAATACGCAGCGACACGGAAGCCGGATCGGCCAGATCCATCAACCGTTCTCCGGTACGCACGGGTTTCCCCACCCAGCGCTCAGCATCAGCGAAAACAGCGATGCCATCCCGCTCGGCATGGATTTCGCTGCGGCTCAGAAGCGCGTTGGCATAGTCTCGCTCGGCGCGCTTTTGTGCGACCTGCGCCGCAAGAAAATCGAGCCTTGCTTTGGAGTCGCTATCCTGAAAGGCACGCTGGGCGCTGGCGCGGTATTCCGCTTCCGCAACGTTTAACGCCCGTTCGGCAACATCCGCCTGCGCTTTTAAGGTGGTATCGTCAAAACGCACCAGCAGGTCACCTTTGTGTACGGCCTGATTGGGCTGCACCGCAAAGGCCTGAATCACGCCGTCCAGTGGGGCTGCCACAATGCGACCGTTAAGCGGGATCACTTCCGCTGGCGCCAGCACGGACTGGTGTACGGGAATAAACAGGCATCCGACCAGCAACAGGGCAGGGATCGCCAGCTTCCAGCGCCAGCGAGTGCGTCGCCAGACCGGTTGTGGCTCCAGCGCCAGCCAGGCATGGCTAAAGGCGTGCGCCAACTGCTCTGCCAGCCGTTGTTCTGCCTGTTGCCAGGGGTGCTCTCGCGCATACCAGATACCGCCAAATACGTGCCCCTGGCGATCTTTCAGTGGTACCCACAGCGCTTCCGGGGCGGATAGCGCCAGCCAGTCATCACGGCTTTGTTGATCTAACGCGGTGGCGTCGACAACGGCGCATTGGTCATATTGTGGCTGGCGTTGCAGCCGGGCGTTGGCCCGCTCGATAAAAGCGACGAAGGGGGCATGAGGGGCAGGTTGTGTCACGCCGGTGACGGCACGCACCGTGCCGTTGATCACCAACGCGGCATGGCGAAATCCGAACAGAGACTGGCTGTCGTTGACGATGCAATAAGCCAGTGCTTCGATTGTCTCTGCCGAACGCGCCTGGCGTTCAATGTCCAGAAATTGGGCGAAGACGCGTTCGCCGGAAAGGGGAGGCGTGTTGCTCACGGTTTCTCCTGGAAATGCGCAGTCCCGCTCATACCCGCCATCAGGGTGCTGTCACTGCTGTCGATAGCCCCTGTCAGGCTCAGCGTTTGACTGCTTTCATCAATACGCGCCCCCAGCCGGGAGACGCTGGCGCGCAGCGGCTTGCCGGTTTCATCCGGTGTGAAGGTAAACGTCAGCCCAGGCTTAAGAATGGATAACCAGCTCGACGGCACCAGCAGGTTAATCTCCAGATGCCGGTTATTGACAATATCGATCACCGGCACGCCAGCCGCCACGCTCTCGTAAGGCTGGGCGCGACGTTTGACCACCTGACCGTCAAACGGGGCCAGAATCCGACAGCGGTTAACCTGAATCTGGTAAACCTGGCTTTCCGCCTGCGCCTGCGCCAGGCGCGCAGCAGATAAAGACACGGCATGCCTGCCAACCGATTTCATCTGCGCCAGTTGCTGGTTTTGATTCAGTTCGGCTTCTGCTTCCCGCGTTGCTGCCTGAGACGCGCTTAATTGAGCCTGATAGATGGCACAATCAAAACGCGCCAGCAAATCGCCTTTTTTGAACGGATCGCCTTCCCGAAACGGCATATCGACGATACGCCCCGCCAGATCGCTGGAGATCGTCGCTTGATCGACCGCCACCAGCATGCCGCGGGCCTGATTGTCCGCGGGGTTATCCGGTTGTGTGGAATGTGGCGCGGGGCTCAATAATGGATCAGCAGCCTGCGCCGGAAGATGGAAAAAACAGAGGGAAAGCGTCATCAGGCCAATGGCCCGACGAAAAACAGCGTGTTTAACCTTATTCACACTAACCTGCCTTGAGTCCGCTGGGGTGTGTGCAAACCAGAAGGCGCGGGATACAACCTTCTGAATCTTCACCGAATAGTCATACTTATTGTGACGAGTATAGTAAACCAGCAAAAAATGAAAGGCGATGAAAGGTAAGAGTAAGGTTACAAATTTGTTGCGATAAGCACGAAAATGAGCATCGGCGAGCCTCTGTGGTTGCGGTGATTTTCAGCGGTTGCTATACGGATTTTATTGACTGAGATGATAAGACAATCAAAAAGGCGAACCAGATTTCTGCGCTGAATTACATTTTTTTGTGATGTATTTAGCATTACATAGATATCGAAAAGAGTTTTATTCTCACTCAAATAAGAGAAATCGTGTTTTATATTATTGTTATAAATTTGCTGAAATAGCCTTAACTTATATTTGCTGTGCTTGCTCTATTGTGAAAAGATTAAAAAAAGTGCATTAACTGTATGAAATTCATCCCGTAATCCTGTGGTGGTGGGGCGTCTGCTGCGGTTTTGCGGTTTATTTATTAAGAAAACCTTAAGGCAAATTCTTTGCTGCATTTTTTTTATTTATATTCAATTAATTCCCCATAATTGAAAATTTGGCTGGAAAAGTTTCATTTAAGATGTATATTCATAAGGATGTTATCACGGCGAAGCCACTTTTTTATTTCCGATATTATGAATAAAAATTTATCATTTGAAATGCAAAAGGTTTCTCTCGCCTTATTACTGATTAATAATGGCAGCGCCTCGCTATTATTAACGGATAAACGTGTCCGGGAAGAAACCCCCCCCTTTTCCTCCGCCTGGTTTTCTGATGCTGGTAACCGGCTGCATGCCCGCTACTTGTGCACCACCTGGCACTATTTAAAAGAAAACCGATGTGGCCAACACCATCAAACTGCGGTTGATGCCTATGTACTCTATATGGCGGATTGTCTGCCTGAACTCGGCTCCGGGCCAGTATTAACGCTTGGGCAGGTCATAGCATTGATTCAGGCTTACGAAAATTGCGCACAGCTCGCTGGCAGTTGCCCACCGGTTTACTGCTTCGGCCAGCAGCAGGAGACCTCTGCTCTTGAGGAGTGGGTTTATGCCTGCTGCATGGGGGGGACGTTTGACGCGTTGCCAGCGCAGTTGACGAACGTCTGCGACTGTCGCGTTTCCTGCCCTCCATTGCAGTTTCATCCATGATTATCATCACAGTTCATGGCCTGAAGGGTTGTGACTGGCGGGGCGATTCGTTATAAGAGTCGCTTAGGGACGTCATCGGAAAACTGAGCGAAACCTGATTCCATTGCTGCCACTGTGGTCGCAATGGAATCAGGTTTTTTTTTGTCTTTTTTTCGTGCGTCGCCGCCTCCGGGAAGGGTCTCAGGACCATACAGTGAGATAGCTGGAATGAAAGTAGAAAAAATACTCAGCAATAACGCTGTCCTGCTCACGAATGAAAAGCAAGAGATCGTGGCAATCGGACGGGGAATCGGTTTCGGCAAAAAGCCGGGTGACCAGGTAGACGAGAGCCAGATAGAGAGTCAGTTTGTTAAAAAATCCGCCGGGCTGGCGGATGTGCTTGCGCAGTTGCTGGCTGAAATCCCGCCGCCGCATTTGGCGGTGACGGAGCAGATTATTGCGCTCGCCCAGCAGCGACTGGCGATCACCGTGCAGGATACGCTGTTCCTGGCGTTAAGCGATCACATCAATTTTGCCCTTCAGCGACACAGCAACGGCCTGACGATCAAAAATTTCCTGCTGTGGGATATCAAGCGTTTCTATGCCCAGGAGTTTGCCGTCGGGCGGGAGGCGCTGGCGCTGATTGAGGACAGGCTTAATATTACTTTGCCGGAAGATGAAGCCGGTTTTATCGCTTTGCATCTGGCGAATGCCAAAAATAACAGCGATATGCACAGCACCATGCAAAGCGCCACCATCATTAAAGATGTGCTGACGATCCTGAAATACGATCTGCACATTACGCTCAATGAAGAATCTCTGGATTATCAGCGCTTTATTACCCATCTGAAGTTTTTTGCCCTGCGTCTGTTGAACCGGGACACGGTGACGCACGGCGATGACAGCATTTATCAGGGTATCACTGGCATGATGCCGGCAGCTTATGCGTGTGCTATGAAGGTCTATGATTATGTTGAGAAAAATTACGACTGCCAGCTAACTACCGATGAGGTTATGTTTCTGACTATCCATATCAACCGATTAAGCGGCGTCTAAACGCCATTTTTACAGGGCGTAACTGAGTGATTCAGGCGAAACCTGCGACAGCACCGACATGCTTTCCTGTCGGTGCTGAGCAGGTTTTTTTATTTCTGATCTGCCGGGCTACAGCGGCAGACAGCCGATGAGAAAGGAGAGAAAACGATGCAAATGGCATTTCCGGACGGTTTTTTGTGGGGGGGCTCGGTAGCCGCTAATCAGGTTGAAGGCGCCTGGAATGAGGGGGGAAAAGGCGTATCGACGTCCGATCTGCAACCCCAGGGCATTCATGGCAGCGTGGTCGCGCGGGACGGGGTGAACAGCTGCATCAAAGATGTGGCGATTGATTTTTATCACCGTTATCCGCAAGACATTAAGCTGTTTGCCGAGATGGGGTTTACCGTGCTGCGTACCTCGATTGCCTGGGCGCGTATTTACCCCAACGGCGATGAGATGCAACCCAATGAAGAGGGGCTGGCGTTTTACGACCGCCTGTTTGATGAAATGGCGCGTTACGGCATTCAGCCGCTGATCACCTTGTCCCATTACGAAATGCCTTATGGCCTGGTAAAACAGTACGATGGCTGGGGTGGTCGGGAAGTGATTGCCCTGTTTGAGCGTTATGCGCGCACCGTGTTTACCCGCTACCGTGACAAAGTGAAATACTGGCTCACCTTTAACGAGATCAACATGGCGCTGCATGCGCCGTTTACCGGTGTGGGGCTGGAAGGTGAAAGAAGCCAGCAGGAGATTTATCAGGCCATTCACCATCAACTGGTTGCCAGTGCCCGGGCGGTTAAAGCCTGCCATGAGATCATTCCGGATGCGAAAATTGGCAGCATGTTGCTGGGCGGCATCCGCTACCCTATCACCTGTAAACCGGAAGATGTGTTAAAGGCGCAGCGCGTGAATCGTGACTGGCTGTTCTTTGGTGATGTGCAGGCGAGAGGGGCGTATCCGGCATGGATCCGGCGTTTTTTCCGTGAAAATGACATTACGCTGAACATCACCGACCAGGATGCTGTGGATCTGCAAGAGACTGTCGATTTTATCTCCTTCAGCTACTACATGAGCGGCTGCGCCGCTGCGCAACCGGAACGGTACCAAAGCTCGCGCACCAACATTATGCGGATGATCCCTAACCCACACCTGGAAAGCTCAGAGTGGGGCTGGCAGATCGATCCGCAGGGGCTGCGTTTTTTGTTGAATGAATTGCACGATCGTTACCAAAAGCCGCTGTTTATTGTGGAAAATGGCCTGGGCGCGAAAGACGTCCCGACGGCGGATGGCACCATTGAAGATGATTATCGCATTCAGTATTTGCAGGCGCATTTGCAGCAGGTCAGAGAGGCGATAGAAGATGGTGTTGAACTGCTGGGTTACACCAGTTGGGGGCCGATTGATCTGGTGAGCGCCGGTACGGCGCAGATGTCGAAACGTTACGGTTTTATCTACGTTGATCGTGATGATGCAGGAAATGGCACGCTGGAGCGTCGTCGTAAGAAGAGCTTCTTCTGGTATCGCGATGTGATTAGCAGTAACGGAGCCAGTCTGAACGATCCGTACTGAGGGCTCGTTTTGTCTGCCGCGTACGGTTTCCAGGGTGATGAAAAACACTCGCGGGGGGATTACCCCCGCTGAATTCACAGCCTGCTTAAGACGTCACCGTCACAATGGCCCGGCGATAAGCGAACAGCGACGGCGTCCGTCATCCTGCACCGGCAGAATGATATGGAATGGCGTCGCGGTTTTCACCGTGGGCGCAACAAACCTGGCGTCCATTGTTTCGCTCTGTTCCAGTTTTAGCTCCGGGGCAAAATGGATGCCCATCGTGGTGGCGGTGGGTTCTTTGTACTGCCACCAGCGGTATCGCAGGTGATCGTTATCCACGACGCGGGAAATTTAGTGATGATTTTCACAAAACGGGAGGTTTCAGTAGTAATTCCTCACGGAGCTTGTTAGAAAGAGGACGTTCGTCAGGACGTCACCAGAATATTCTGGGCGAGACCTGGATAAAGCAGTGTGTTTTTTCACACTATTTTATCCAGGTTTTTTTTTGCTTTTTTTCTGCTGGCCAGCGGATACAGGCAACGAGCGCATATGAACTGGCAATTTTTGTCGTTTATGAAACGGGAAGTCTCATTATGAATAGCAACGTTCTGGCAGAAAATATTCTGCCGCTGGTGGGTGGGGAAGATAACGTCGCAACGTTAGTGCACTGCGCAACACGGCTGCGTTTTAAAATTATTGACCACAGCAAGGTCAAGCTGGCGGAGCTTGAAGCGCTGGATGGCGTTATAACGGTGGTGAAGGGGTCAGGGCAATTACAGATCGTGATCGGCAATCGTGTCCCGGAAGTGTTTCGCGCGTTTGGCGCCATTTCTGGTTTGCTGGATGATGATAAAGTCAAAAAAGCGCCAGCGGAGGAGAAAAACAACGTCTCGGTGCTGGGACGGCTGATTGATCTGGTCGCGGGCATTTTCACACCACTGCTTGGAGCGATGGCGGCGGCGGGGGTACTGAAGGGCGCACTGGCGATTGTGCTGGCGGCGGGCTGGATGAGTAATAAAGAGACCACCTACATTATTTTGCATGCGGCATCGGACAGCCTCTTCTATTTCCTGCCGTTGCTGCTGGCCATCACCTCCGCGCGGAAATTTGAAACCAATATTTTTGTGGCGGTCTCCATTGCCGGGGCGCTGATCTATCCCAGCATTCAGGGGCTCTTCGATGGCGGCCAGCCGGTGACCTTTTTTGGCTTACCGGTGATGATGATGAAATACACCGGGACGGTGATCCCGATTATTTTCAGCGTCTGGCTGATGTCGATAATCGAACGTTTCCTGAACCGCCATATCCATGAAAGCGTGCGCAATATCCTTACGCCATTTTTCCTGTTAACGCTGATGGTGCCGCTGACACTGATGACCATCGGACCGGTGGGCATCACTATCAGTGAAACGGTCGCCTCGCTGTTTGTGTCGATTTACAGTTTTAACCCGATTATCGCCAGCGCGCTGATGGCGGCGGCGTGGCAAGTGCTGGTTATTTTTGGCGTGCACTGGGGGTTTGTCACCGTCTTCATTAATGATATTTCCGTGATGGGTCACAGCTTCCTCAAAGCTGCTTCCAGCCCCTCGGTGTTTGCTCAGTCCGGTGCATTGCTGGCGGTGATGCTGCGTGCGCAAGACAAAAAAATGAAAGCGCTGGCAGGCAGTTCCTTTATTGCTTCTCTGTTTGGCATTACCGAACCGGGGGTTTATGGCGTCACGCTTAAGCTGAAAAAACCGTTTGTCTGCGCGGTCATTGCCGCCGCTTTCGGCGGTGCGGTCGTGGGTTATGCGAAAAGTTCGGCCATCTCCATGGGAATGCCCGGTTTACTGACATTACCTATCTTCTACGGGGAAGGGTTTGTTGGCTTTATTATCGGTTGCGTTGTGGCGTTTATTGGCAGCTTTGCGTTAACCCTGATCGTCGGGTTTGACGAGCCAAACGCGCAGCCAGTACAGGCCGCTCCGGCGGTAAAAGAGAACAAGCCAATGGTGCGTAAAACCCGCGAATCGGCGTCGCCCTCCGTCTCCTCAGAGCACATTGCTGCCCCGGTTTCCGGTGCCTTGATCCCGCTGAGCGAGGTGGATGATAAGGTCTTTTCGACCGGAATTGTTGGGCCGGGGTTTGCCATCGTGCCGGAAGAGGGCCGGGTTTATTCCCCTGTCGATGGTGAGATTGCCAGTACGTTTGCCAGTGGACACGCGATAGGCATCCACTCGACGGGCGGAGCGGAAATATTAATCCATGTCGGTATTAATACGGTGCAGCTCGAAGGGCAATATTTCCATATGCAGGTAAAAGAGGGCGATACGGTTAAAAAAGGCCAGTTACTGTTGATCTTCGATCTCGATGAAATTAAGCAGGCGGGTTATGACACGGTTACACCCGTGATTATTACCAATGGCGATGCCTGGCGCGAGTTACAGATCAGCGATAAACCGCATTCCCGCTTCGGCGAACCGGTGATAGCACTGTCGGTATAACATTCCCACTTCGCGGGAAATAGCGGCGGTGAGCGTGATTGTCACCGCGATTAATTAAAATAATGTTGATTTGTTAACGTAATTATCCCTTCAGGACGTGACTGATTTAATTCAGGCGAGACCTGCAACTGGCGGAGTAAATACCTGTCAGTTGCGGGTCTTTTTGTTTTTGGGGGATGTCATATTGAGGGGTCATCATGAAGATGAAAAAACAGTCCTGCAAAAAAACCATTATCGCCATGGCATTAATGTCGTGCTATGCCGCCAGCGGTGAAGCCATGGCGCAAAATTTAACGCTGGAGCAGCGTATGGAAGCGCTCGAAGCACAATTACGCGTCACACAGCAAAAATTACAGGCCTACGAAGAAAAAGAGAAAGCGCAACAGCACACCGTTGTAGCCTCTACCGCGTCTCCGCTGACCGTAACAACGCAGACGGCCCACGCTGCTGCTGCACCAACGACTGAGCCTGAGTTGTCGCCGACAACATTAAAGAAAATCAGCCAGTACGTGCAGGACGATACCGGGTTTAAATATTCCGGCTATTTCCGTTCGGGATGGGCGACCACCACCAATGGCGGGCCAAAATCCTGGGCGGTAGGATCGCTGGGGCGTTTTGGCAATGAATATGATGGCTGGTACAACTTGTCGCTGAAGAAGCGGGCATGGCGCGATGGCGACAAATCCATCTGGGCAAACGTGCAATTTGAAGGTGACCTGGGCTTAACGCAGAGTAATGAATCTTTCGAGAAGGGAATGTCCGGCGGTGGAATGGGCAAACTCAGTAAACTCTATGTGGAAGGTAATGGCCTGCTGCCTTTTGCACCGGAAGCCTCGGTCTGGGTCGGAAAACATACGCTGCCGCAGTATGAAATTCAGCAACTGGACTGGAAGAGCAACCGTACCCTTTCAGGGGCTGGGGTGGGGATCGAAAATATGAAGCTGCCGGTTGGCGCAGTGAGTATGGCGATCACGCGTAACGACATTGATAACTACAGTACCGTCTGTGCGGCGGGCGCATCCAGCTGTAGCGATACCACGCAGGTTAACGTGAATATTGCCGAAGCGCGCTACAAAAACCTGCCGATAACCGGTGATATGACGCTGGAGTTGGGGGCGAAATATGCCTTCGCCAACCAAACAGATGAGCAAAAAAAGGCGCAGGCGAACAGTGAATATTATCAGGTGAAATCTTCCTGGCTGGGCCAGGCTATTTTGCGCAACCCGGTGCAGAAGGGGTCTAACGAACTGACGTTGCAGGTGGCGGATAATTCGCTGGCCAGTCAGTTTATGAATATCTCCAGCGCCAACCCGGACTTTGATTACAACAGTGCGTATTACGGTATTCACAGTGGGGGTATCGGTTGGCGGCTGGTGAATCAGGGGGAATTTTATCTGGGTGAGAAAATCATCATGGCGCATGCGCTGGTATATGGTCGTGGTCACGATCTCTACTCCACCTATACCGGTGCGCATACGGACTTTGAAACCACGCGTGCTGTTATTCGTCCGTCGTGGATCTGGAGCCGCAACATGCAAACGGCATTGGAGTTAGGGTATTTCACGCAGAAAAACCATGTTGACAATGTCACGAGAGATGAGTCGGGTTATAAGGTGACGCTGGCGCAGGTGTACAAAGTTGATACCAGTATTCTTAACTCGCGTCCGGAAATTCGCTTCTATAGTACTTACCTGAAAGCGCTGGAGAATGAGATCGATACCCAGACATTTAACGATGGGAAAGATTATCAAATAAGCGTTGGGGTGCAGGCTGAAGTGGTGTTTTGACAAAAAAAAGAGGGCGGTATTGCGCCGCCCTTTTTATTTTCAGATTTCGAAATCTTCGAGTTTCTTGCCGCCTTCAATGGCTTTTGCAATCGCTTTTGGCGTGCGGCCCTGGCCGGTCCAGGTTTTCTCGCTGCCATCTTCATCCACATACTTATATTTTGCCGGGCGAGGTGCGCGGACAGATTTGGATTTTGATACCTGACCTTTCAGAGAGGAAAGAAGTTCAGTCGGATCAATACCTTCATCAATTAATTTTTGACGGAACGCAGCCAGTTTGGCCTCTTTCTCTTCTTGTTCTTTGCGCAAAGAAAGATCTTCTTCACGGCGTTCTTCAACAACCACTGTCAACTTTTCAAGCATCTCTTCAAGTGTTTCAAGAGTAACTTCGCGAGCCTGAACTCTCAGCGTGCGAATGTTATTTAGTGATTTAAGGGCTTCTGACATAACGTCACTCCTTGTGATGGAATTAAAAAGCTTTCCACCTAATTTTTAGTGATATCTTCATAAAGATCAATACAGGGAACGCTGTTTTAGCAAATATATACCCTGCTTTGCAAGTGTACGACTTAATAGATATCTTACTCACCGCAATTCAACCATCAGCGATAGCTGAAAAAAACGCGTTACATTTATGGCGTCACGTCTCAACAAAAGAGATGCTTGCCAATCGATACACGCAGAAATAATGCCGCGTGCAGCCGTTTTCTTCACGCTGCGGCGAACGAATTTCTCGCCTGCTTATTCATGATATATCGCCTGTTTCAGCCGGGGAAAATTATTTCTGAAATCCCGCGTTTTTTCTTTTTAGTCCGCAGTGGCGTGGGATGTGGTTTCAGCGCTGCTAAATGTTTGGTTAAATAATTCCACATATTCATGACGGAGATTTCGGTACAACAGGTAGCTAAGGAATTTGGCGCGTGTCAGGCATTGTCGCGAATATTCCTCGGTTGTTGCCAGAACCGTGCGCTCCAGTTCATATCGGAAGTCGAAAAAATCCACTTTGTTAACACTGGTTGGTGATTTTTTCTTCATGTCCATTTTTCGCAAAGCAAGGGTAAGAAGATCGTCCGTTATAACGGTTACCCGATTTTACCTATATTAAATTGGAACTGCTCCGCTTTATCTCCGTCCTATTTTTTAAACGGCTCCGCCCAGGAAAAGACCAGCGGACCCAGCGGTAACAACCATTGAATGCAATACTGGCGGAAAAACGAATAACACCCACTTTTTGTTTTCGGCTAACGGCACCTATTGCGTCGTATCAAACGTCAGCTTGTCGCCGCTGTTATCTGAGTCCCGAACGGTAACTTTCCCGGTTAGGCTGCTGTTGTTTCTCGCACGTGGAAGGTCGCCGCGGTCAGGATCGTTATTGCTCCAACTGAGGCCGGTAAGGGGGCCATTCGCACTGTACTCCGCCTTGCTGTCGTCTCGTTGGTGACCATATCCAAGTAAATGCCGCGCGAGTTAAGGCCGGTATTCGGCTTTGCTTTTTTTATTTCATCACACCACCGCTGATCCGCGCCGGAAAACATTCCAGCAGCCAGTCAATAAAAACACGCAGGCGGTGCGTGAGGTGGCGGTTTTGCGGGTAGACCACGTGGAAAGGGTACGGTGCCGGGCGCCACGCACTGAGGATCTCCACCAGCGCCCCCTCTTTCAGCGCCGCGCAGGCGGCATAACTGAACGTCTGGATGATGCCGAGCCCCGCCAGCCCGGCGGCGAGATGGGCGTTGCTCTCATTAATACCAATGCGGTGGTCGACTTTGATCTCGGTTTTTTCGCCATCGCGGGCAAAGCGGAAAGGGAACGCTCTGCCTGTTTGCGGGGAGAGATAACTGACCAGCCGGTGACCATTTTTCAGCTCCTGCGGATAAGCCGGCGTGCCGAACGTTTGCAGGTAACCCGGTGTTGCGCAGGTGATCAGCGTCGCCGCGCCAATATGGCGGGCAATCAGCGACGAGTTATCCAGCGGACCGCCGCGGATCACACAATCAATATTGTCGCTGATCAGGTCCACCGCGCGATCTGACACGCCCAGATCGAGACGAATATCCGGGTAACGCGCCATAAAATCGGGCAGGGCGGGGATCAACACCTCTCTGGCTGTCGAACCGCCTATGTCAACGCGTAACTGGCCGCGAGGCGTGCTGCGCGCCGCGTTAAAGCCGGTATCAATATCTTCCAGATCGCGCAGAATTCGCGCCGTTTTCTCATAGTAATCGCGGCCTTCCGGCGTGACGGTGACCCGCCGGGTGGTGCGTTGCAGCAGGCGAACGCCGAGGTGCGCTTCCAGCTCCTGCACCAATTTGCTCAGCGTTGCATTCGGCATCTCCAGCGAATCCGCCGCCCGGGTAAAGTTGCCTGCTTCCACGACGCGGGCAAAAGCCCGAATGGCCATTAACTGATCCATGATCTTCTCCTGCAATGTTCTGCATGATTATACACAGTGGTGAATAGTCATTTTCATTTTTCACTATTTTTCAATAAAAGTCCCGGCGCTACATTACCGCCATGCCTGAGGCGACACGCGGTGAACGTTCAGGTGAATCCATTAACCCGATACTGAATATGAGGAATACATCATGAGCACTGCATTGAGCGGAAAAATTGCGCTGGTAACGGGCGGGACCAGCGGGATCGGTCTGGCAACGGCGAAAGAGCTGGTGGCGCAGGGGGCACGCGTGTTTATTACCGGTCGTCGGCAAAAAGAACTGGACGCCGCCGTTGCGGAGATCGGTCACGACATCACCGGCCTCCGTGCTGATGCATCGGTGCTGTCCGATCTCGACACGGTGTATGCGCATATCGCCAAAAGCGCCGGGCGGCTCGACATTCTGTTCGCCAACGCAGGCGGCGGCGATATGTTGCCATTAGGCGCTATCACGGAAGCGCATTTTGATCGGATTTTTGCCACTAACGTGCGCGGATTACTGTTTACTGTACAGAAAGCCCTGCCGCTGCTGGTTGACGGCGCGTCCATTGTGCTGACCGGGTCGACCGTTTCGATCAAAGGCACTGCCAACTTTAGCGTGTACAGCGCCAGTAAAGCGGCCGTGCGTAACTTTGCCCGCTCCTGGTCGCTGGATCTGCAAGGGCGCGGGATCCGCGTGAATGTGGTCAGTCCGGGGCCGGTACGTACGCCGGGGCTGGGGGACCTGGTGCCGGATGAGCATCGTCAGGGATTGTTCGATGCGCTTGCTGCGCAAGTGCCGTTGGGACGTCTTGGTGAACCGGAAGAGATTGGTAAAGTGGTCGCGTTTCTGGCCTCCGATGCTGCCAGCTTTATAAACGGTGCTGAGCTGTTCGTCGATGGCGGTATGGCGCAGATTTAAGCGCCAGAAACAACACGCCCCCGTTAGCGGTGGGGGCGTGAGATTTTCCGTTTTGTGCAATAGCTAAGTGATTTAAGTACGTTGTCATTTCCAGCTTCCTCTCGCATCGTTGCGCTGAAAAGAGCAAGCAGCGAGCGTGTGCGTGAATGGCGAAAGGGCGTCCGGTTTATCTACATCAACAGCAGCGGGATTTTATCCACCAGCTATCCCGTAGCTGGGTATGGCGCAGCGAACTGCCTACCTGGGGCGTGATCATTGCGGTCTACAGTGGCTGGTTCGCCACGCTGGCCTGGTGGAAAATGCTGGAGCTGTTGCCTGCAACGGTGCTGCTGGTGGTGTTAACCAGCTGGTATATGTCGGTCCAGCATGAGCTGATCCACGGTCACCCTACGCGTGTTGCCTGGTTCAACCAACTGCTGGGGATCCTGCCGCTGGCGCTCTGGTATCCTTACGGTCTCTACCGGGACTCTCACCTGGCGCATCATCGCAGCCATTTACTGACCCTGCCGGAAGACGATCCGGAGTCCTATTATTTTTCTCCTCATCGCTGGCAACACCTGTCGGGCTGGCGGCAAACGGTTATTCATTTACGTAATACTTTTATTGGTCGTCTGCTGCTGTCGCCGTTACTGGACATCGGGCAACTGCTGGCGGGCATGGTGCGAGCATTCCGCCAGCGACAAGGTAAAACGATAACCATGTGGATTGTCCATATGGCGCTGCTGGCTGTGGTTTTCACCTGGCTGGCCTGTTGCGACTTCCCGGCGCTGTGGTATGTGCTGATGGTGAGTTACCCGGCATTGGCTATCACTAAAATCCGCTCATTTCTTGAACACCAGGCAGCAGACGATCCGCTGGCGCGTTCGGTGATCAACGAAGCGGCGCTGCCGTGGCGCATCCTGTTTCTCAACCTGAATTATCATGCGATCCACCATGATTTGCCCGGTGTGCCCTGGTATGGTTTACGCACGATTTATCTGCGTGACCGGGCCGCCTGGCAGCAGCGTAATCGCGGTTTTCTGGTGCGCGGCTATAGTGAATGGTTACGGCGCTTTTTATTTTCCCCGGTGGACGTGAATGCACACCCTGGTTTCCCACAGCGCGATGAGTAATATTGCGTTGCCGATGTATGACCTGTGTCACCCGCACACGCGTGCGCTGCTGGAGGCCTTACAAGCCATACTGGCGGACCACGGTCTGCGGGCGGAGCCCTGTTGGCCCGGCGATGATTTGCTTAACCACTGGCAACGGGATGATCTCTTACTCAGTCAGACCTGCGGCTATCCGCTGATGACCACCCTGAGCGGGGTGCAGACCGTAGGCTGTTTTCACTATCTGGCACCGGGGTGCGAAGGCATCCACTATCGCAGTCTGCTGGTGGCGCGCGAAGCGGATCGCGGAAAAGCGCTGGCGGATTTTCGCGGTCGCCGTGCCGTGTGCAATGCCGTGGACTCCCAATCCGGCTATAACGCCCTGCGCTATAAGGTTGCGCAGTTACCGGGGGCAGCGCATTTCTTTTCCCACATCACCATTAGCGGTAGCCACCGGCAATCGCTGGTTGAACTCCAGCAGGAAAAGGCTGATCTCGCCGCGATTGATTGCGTGACATACGCGCTGTTGCAACGCGACCAGCCCGCGTTACTCACGGGGCTGGCAGTGATAGGGCAAAGCCCGTTATCCCCAGGATTACCGTTGATCACGGCCAGGCAGACGCCCGCGAAGACCGTGGTGCTCTTGCAGTCGGCGTTGCGCCAGTTGGTGAGTGATGTGCGCTATCAGGAGCGCTGTGCGGCTGCGTTGATTGGCGGTTTCTCTCCGGTCACTCGCCAGGCGTATGTTCCCTTGTTGCAGTGGCGGGACGAGGCGGCGGCGCGCGGTGTGACACAGTTATAACGACGGGATATTTCAACCGTTTTAGACAGGCTCTGAAAATGAAAAGCCCCAAAAGGGCACGTTCAGCCAACGACACGCCCGGGCATCCGGCGGAGAGTCACAGGCTGATAATGTTGTCTTTTGCTGTCCGGGCGCGTCATTGAACAGCCGGAATAAGGATGATGAATGAGCAAATTGTTTTCACCCGCTAAGCTGGGTCAGGTTGAACTGGATAACCGTATCGTCATAGCCCCGATGTGCCAGTATTCCGCCGTCGATGGGAAAGCCACCGCCTGGCACCGCATCCATTTGGGTAACCTGGCGTTATCTGGCGCGGGGTTGCTGATTATTGAGGCCACGGCGGTAGAGCCTGCTGGTCGCATCTCTCCCCAGGATCTCGGCCTGTGGGATGATGAAACGCAGGCAGCACTGCGTGAAGTTATTGAGGATATTCGCCACTATTCGCCGATAAAAATCGGTATCCAGCTTGGTCACGCCGGGCGTAAAGCTTCTGTCAGCGCCCCGTGGTCAGGCGGTAAGCAGCTCGCAATTGAAGAGGGGGGCTGGCAAACATTTTCTGCATCGAATCTGCCCCACGACCCTGCTGAACGTGCGCCGCGAGAAATGACAGCACAGGATCTGGCGCGGGTGAAACAGGGTTTTGTGGACAGCGCTCTGCGCGCGGTGGCGCTGGGCATTGAGCTTATTGAGATCCATGCCGCTCACGGCTACTTATTGCATCAATTTCTTTCGCCGCTCTCTAATCAGCGCAGTGACGAGTATGGCGGCAGTCTCGACAACCGGATGCGTTTCCCGCTGGAGGTCTTCCGTGCGGTGCGTGACGCGGTGCCTTCAGCGGTGGCGGTGGGGATTCGTATCTCCGCCACCGACTGGGTGGACGGAGGTTGGGATTTAGCCCAGTCAACGGTGCTGACGCAGAACATTGAGGCGGCTGGCGGCGATTATGTTCACGTCTCCAGCGGCGGGCTTTCGCCGTTGCAGAGCATTAAGGTGACGGCGGGGTATCAGGTGCCATTCGCCAAAGCACTGCGTGAGCAGACCCGGATGCCGGTGATTGCCGTTGGGTTGATTACGGAACCGCAGCATGCTGAAAGCATTCTCCAGCAGGGAGAGGCCGATCTGATCGCCCTGGCGCGGGGTGTGCTCTACGATCCCCGCTGGCCGTGGCATGCCGCAGCAGCGCTGCATGGTGCGGTGCAAATCGCGCCGCAATACCGGCGCGCCGAGCCGCATGGCGTGAAAGGCACAGTGAAATAACACACCCATGTCGGTTAAACAATCAGCCCCCGGGCGGGCTGATTGTCACACACCTTTACGCACCAGTTCCGCGGCTTTCAGAAAAATGTCACCTTCAACGCCGTCGCCCCGGTTTCTGCCTTGCCGTTCAATTTCCTCAATAATCGTGTCCCGGCTAATTGACCTGCGTTCTGCAACCAGGCCAATCACTGCAGCGCCAATGGCTAATCCAATGAGTCCCGTCTGCTCATCATTGAACTTCATGCTAAGACCCTCTTGTTCTTTTCCGCACCTCAAAAAATTAGCACAAGGTTTATTTTTCGCCATTCTTAATAAATCTATATATATCAATTATATATTGTAAATTATTCGTGGATTGAAGCCATAAAAAACGCCTGAGGAGGGCCTCAGGCGCAGAGTCAATTAGGCTGAAAGGGGTCAGAACGACTGCCAGTTATCACCGGATGAGGCCAGCGCCAGGTTGGCAGGTTTGCGTAAACTTTTACTGCTCTTCTCAGCGGTGTGTCGGCTCGGGCTTGCCCCGGAATCAAACAGGGCGATGGCTTTGTTTAACCGCTCAGCTTCTTTTTCCAGTGAAACGGCGTTTGCTTTCGCTTCCTGCACCAGCACGGCGTTTTGTTGCGTCGCGCCATCCATTTCGGTCATGGCCTGGCCGATCTGTTCGATCCCGCGGCTCTGCTCTTCGGAAGCAACGGAGATCTCGGTCATTAATTTATTCACCTGCTCAACGGAGGTGATAATTTTTGCCATGGCACCGCCCGCTTCCTGAACCTGACCAGCACCGGTTTGCACACGGGTGACGGATTCCTGAATTAATGTTTCGATCTCTTTCGCAGCCTGTGCGCTTCTTTGCGCCAATGCACGAACCTCGCTGGCGACCACGGCAAAACCGCGACCCTGTTCGCCTGCACGTGCCGCTTCTACTGCTGCGTTCAGTGCCAGCAGGTTGGTCTGGAAGGAGATGCCATTGATCACCGTGGTGATGTCAGCAATTTTCTGCGAGCTTTCGGAAATTCCGTGCATCGTCTTCACCACCGTGGCGGTGATTTCGCCCCCTTTCTGTGCGGTATGTTGCGCTTCTTCTGTCAGTTTGCGTGCGTCGCGGACGTTTTCGGCATTATTGCGCACGGTCGATGTTAACTCTTCCATACTGGCTGCGGTCTGCTGCAGCGCGGCAGCCTGCTGATCGGTACGCCCGGAGAGTTCATCATTACCTTCACGGATCTGGTTAGTGCTGCGATAAATGGCACCTGAACTATCTTGAATCGTTTCAACTGTGGTGCGTAAGCTTTCCTGCATGCTCCGAATATACGGAATCAATTGCCCGGCGCAGTTACGGCCAAACTCATTCAGTTCATGGTTAAGCTTGCCTGCCGTTAACAGTTCCAGGTGACGTTTAATCAGACCAATCGGTTTGACCAGGAAGCCCACCAGATAGCGGTCGGTGAGGAACAGCGTCAAAACACCGGCTATCAGCGCGCTGATCAGGACATATTTATTAAAGACCACCTGAGAACGGGTCTGATCAAGTAAGTCGTTGGACTGAATGGCCTGGGTATATTTTTCCGCAGTGGCGCCAAACTGTACGCTCAGCGGCGGGTATGTTTTACGAAACAGTTCGCGAAACTGATCGGTTTGTTTCGTTTGTGCGGCATTCAGCATCGGTACAATGCCATTATTCAACAGGTTTTCCCAGTCACGAACCATGGTATCAACCACTTCTTTGTCCACGCCGGGGTGCTGCGCCTGGCGAAACTTCGCCAGCATATCTTGTGTGATGGCCAACGCTTTACCGGAGGAGGCAAAGGTCTTTTCTGCGTTAGCTTCGTCGCCAGACTGTTGAAAATCTACTGCGCGTAACATCCGGGTTACTGAGCGGAAATACTGATCATTGCCTTTTACCAGTAATGAGTAGGCATTTTTTTGTTCAGCATTCTGCGTTAATAAATTATCGATTCTTGAGAAGTTCTGAAATGTCAGAAAGGTGGCCATTGCCCAGATAATGCTGAATAACGACAGAATAATCAGCAGCATTTTACGGATAGTTATATCGCGAAGTATTTTCATCATGTTTCCCCCGGTAATAGATATTACCCTTCAGGTTGGTTTGCCCTGCAGTCCGGCTATTTTACCCTCCTGGTTATCGTGACCAGAACGCCTCAGGCGTTTATAAAACGGTCTTTTGTTTTTTTGAAAAAGCGTTTTATGCTATAGAAATTGATTTAAATCAATTTACGGATAATAGAACATAAGAAATGGTAATTTTCCAGTAGTTTCGTCACAGAAAAAAATTATATTTGTAGTGAGTGGATTGATAATTAGCAGACTCAGCGTTTTTCTGTTGCTAATAAATTATTTTCAACGCTAAAATTTGCGTTAAGTTTAATTTTTTCCAGGGTTGTGGGGCGGCTAATAAAATAGCCCTGAACAATGTCACATTGGTAAGATTTAAGCTGTTCCAGTTGTTCCAGTGTTTCCACACCTTCAGCGGTGACCTCCAGATTATAATCTTTTCCGAGGCCAATGATTTTTTCCACTATTTTGTGTGCGGTTTCAGAATCGTTCATCCCAAAGACAAATGACTTATCAATTTTGATGCCGTCAAAGGGGAAACAGTTCAAATAATGCAGTGAGGCATAACCGGTACCGAAGTCGTCAATAAGTAATTTGACGCCTAATGATTTTAACTCATGCATCACTGATTTTGTGGTATCCGGCCCATTGAGCGTAATATTCTCCGTCAATTCTAACTCCAGCCTTGATGCCGGGAATGCCGCTTTCTGCAACGCATTTTTAACCCGTGAGACCATCGATGGATCCCGGCACTCAACAGGAGAGATATTAACGGAAACAGACATGTTTTCAAAGTGTTGCCCCACTTCTTCGCACGCCTTGCGCAATACCCAATCGGTAAGATCCACAATAATACCGGTCTCCTCCGCCAGCGGTATAAACAGATCCGGCATTAATAAGCCGTAACCCGGATGTTGCCAGCGGACCAGGGCTTCGACAGAGGTAATGCGTGAGCTCCGAAGATCGTAGCGCGGCTGGTATAACAAAAACAGTTGCCCCTCATTAATAGCAACGCGTAATTCTCTTTCAAGTTCACGGCGTTGTACGATTTGTCTCGCCATGTCAGGCTGATAAAAGACATAATTATTTTTGCCGGCGTTTTTAGCTTTATAAAGCGCAATGTCGGAGTAGCGTAGTAAATCTTTTGCGGTCAGTGCATCTTTTGGTAATTGTGCAATACCAATGCTGACGCCAAGATGAATGTCATTGCCGTGAATAAATAGCGGCTGGTTAATTTCCGCAATGATCCGCTGACAGAACATCTGAATATCTTGTTCGTTTTCAACATCCGGTAAGATAACAATAAATTCATCACCACCCTGGCGGGCAACCAGGTCGGTGCTGCGTACACACTTACGTAATCTTTCTGAGACTTCGCTCAGTACTTTATCTCCCGCCGCATGACCGTACATGTCATTAATGGCTTTAAAATCATTAATATCAATACTCATCATGACCAGCGTTCCGGCCTGGGCATTGCTCGATAGCAGCTTACCATCCAGAAACTCTTTCATCATTAAGCGGTTCGGGAGCCCGGTTATTTCGTCGTGATGCGACAAATATTGAATCCGCGCATTGGTTTCCACTTCCAGTGTGACATCGGTGGCGGTGCCGCGAAAGCCAAGGCTACCATCCGCCAGCAATACACGCTTGAGCGTTAAGTTACAAAAGCGCGGGTTACCCAGCGCAGAGACATAACCACATTGCGAGAGGGTAAGGCAGTGACCAGGATGTGGTAACTCAAGCCAGGCGGCGAGAGTACTGTTTTCTCCGTCCAGAAAGTCGAGAAAACTGCGCCCCAGCCACTCTTCGATATGATTGCCGGTGACCACCGGAAAACGGGTGGAAATCCAGGTAAGTCGCAATTGTTCATCCGCTTCCCAGATCCAGTCGGTCGTGGTTTCCACCACATCGCGAAAACGGCGTTCGCTGGTGGATAGCGCCTGACGACTCTGCTCCAGCAGGAAGGTTTTTTCGTCGTTCATTCGCGCCCTGACTAATGCTTTACGCGCCAGACTCCAGGCGAAAAGCACGGAGGTTGTCATCAGCAGGACCAGCAGGGGAAGCACCCAGGTTAACAGCGTATCCGCCGGGTTTTTATTGTTCCATTGCAGGTCAAGTGATGTGTCGCCAACGTTAATCGTGGCTTTATTTTTGCCTTTGGCACCCGGTGTGGCGAGCGTAAGCTGATTAATGCCGTACTCTTCCCCCAGCCGCTGCAGTTTCGCGGGCGTTAATGTATCCATAAACACCATGAGCGAACGATCAGTCGGTCTGATAACGTCATCAGTATCGTCAGAGATGATCCAGGCCGCAGAAAGGATTGCTGGCATTCCGTTGCGCGTAACCAGATGCGAAATCGCCTGACCGTTGTTGGCCAGCAGCTCTTTTTTTAACGCATTAATGGGGTTAAAGCCGAGAGCTTGCTCAAGCGAAATGGTCTGCAACTGCCCGTCAACAACGCTGTAAGGTGTGGTGCCTGTCGGTGAGATAACAAATACGCCGTCATAACCAAATTTGGTGTATAGCGATGCCCCCAGATTTTTCTCATCCCACGCCCACTGCGTGTTTATCTGGCGATGCAAATTATCATACGCTTCGTCCCAGTCTGCGTTATCGGCGAGATGCAACCGGATGTTTTCCTGCGTATTTTCAAGCGCTTTGACTAATAAATGGGTGTCACGCTTATAGGTCGTCTGAATTAAGTCATTTTCTGTTTGAATCAGTGCAAACAAGATGGTCAGAAAAATAAAACTCATCAATGAAACCATCAAAATGATGGTTTGTTTCATGATGCTATGTGTGTTGCCGGTCTGAGGATAGGGCGTTTTGCCATCAGCTATACTCATACAATACCCTGTAAAACTGAGATCGTTCTGGTTCTTATCATCATTAACGGCAGATTGATGCATTTATTTAATACATTATGCCTGTTAATTGAGTATGAGCCTGTTTTTATGATGCGGCTGTTTTTTATTTTTGGGCACGGGAGATACTCTCGTTAACATTAATTTAGATTAAGTCAAAATAGTTAGAGTTAATTGAGTAACAACCATAATGGATGCGTTTTTTTTATTGTTTTGAATTTTCTGGTTTTTATTTCTTTTAAGAAAAAACGCAAACCGGAATGTGACAGTCTTTTTATTATTTTGGGTGCGGTGATAGCACCGGACGGTAAGGCAGTAATCCCTCCCACGGCGACGCCGTGAGAGGGTGAAATGGGTTATTTTTTCCCGTTCGGTTTTAGCTGCTCGCCGGGTTTCAGGCTGAACAGTTCATCATCACGCGTTGAGTAACGTACACTGCCATCGTCGAGGCGATAAGCCCCTTCGGTGAAACCCGCGCCATTCAGGAACGGGGCGACAGCATCCGGTTTCCCACGAAACGCGGCTTCCAGCGCCAGCAGGGCGTAGGGCGCGATGTTATCGATGTTGGCGTAGACATAGCCAGGATCGTCAACAAAGAAACCGTTCAGACGTTTGCTGGCGAGGATGTTATTCGCCACTTTATCCGCCAGTTCAAGGTAGCTTTTATTGCCGGTGGATTGCGACAGGTCGATCAGTGCGAAAATGGCGTACGGTTCGCTGTTTTGGGTATTCAGATCCAGCTTGCTGTTTTTACCGCCTGGTTCGCCAATGTCTCCCAGCCCCTGGCCCCGCGCAATGCCGCGCGCCACTTTCCATATTTCCGCATCCTGCTCCAGCGTCCAGGCGCGGGCGTAAGAGAGCAGAAACTCGTTGCCTGCCGGATAGGGTTTAAGCACCGTTCCTTTTTTACCGTAGTAGCCATCGCGTTTGAGCACGAAGCCCGAAAGATCGGTGCCGTTAGCCAGCATCGGGCGGAAGCTGTTGGTCTGCGCATCATAGGCATAGTGGGCGAAGGCTTTCAGGCCATCCAGCGTCCATTTTTTAATATCCTCGCCGTCGCGTCCCAGCGATTTTGCCAGCGCCAACTGCATTAATGCATTTTCCGAATAGAGGGTGCTGGTGCGGCCTTTCAGCATCATATTGCCTTCCAGCGCGTCCGGGCCGAATTCCGGGCCAAACTGACGCTGTGCGCGATCGCCATATTTCGAGTGGGTATCCGTGTCGTCGGTGGTTTCAGCGCGTTTCAGCGCCTGGGTGAACTGATAAACGCCCAGTCCGGTCTTTTTATCGCGGGGTAGCACGTACTGTTGCGCCAGTCGCTTCGCCCAGGTCAAGGCACCTTGTTCATGATCGTATTGCCAGAGCAGGGAAGCGGAATAGATCAGGTCGTTCCCGGCATTCAGGAAACTCAGCCCTTTGGTGGCGAAGAACGGTGGCTGTTGTTCAAAATCGCTGGCCCACAGCTTGCCCATTGCTTTGCCGTATTCGCCATGACGACTGGTTTCAAGTATTTTCCAGTCATAAACATGCGCATTCCAAAACGCGCGGATAAAACGTGCGGTGGCGGGTTTATCAACGGCAAACATCAACTCGTAGTACGGGTAGGCATTTTTCAGCTCATGCACTTTCTCTTTTTCGCTGGGCCCTTCCGGTTGCAGCGTCTTTAGATCAATAAAGCGGTGCCCGCCCCAGAGCAGCAAGCCGCTCTTATCCTGATAGTGTTGGAAATAGTAGCGCACGTTGTTTTCGGCGAGTTGCTTGTAGGTCGGATCGCCGGTCAAATTACTCAGCCCCACCAGGACGCGCATCAGGTTCTGCTGCGCCGAAAAGTTTGACAGCACGGCGGTTCTCCCGTCGGGGAAGATCCACACCATCTGCTTGCCGGTGCGCGGATCCACGCCATTTGCCAGCAACGGTACGCCAGGGTGCTGTTTATCGCCAGCTTTATCAATAACCGTATCGGCAAAGGTTTTTACGCTGCTCAGTCGTGCGCTCTCCTGTGCCGCGGCGTGATAAGAGAAGAGGCTTACCAGACTCATTGTGAGCGCCAGTGTTGAACGTTTCATTTTTCATCTCATCCTAAAAAGGGATTTCCACCGAAATCCCTGAATCATTTGGACAACCTGCCCCTCACATCAGAAGTTATATTTCACACCTACACGATAACGGGTCTGACGTTCATCGGTGTATTTACTGCCGGACACGTTACCTACAGCAACGTAAGGCGACCAGTTTTTATCCAGCTTGTAGGTTAATTTAAAATCATGTGACCAGTCATAGTTTTCGTTGTCGGCAATCAGGACACCCGCAGAAGTGGCGTGTTTGTAATCCAGTTCGTAGTCGAGCTGGTAATCATTAAACAGTTTCCAGGAGATGACAGCAGTCAGGTTGTAGCCGTTTTCGCTGGTCTCTTTTGTGGTGCCGATATTGCCGGAGTTGCGCTTATAGTAAGGGCGGTAGCGCAACGTGGCACCGACATCGCTGGTGATGTTCATTTTTCCGCGCAGATACGGGCGGTAATTGTTAGAGTTGGAACTGGAATCCAGTGAGAACCCCGGCTCAATCTGAAACGTGGGGTTGATTTTATAAACATAGCTGGCAACCACTTCGGTGCCGTTGCTGACCGTTTCGTGATAAGCCTTGTCTTTATTCTGCGAACCTTTCCATTTGCCCTCCAGCGACAAACCAAAACCATTGGCAAAACGGTGTGACATTAATAAACGGTCTTTGTGGTTATTTCCTCCGCTGTCATTAATTTCATGACGATAATCAAATGTCACAGCATGGGCGGCAATGCTTATTAAAGGTACGGTAACGAATAAAAGCGTGCGTAACATAAAAACCCCTATTATTTATAGTCAAAAGGTACAAGGTGTCCTCTGCAAAATTGCAGATGATTTAATTCAATGAGGAGTGGGTAATTCACTCTCATTGCAAAGTGATATAATTAGCAAGTCTAATTATTATGCCGAATATAGTTACCGGTTATTGCTAAAGATAACCGCGGCGAGACTGCATATTTAAAGTGGCGTGTGGTGCCGGGTGCCTCCCGGTGAATTGCAGGCCGATCTCCACAATTCGTCCATAAAAATGGGACCTCATTGAGGTTAATTTCCTATCAGCATGACCCCACCGCTTAGGGGGATTCACCACACAGAATATGTTGTTAAGGATCATTGAATCATTACTCAGTAACAGGTTTCTTTGTTTTAATCGATAACAATGAATTAACTGGAATGGACTTTTACACAATTTGAAATGATGTTTTGAGACTAAGATCGAACTTTAAAGAGAGAATAAAAAATAGTAAAAATACGTTTATAAAGATAATCTCATTGAAAATAAATGATTTGAAATCAAGTTGTTATGTGTCTTTTGTGCAGAGATTTATACGGCCGTTATAATGATATTTCGGGGGGTGAATAAATGGCGTGATAAATTTATTCCTGGAATAAAAAGCGAACATTTGACAAAAAATGCAATACACTGGGAACATCGATAAGCGAGACATAAGAGACATCATCACCGCGTTGTTCTCTTTGCCGCATAAACAAAACCTCAACAAGCCAGTTCTGGCGAGTTGATCTGCCTGACAACATCAAGAACAATCAGGAAAAACAGTAAATGCCTCCGTCTTCGGAGAGCCAAAATAAAAACATTACCTCTGGAGTACCTACATGACAATCTATGGGAAGGATCGCCTTTTCATTTATGGAATTGAAAAAATACTCAGGGAACTGCGTCTGGAAAATCGTCGCCATTCCCGCAACAGCGAATCGGCAATATACGTGACCACGGGTATGGATATTGTGGAAATGTACGCGTTGTTTTTCTCTCATCCCCCCGGTCATTACGCCATTTTTATCTCTTCCGAACGCCATTTTGATTCGCTCACACTGCTTTTCCCCGGACTGGTAAAATTGTGCCTGGCGGAAAATATCCGCCCTGAAGAATTGCGTCAGGCACTAAACGTAATGACACTCCTGTCGGAGCAAAACCGACATCCTGGTTATCACCACCGCACCTTCAAATTCACCCGTGCCGAACAACAGGTCATGCGATTATTGCTGCGTGGGCATTCAGTAGATGATATCGCCCGCATTCGCGGCGTGAGCCCGACTACCGTTAGCGTGCAGCGTAACGGCATGATGAAGCGCACCGGCACCCGTAGCCTGCAGGAGCTGTGCTCGGTGTATGCCGCCATGCGCAGTGGCGCAGAGCGGCCATCGGCTAATAGCGCTGCGGGCGTAAAAGCGTTAAAAAAAGCGCCTTGCGGCGCTTAAAAAAGAACAAACACAATCAACACGGTGTTGCGAAGTACATCAACAGGTTTTCGCTAAAAAGTCACTGACGGTCTTCATGCACAACTGCCGCTCTTCGACATGGGGCATATGGCTGGAGGATTCAAATATCACCCATTGCGCCCCGGTAATATTGTCCATAAACGGTTGAACGACTTCCGGTGTGGCTTCATCGTAGCGCCCGGAAATTAGCAGCGTTGGCGCGCGAACCCGGTGCAGCCTGTCGATAATTGTCCAGTTCTTCATACTGCCGATGACGTGAAATTCCGTCGGGCCATTCATTGCGTGGTACACCGTGGGGTCGGCATCCATCGCCGCGAAGGTGCGTTTTACCTCGTCAGGCCAGGGGGAGAGGCGACAAACGTGGCGCTGATAAAACACCTGACTTGCGGCTTTATAGTCTGGGCTGTCCAGCGTGCCCGCCGCTTCATGTTTCAGCAGTGTTGCCTGTACATCCGGCGGTAGCTCTGCCCGCAGCTTTGCCGCGCCCTCCAGCCATAACGCCATCGAAGCCGGGGAGTCAGCAATGATCACGGCTTTTAAGCCCTGCGGTTGATTTACCGCGTGCTCCGCCGCCAGCATGCCGCCCCAGGACTGGCCGAGCAGCGCGTAATCATCGGCAATTGCCAGCGTGTGCAGTAAATTGTTCAGTTCGTCGAGAAACAGCGAAGGGTGCCAGAAATCCGGGCTTTTCTGCGGCAGATGGGTCGAGCGCCCATTACCCAACTGATCGTAGTGGATCACTGCGCGCCCGGTTTCGGCGATATCTCTGAAGGCGTCGACGTAATCGTGGGTGCAGCCCGGTCCGCCGTGGGCGACAACCAGCGGCGTCTGTCCGTTGTGCAGATCGCCGCAAATGCGAAACCAGGTCTGGTATTCCCGGAAGGGGGCATAGCCTTCGCGAATGGTGTACATGAATGACGTTTACCCTGTTAAGTGAACCGACTTTCAGGTTAGAACGTCGACGGCACGACTGAACACTAGCAAAAATGCTAGTTCTTAACTGTCCAGCAAACGGTAATGCAATGCGCGGACCACCGCCTGCACGCGGTTTGTCGCGCCGAGTTTTTTGGCGGCCGTGTTCAAATGCAGCGTGACCGTCGCTACCGAACGGTGCAGTTTGCGGGCAATCTCTTTAGCCGTCAGTCCTTCTGCGGACCACGCCAGGCATTCGCGCTCGCGGTTGCTCAGTTTGACATGGCGACAGGTGCGCATTGAGGCGTCGAACAGCGGAAACGCCGACTCCTGAAAGCGGTGTGCGAGAAACGTCAGTTGCGCCAGCGTATCGCTGATATCCCGCTCCTGCTGCTGGCGGGCAACAATACCGGTCAGCGTAACAAACCCGCCATTTGGCAGATGCAACGGCACCGTCGCGCCGCACGGCATATTGTGATCGCGCATATAATGGGTCACTTGCCGTGCGGCGTTATCCAGCCGTCCCTGCAACACGCTGCGATCCGGGCGTTGATAGGACCAGACAAACGGCGCACAGCTTTCCAGCGCAAAGTGCTGAACCGGGTCCACCTGGTAGTAACCCCGTTCACACCACAGCTGGCGCATGTCTTGCGGTACATTGCGCATTTCCAGCAGCGAGGGCGTGATAAGGTCGCCTTCCAGCGAGCGCGGAACCGGCGTGTAGTCATAAATCACCGCATCAAAACCCAGGGCTTGCGTTTGCGCGAACAGCCCGTCGAAAGCCTCTTCCAGCCTGTTGACGTCCGCAGCGGCAGGACGTTCGATTTCAACCCGCATCATTACCCCCTCACGTTACGTGCCGCCATGCCACGGGCATGGTTTGTGCAAATTCACCGTCACCTCAACGAAGGTATGCAATTCCGGTGCCGCCCGTGAGAGGACGCAAAACTAGTATTTTTGCTAACTACCCAGCTCCCGGCGATGCCGTTAGCGTAAAGAAAACGCCCGGACAACCGGGCAGTACGCAGATCATTCAATGTGTGTTGCACCAACGCAGGGCGCTTTTTCTACCGCTTCCGACATGCTGCACCACAGGAGTTCGCTGATGCATCGTTACCGATTTTTGTTATTCCGCCCGCTGCAACTGCTGCCGGTATTACTGGGGATCAGCATCATTACGTTTGCCATGGTGCGGGCAATCCCCGGCGATCCGGCGCGTATTTTGTTGGGCGTGCGCAGCACCCCGGAGGCACTGGCGCGCATTCGTGCGCAATTCGGACTGGATGAACCGTTGTGGGTACAGTACGGCTACTTTCTGCGCAATCTGTTACAGGGTGAACTAGGCAAATCCATCGTTTACCGCGTCGATACGCTCAAACTCATCAGCTCGCGCATTGAGCCCACGCTGTGGCTGGTACTCGGCAGCGTCGTGCTGGCCGTGTTGTTGACCGTACCGCTGGCGGCGCTGGCGGCGCGGCAGCGAGGACGCGTCGCCGATCAGTGCATTCGCCTGTTCACCACCGCCGGGCTGGGTTTTCCCGCCTTCTGGCTTGGCATCATGCTGATCATCGTTTTTAGTGTGGTGCTGGGCTGGTTCCCGGTGTCGGGCTACGGCAGCGATTTTACCGACCATTTGCACCATATGGCATTGCCCTGTCTGACCGTGGCGCTGGCACTGTCAGCGGTGCTGATTCGTAACCTGCGCGCCAGCCTGCTGATGGAGATGAACAGCGATTATGTGATTGCCGCCAGAGCTCGCGGACAGCGCGAAAACCGCATTTTCTGGCGTCATGTCTTTCCCAACTCGCTGGTGCCGACCCTCAACTTACTGGCAGTCAATATTGGCTGGCTGATTGGCAGTACGGTGGTGATTGAAAGCGTGTTTGCCATTCCGGGGCTTGGACAACTGCTGGTGAAAGCGATTTTCAGCCGCGATTACATGGTGGTGCAAGGGGTGGTGATGGTCTTTGTGCTGGCCACGGTGATGGTCAATCTGCTGGCGGACGTGTTGACGGTGGCGCTGGATCCGAGGGTAACACTATGAATGCGATAGCGGCGATTGCCGGGTTACGGTGTCGGGTTTTGCCCCGTCAGCATGCGCTCAGCGCCGGGATTATCATCGTGGGCTTATGGCTGCTGGCCGCACTGCTGGCACCCTGGCTGGCGCCATTTGATCCCATCACGCAGGATGCCGCCGCCAGTTTACTGCCTCCGGGCCGTGTTCATCTGCTCGGCACGGACAACTTCGGTCGCGACATCTTTTCCCGCGTGGTATGGGGCGCACGGGTGGATCTGCAAATCTGCCTGTTGGGGGTGCTGTTCCCTTTTATGCTCGGCACCACGCTTGGCGCACTGTCGGGGTATCTCGGTGGCCTGGCGGATGCAACGATCATGCGGGTTATCGATATTGTGCTGGCGTTCCCGTTTCTGGTGCTGATGCTGGCGATCATCGCCATCCTCGGGCCTGGGCTTGGCAGTTTTTATATCGCCATGGCGATGGTGGGTTGGGTCTCTTACGCCCGGTTGGGGCGTGCGCAGGTGCTGACACTAAAACAGCGGGATTTCATTCTGGCGGTACGCAGTCTTGGTTATGGGCATTCGCGTATTTTGTTTCGCCATCTGTTACCGAACGCCCTGACTGGCGCAGTGGTGTTTTCCATGTCGGACTGTGTGCTGGTGCTGCTGAACGGTGCGGCGGTCAGTTACCTCGGCCTGGGTGTCCAACCGCCCACAGCGGAGTGGGGGGTAATGGTGGCGGAAGGGCAGAGCTTTATTACGACCGCATGGTGGATAACCACCTTTCCGGGGCTGGCGATCGTCCTGCTCGCCATGGGGTTCAGCCTGATTGCCGATGGCCTGGGTGACAAACTGGGAGAGCGAGTATGACCTTGCTGAAGGTAACGCAGTTAACCATTTCCCGCACACCGGACATTGCGCTGGTGGATAAGGTCTCTTTTCAACTGAACGCCGGGGAGATGCTGGGGCTGGTGGGGGAGAGCGGCTCCGGGAAAACGGTCACCTGCCGGGCGTTGATGCGTTTGCTCCCCGGCCAGGGGTTGCAGATCACCGGCGGCGAAGTGGTGCTCGGCGGGCGGGATATTTTGTCGCTCAGTGAAGCGCAGATGTCGGCGGTGCGTGGGCGAGAAATTGGCATGATTTTCCAGAATCCCGCCAGCCACCTTAACCCGGTGATGACAATTGGCGATCAGATCGCGGAGAGCCGCCGCCTGCATTTTGGCGTCAGCCGGGCGCAGGCGCGAGAGGACGCTAAAGCATTGTTGCGCCAGGTGGGCATTCCGGATCCGCAAAATCGGGTCAACAACTATCCCCACGAGTTTTCGGGCGGTATGCGCCAGCGGGCGATGATTGCCGTGGCGCTGGCACCGGAACCGTCGCTGCTGATTGCCGATGAACCGACAACTGCACTCGATGTCACCGTACAGATGCAGATCCTGCGCCTGCTGAGCGATCTGCGTCAGCAACTGGGGGTGGCGATGATCATGATCACCCACGATCTCGGCGTGGTGGCACAAACCTGCGACCGTATTGCGGTGATGTACGGCGGGCGGCTGTGCGAGGTGGGCAGCAAACGCGACGTGCTGGCGCAGCCGCTGCATCCTTACACTCGCGGGCTGATTGATTGCCAGCCGTTAAGCGACGGCGGGAAGGGGCGCTTTGTCACCATTGATGGGCAACCGCCGATGGCCGATCGGTTTCCGGTGGGGTGTCGTTTTCATCCCCGCTGCCAGCGGGCCAGTGCTGATTGCCAACACCAACCTGCGTTGCTGACCAGACGCGACAGTCTGAGCCATGCGGCGGCCTGTCATCACGCTTTACAGCCACTCACACACCGGGAGAGATAATGTCCACTTCTGCCACTTGGCCGCTGCTGGAGGCGGATAACGTCTCAGTGACGTTTCCGGTTTCCGGCGGTCTGCTAAGTAAAAAACGCGTCGTCCAGGCGGTGAGCCAGGTGACATTGGCCCTTCATGCCGGGGAGACCCTCGGCCTGGTGGGCGAGTCCGGTAGCGGCAAAAGCACGCTTGGTAGGGCGCTATTACAGCTTGAACGAGTTTCCGCAGGCGACGTACGTTTTGATGGACACCGTATTACACACGGCCTGAAGAGCGACGTGGCACGTTTACGTGAGCAAACGGCAATGATTTTTCAGGATCCTTTTGCCTCGCTCAATCCGCGTCAGACGCTGGGCGAAAGCATTGCCGAAGTGCTGCGGGTTCATCAAAAAGTCCCACGCCATGCGGTCGCAGCCAGGGTGGCGGAACTGCTCACGCTGGTAGGGTTACGCCCGGAGCAGGCCAGTGCCAGACCTGGGCAGTTGAGTGGTGGTCAATGTCAGCGTGCAGGGATCGCCCGCGCGTTGGCGATTGAACCCCGATTGATTGTGGCGGATGAGTGCGTTGCCGCGCTGGATGTCTCGATTCAGGGGCAAATTGTCAATTTGCTGATGGATCTGCGCGACAAAATGGGGCTGGCGATTCTGTTTATCGCCCACGATCTGGCGATTGTCCGCCGTTTGTGCGATCGGGTGGCGGTGATGTACCTCGGGCGCATTGTTGAAGAGGGGCCTGCGGAAGCGGTATTTACCCGGCCCCGTCATCCTTATACCGCGGCGCTGGTTGCCGCGATTCCGGAAATCGATCCGGATAAACCGTTACCGGACACGGCGCTGGGTGGCGAGCCGCCGAGTCCGATTGCTGTTCCACAAGGCTGCGCTTTTCATCCGCGCTGCCCTTACGCGCAGGTGCAGTGTCGCACCGACGCTCCTCCCACCCGGCAGATAGCCGATCACGCCTGGACCTGTGTGCTCACGCATGCAGGCGATAAGACGGTTTTTCCTTTAACTGAGGGATCCTTTGATGAAGCACAAGCATGTTAAGTTTTTGACGGCCAGCGTGTTCCTTGCGCTGAGCGTGGTGAGCGAAATGGCGCAGGCGGCCGGGGTGTTAACCATTGGTCGTCGTGAAGACAGTACCACCTTCGATCCGATCAAATCGGCGCAAAACGCCGACAACTGGGTATTTTCCAACGTTTTCGATCCGCTGGTGCGGGTGGATAAAACCGGCACCAAACTGGAGCCCGGCGTCGCGGAAAGCTGGAGCGTTTCACCGGATGGCAAGGTCTATACCTTTAAAATTCGCGATACCCAATTTTCCGATGGCACACCGCTTACCGCCAGCGATGCGGCGTTCAGCTTGTTGCGCATCCGGGATGATGCCGGATCGCTGTGGCGCGACTCTTACAGCATTATCGCCAGCGCCGAAGCGGCGGACCCGCGTACGCTGGTGGTGACACTGAAATCCCCGTCTGCGCCGTTCCTGTCGCAACTGGCGTTGCCAAACGCGTCGGTCATCTCCGAGAAAGCCTTAAAAACAGAAGGGGCGGAAACCTTTGCGGAAAAACCGGTGGGTTCCGGCGCGTTTAGCGTCAAGGAGTGGGTGCGCGGCGAAAAAATCGTGCTGGTGAAGAACCCACACTTCTGGCAGGCGAAAAATGTCAGCCTTGATGAAGTGGACTGGTTAACCATTCCGGATGACAACACCCGCATGCTGAAAGTGCAGGCCGGGGAGCTGGATGCTGCACTGACGGTGCCCTTCTCGCGTATTGCGTCGCTGCAAAAAGACGGCAATCTGAAGGTGGAGTTAGATCCCTCAACCCGTGAAGATCATCTGCTGATTAACCACTCACATGGGGCGCTGGGCAACGTGGAGGTGCGTCAGGCGCTGGATTTTGCCATTGATAAAGAGGCCATCGTGAAAACCGTGACCTTTGGTTATGGCCAGGTGGCGAATTCGTATATCCCCGCGGGGGCGGTCTATCACTACAACGATAACCTGCGCCGCGCTTACGATCCGGAAAAAGCCAAACAGATGCTGAAAGCTGCGGGGGCGTCGGATCTGACGCTGAACTATGTGGTGAACGCCGGGGACGAGGTGGACGAACAAATCGCCATTCTGCTGCAACAGCAACTGGCGAAAGCGGGCGTGAAGGTAAATCTGCAGAAAGTCGATCCGAGCCAGAGCTGGGATATGCTGGTGGCGGGTGAGTACGATATTTCGGTGATGTACTGGACCAACGATATTCTCGATCCGGACCAGAAGACCACTTTTGTGCTGGGCCATGACACCAACATGAACTACATGACGCGCTATAAAAACGACACGGTGAAGGCGCTCGTGGCGGCCGCCCGTGTTGAAATGGATGCGAAAAAGCGCGAGCAGATGTATATCGACCTGCAAAAAATGGCGAAAGCGGACGTGAACTGGATCGATCTCTATTACAGCCCGTACCGCAACGTTACCCGGAAAAATATCGACGGTTTCTACCAGAACCCACTGGGGCGTTTCTTCCTGGAAGATACGGTGAAGAAATAAGCGCCAGCCTGAAAGCATGGCGTGTCCCCGGTTAGCAGGCGTTTGCTAACCGGGGAGAGGCGTTAACGGAAAGCCGCAAGGAAACGTTGCACCAGCGGTTTTGTTTCTTCTTTTCTCCATACCATGTGCAGCGTCACGTCAAGCGGTAGCCACGGCAGCGTAACGACTGTCACATTATCCGATGCAATAGACGCCAGGCTTTGTTGAATGAAGGTAAAACCCAGGCCCGCTTCGACACATGACAGCGCGGCCAGTGGCCCGCACACCTCCAGGCTGATGCGCGGCGTAAAGCCCTTTTTCTGACATGCCTCAAGTAAACGCCGGCGTGCTGCCGGGTTCAGGCTCTCTTGCTCTGCTATCCACGGATGATTATGCAGCCCGTCGGGCGTTGGATCGCGAAGGGCTTTCGCTTTCGGCATCGCCAGCATCACGGGTTCGCTGAAGATCTTTTTCTGACAAAAAGGCGCGTCTGCGGCGGGCGGCGTGTGTAAAAACGCAATATCAATGACCCGATCCTGTAGCTGTTCAAGCTGTTGTTTTGAACGCATGGCATGCAGACGAATGTCGATATCGGGTGATAAATCCAATGCGGCAAGAGTATCGGGCAGGAGGTGGGAGTGAATGGCGGCTTCGACATAGCCGATATCAATCCGCCCGGTATTCGCCCGACCAAGGTGTTTTCCATGTTCTTTCAGACGATCGTAGTGCTGAAGAAAAGGCCCCACTTCATCGAGGAATTTCTCACCTTCGGTCGTCAAATGGAGTCGCTTTTTCTCACGATGAAAGAGCACAACCCCGAGCTCATCTTCAAGGAGTTGAATTTGCCGACTCAGCGGCGATGACGAAATATTCAGCCTTTCTGCCGCCTGTCCTATGTGTTCAAGCTGGGCAACAACGGCAAACGAACGCAGCAGTTTTATGTCCACAACAAATTGGGTCTCAACTGGGTTAAAAATGACACTGGCCAGAGTGGATAGTTAACCTCAATATTATCGGCATGAACACTGAATACGTAACCTATTGAAAATAAACCATTCACACAAAGGAGTACGCTGATGTTTATTGTCATGCTGAAATATAAGACGTCGTTAAATCAGGTGGATGACGTTGTTGCAGCGCACCGCGCGTTTCTCGATGAGGGCTATGAAAAGAACTATTTTCTGGCTTCCGGCCCGATGAATCCGCGCAGCGGCGGCGTGATTTTAACCCGTGCGCTGCCGCGTACGACGCTGGATGCGGTTTTGCAAAACGATCCCTTTTACCGGGAAGGGATCGCCGATTATGAGGTCGTTGAATTCGACCCGGTCAAATGCACCGCCGGGATGACGGCTGCGCTGGCAAAATAGATCTGCAGGGTGATAGCCGGGTGAGGGCACATCGCGTGCCCTTGCGTGTTAAAACACCGCCACATGCAAAACGGTGCGGATTAAGATGCCGACAATCGCGCCGGGCAGCGCAAAGCGAAACAGCCGGACAAAGCGGCTGGCGATGCCTAAAAAGATGCCGATGCCGGGTAAATCCAGCGTCTGTACCAGGAACCCCGCAGAGGCGTTGATTTGCTGTGCCGTGAGCTGGCCGTGCTGCACCATTTCAGACGCCACGCCAAAATAGGCGGTACCGCCTGCCATGCACTTAGTGAGTGCCAGCAGCACATACACGCTTGAGATATTGAAAAAGGAGAGTAACGGCGTAAGCAACGAGGTTAACGCTTCTACCGCGCCTGCGGCTTTCAGCAATCCCACCACGGTTAACGACAACAGCAGCATCGGCAAGGAACCCAGCGACAGACGAATCGCATCTGCGCCTGCGCCATTAATCACGGCAATCAACCCTGCGCGCGGTTTATCCCGCTGCCGCTCGCTCTCCTCGTCACGCAGCGTGACCTGTGAGAGTTTTCGCCCGGTCACATAATAGGTCAGGGTGGAGGCGGCCAGACCGCCGACCAGTGAAATGGCGATGGCCATTCCCCAGTGCAGACCAAACGGGGTGAGAGGATAAAAAACGTTCGCCTGACCCATCGCGAAAAGCATCGCCAGCGTTGCCGCCAGATGGCGGTCAGAGGCACCTCTTTTTTCCATCAGCGCCAGCGAGGCGAGGGGGGCAGCAAAACTGACAAAGTTAAGCTGGATCAGCGCAAAAATGCCCATACCGCTGATGCCAAAGGGTTTCAGAAGTGGTGCAGTAAGGCGAACAATGGCATCCAGCACGCCTTTCTCTTCCAGGTATTTCATCATGATGAGCATCACCACCATGATCGGCAGCAAGGTATATAACGCGACATCTACCGAGACTTTGCCCGCCGCCATGATGACTTCAATGATATTCATTACTGACTCCGGTGACTGTTTTCACCGATATAGTACACCCGGCAACCGGCAGACAGGTCTGTTCAGGCCATTGTATTTACTTATTTTCTGTAAACGGGCGTGGCAGGAAAAAAGGGCGCTCAGCGCCCTTGTCTTATAAAAAATGGATATGTTTTTTGCCGTGATCCGGTGAGATCTCAATACGCGCTTTTACCTGGAAAACGTCCGCCAGCATCGCTTCCGTTAACACTTCGTCCGGCGTTCCTCGTGCCACGATTTGCCCTTTTTGCATCACGATCAGCGCATCGCAGAACATGGCGGCATGGTTCAAATCGTGAATCGCGACAATGCTGGTTACCGGCAGTTCGCTGACCAGGCGCATCAGATGGATTTGATGGTGAATATCGAGATGGTTAGTCGGCTCGTCCAGCAAAATCTCACTTGGGGTCTGCGCCAGCGCACGGGCGATATGCACCCGCTGGCGTTCTCCGCCGGACAGACTTTGCCAGCCCTGTTCGCTGTGCTCCAGCATGTCCACCCTCGCCAGCGCCGCACTGACGATCTCGTCATCCTGATGGGACCAGGCGCTGAACGGTGAGTGGTGGGGAATCCGCCCCAGTTTCACCACGTCACGCACGCGGATATTAGCCTCCGTCGCCGCATGTTGCTCAACAAACGCCACGCGTCTGGCCAACGCTTTCTTTTTCAACGCCGCCATATCACTGCCATCAAGCATCACCTTGCCGCTATCCGGACGGCGTAGCCCGGCCAGAATGCGCAACAGTGACGATTTGCCAGAGCCGTTCGGGCCGAGCAGCCCCAGCGTTTGCCCTTTGGGCACCTCAAGGGAGACGTCGTTAACAATGGTTTTTTTACCGACCCGCCAGCAAAGGCGGCTTGCGCTAATGCTCATGCAAACCTCCTTGAACGATAAAGAATAATGGCAAAGAACGGCACACCCACCAGCGCGGTCACCACGCCAACCGGCAGGCTCTGCGGCGCGATAAGCGTGCGCGAGGCGATATCCGCCAGCACCATTAAAATCGCCCCGGCCAGCGCACAGGCCACCAATAGTTTCCGGTGCAGCGGCCCAATGAAGTAGCGCATCACATGCGGCACCACCAGCCCGACAAAGCCAATCGAACCGGCCATACTGACGATTGTCGCGGTAATCAGCGCGGTGACGGAAAAGAGGATCAACCGGACGATACCAACAGGAATACCCAGCGATGCGGCAGCATCATCACCGAAGGTGAAGGCATCCAGCGCTTTGGCGTGATACAAGCAGGCCAGTAATCCCAGGATCACGACCACCAAAACCAGCTGGAACTCCGGCCAGCGAACGCCGCTAAAGCTACCCAATAGCCAGAACATCACATCGCGGGCTTGTTGTGCGCTGGCCGACGTGCTGATGCTGTAAGCGGTTATCGCATTGAACAATTGCGAAGCGGCGACACCGGCGAGAATGGTGCGCTCATTGCCGCCGCGCGCACCGTTCGTCAGCACGGCGACAAACAGAAAGGCAGCAAATGCACCGGCAAATGCGCCTGCCGACAGTGACACCGCACCGGTACCGATGCCCAGCACCACCACCGACACCGCCCCTGTTGATGCCCCGGCGGAAACACCCAGCACATAGGGTTCCGCCAGTGCGTTTTTCAGCAGGCTTTGCAGTACCGCACCGCAAATAGCCAGTCCGGCACCGCAACAGGCGGCAACCAGTGCCCGACTCAGGCGGAAATCCCAGAGCACCGTTTCGTGAATGCGGTTTAACGGCTCGTGGGTGAGACCCAGTTTATTGCTCACCGCGTAAAAGGTGGTTCTGAGCGGAATCGCCAGTTCACCCACACCAACGCTGACGGCAATCACCAGCGCCAGTAATGCCAGCGAGAGCAGCAGTAACAGAATCAGCGGCGCATTTTTCAGCGCCGCCGTGGAGGGCGTGGTCATTTATCCAGCCCCAGCTTCTCCAGTTGGGCGGCAACCTGTTCTGCGCCGTACAGTGTACGAATCGTTGGGTTCATCGCCTGACCGTCCATCACCACAATATGCCCTTTTTTCACCGCCTCAAGCTGGCTGACTGCCGGATCGCTCTTCAGGAATTTGATCTTCTCTTCGGCGTTATCCAGTGCCCAGCGATTGCGATCGAGGCTGGAGACCACAATCACATCCGGGTTGGTGGCGATAATGCTTTCCCAGCCGAGCGTCGGCCATTCGCTTTCGGAGGTGACGGCGCTGTGCCCGCCCAGCAGGTTAGCAATGTAGCCCGAGGCGCTGTTCTTACCGCCGACATAGGCGTCCGCAGACGGGGAGGCGCTGGAGAACCAGAACACGAAGGAGAGATTTTTCTTGCCGTGGCTGAACTGCTTGCGCAGCGCCTCTTCGCGCTGTTTAAACTGCGCGATCAGCGCGTCGCCGCGTGCCTGCACGTCGAAAATTTTCGCCAGATCGTCAATCTCTTTATACAGCAGCGACGGGTTCCACAGGGTGTGCCGGCTACCATAGATGTCGCCGTTATCCTGTTGGGTGGCGCACACGCCAGGGGAGAGATAGCTGTTTGCGCCAATGGCGGCGAAATCTTCACGCTTCGCCACTTTGCTGTCTGGTCCCAGCAGGATCGGCAACTGCGCGGCCACAAAGTCCGGTTCCTGCGCAATGATCGACTCAAGTGTAGGGATCTCAACGGTCAGGACGTTGACTTTTGCATTCTGCGCCGCCAGCTGCGGCAGGACTTTGGTCGGCCAGAACGCGCTGGCGACCATTTTATCTTCCAGCCCCAGCAGCAGCATGATTTCCGCTGTGTTTTGCCCAAGCGCGACCACCCGCTGCGGCGCCTTGTTGAAAGTAACCTGGACACCGCAGTTATCCAGCGTCAGCGGATAATGCGTGGCTTCTGCCAGTGCAGAAGCGGTGAAAAGCATCCCCAGTGCAAACAACGATTTTTTAAACAGTGGCATCATCATGACCTTTATGATTATTAGCATTGTAAATGAAAATCATTCTAATGCCGGCTCTTATACCGAGCGGCAGAATGCTTGTCAATACGGGGGATGGGGTCGGCGTTCTCTCTTTTTTAAGATGTTGGAAAGGGTTGCCAGTGTCGTGCGAACCCGGTATTAAAGTCACCTTTGCGCCTTCCTGACAGGGTTAACGATTTCTGCATGCATGCTCATTTTTCTGCCCCAACGAAAGGGACATCGCCTTATCTGCTTGCTGGTAGCCAGCTTATTTTCAACATCGGCTTTTATGCCGTGGTGCCGTTTCTGGCGATCTTTCTGCGTGATGATTTATTGCTGTCGGGGTCGCTGATTGGCTTGATCATTGGTTTACGCACATTCTCTCAGCAGGGGATGTTTCTGCTCGGCGGAGCGCTCGCCGATCGTTATGGGGCACGGGTGATTATTCTGTGCGGCTGTCTGGTGAGAATCAGCGGTTATTTGCTGCTGGCGTTGGGTGACGCGCTGACGCCGGTGGTGTTGGGCGCGTGTTTAACCGGTGTGGGCGGCGCGCTGTTCTCCCCGGCGATTGAAGCCTTACTGGCAAAGGCAGGAACGGAAAGCGAAAAAGCGGGAAAACGCAGCCGCGCCGAATGGTTTGCCTTCTTTGCCATTTGCGGTGAACTGGGCACAGTGCTCGGGCCGCTGCTTGGTTCGTTGCTGGCCGGTTTTGGCTTTCAGCGCGTGGCGCTGGCGGGGGCAGGGGTATTTGTTATCGCCTTGCTGGTGCTGTTTTTCTGCCTGCCGCGTACGCAAGGCAAAGCAGAGACATTGCAGGTGTTGCCGTGGTGGAAAACGTTTCGTAACCCGCGGTTTGTCGCCTTTATGCTGGCCTGGAGCAGTTATCTGTTTAGCTACAATCAGCTCTATCTGGCGTTGCCCGTAGAACTGACCCGCTCCGGCAGTAGTGAAAAAACGCTTGGCCCGCTGTTTATGCTGGCCTCGATATTGATTATTACCTTACAGATGCCGCTGGCGCGTATCGCCCGCCGTATAGGCGCGGCGCGCATATTACCCATCGGATTTGCGCTGCTGGCCGCCTCGTTTGTTAGCGTGTCGCTCTTTGCCGCGTTCCCCGCGACGGATAACTGGCAGCGCCACCTGCCTGCCGCGTGCATGGTCACCTTGCTCACACTTGGGCAGATGTTGATTGTCCCGGTGGGGAAAGATTTGATCCCGCATTTTGCAGGCGATCAGAACCTTGGCGCACATTACGGCGCGTTGTCGTCGATGGGGGGGATCACCGTGCTGCTGGGGAATTTCTTGCTGGGTGGGCAACTGGATAATGCGCTGACGCCTTCCGTTGAGGCCAGCATTGCGTGGCTATGGCTGGCGTTGTTGCCCTTACTCAGCGCGCTGGCGATGGTCGTTATCTGCCGACCATTCCTCCACCGCGCCTGAGTGCGGTATCAGACGCCGGGCGAGGCGTAACCGCCAAGGATAAACCACGCCAGAAAAGCGACCGCGACAATAAAAACCAGAATGGGGAAAGCAATGCCGATTCTCATACACCCTCTTTACGCTGTTGACCGGCATTAAGCCGTGAGAAGCCGCGTCGTCTGCGGCGAGACAACGTTAGCACAACGGCGGGCAAATTTATCGTTTCAGGCTTCAGAAACGGCTGTAATTTGCCTGTTCAACGACAATTTTTAAGAAACTATTCGCGATATTGTCCCGAAAGTATTTCTCCTGATCGTGACTCATCAGAAAGCCTTGCCAGGTTTTTGGCGGTACGCCCAGATACTGCTCGACGCGTCCGTTACTGTGTTCAAGTTCAAGCACGCTGGAATTCGGATCGTACCCGGCTGCTTTTAGCGCACGACAGCTCAAAGGGTGTCTTTTCATGGTCATTCATCCTGCAAACATCACTGTTAAAAATACCTCCCTCCTATCGGCAGGTTGTCGTGAATATTTACAGTCAGCGCAAGGATTTACCCCAACAAGATTTGGTAGGATTGTTTTGTGCAACAATGCGGCAAAAGTTTCGTTAAACGATCGGATGGGCATATGGACAGGGTCATGGCGGTAGTGGTGTTTAATCGTATTTGCGAACTGGGTAGCCTGAGCGCCGCGTCGCGTGCGCTGGGCATTTCGCGGCCTATGGTGAGCCGCTACCTGGACGAGATGGAAAAATGGGCCGGAGCGCGGCTTATCCACCGTTCCTCCCGCCGTCTGACGCTGACCCCGGCAGGGGAAAATACGCTTCTTCGTACGCGGCAACTGACGCCGTTGTTTGAGGATATTGAACAGCAATCCACGCGCGAAACGCCTTCCGGCACGTTACGCATTGCCTGCGCTCACTTTACCGCCAGCCACATTGTCGGGCCGGTGCTGCCGGCATTTCTCGCGCGCTATCCGGCGTTAAAAATTGAAATTGATATTAGCCCTCAACCCGTCAACCTGATCGGTGAACGTATTGATCTGGCGATCCGCATTACCAATAATCCTGAGCCTGGCGCGATTGCGATGCGTCTGGGTGAGTGCCGATCGGTACTGTGCGCCTCTCCGGACTATCTTCGCCTGCATGGCGTACCGCAGCGTGCGGCGGATCTCGAACAGCATAACTGCCTTTATTACAGCGGCTTCGCCGGTCAGACATGGCACTTTACCGACAGCGCACAAACTCGCTTTACGGTGCTGGCAAACGGTAACCTGAGCGCCGGGATTTCGTCGGTATTGTGCGATGCGGCAGTGGCCGGATGCGGCCTGGCGCTGGTGCCGGAACAGGAAGCCCGTGAGGCGCTGGCACGCGGGGCGCTGGTCACGGTGTTGCCGCACCTTGAGCCGCAGCGACTGGGCATTTATGGTTTATATCAATCTCGCGAGCACCAGCACGCGGCATTAACGCTGTTTCTGGCGGCGGTTGCAGACGCATTGCGGCACACCACCTGACCGCGCTAATGCAGAAAACGGGGCAATGTGCCCCGTTTGTTACCACTTCATTTCGCCGGTATTCACTTTGGCGCTCAGTGTCAGCGAACTCTCTTCCGCAAGATGCGGCCAGTGCTGCGTCATGGTTTTGATGACTTCCGCAGACGACCGATGGGTCTGCAATGCTTGTTCAAAGCGTTGCAGGTAATCCGCCGTGAAGCGAATGGCCTCATCTCCCGCCGGGCGCGCGCCCAGATAGTGACCAGGGATCACCTGCTGAGGTTTAAGGCGCTGCATTTCACTCAATACCTGGCGCCATTCGGCACGGGCTGCTGGCGTTTGCGTGTCTGCTGTCCAGACATGGATGCCGCTGGAAACGGCGGTGCCGCCAAGGATCGCGTTATTGGCCGGGATCCAGACATAAGCGGCATAACTGTCCGGATGGCGAAGTTCCAGTGTTTCTCCATCAACCGTGAAGCGCGCAGAAGCAACCGGTTGGGGGACGATGAGGGTCTGTGGTGCGCCTTCTTTCATTTGTGGCCCCCAGAAGGCCAGCTTCGCGGCTTTGGTCTCCTCAATATGTTTTACCACCTGCGGCGAGGCGACGACGCTCACCTGCGGGAAGGCTTTAACAATCGGTTCAAGACCAAAATAGAAGTCCGGATCGCCGGAGGTGATCACGATCTCTTTGAGGGTTTTCCCGCTGGCTTTAATCATCTTCACCAGTTTTTCACCGTCCTGTACGCTGAACTGCGCATCGAACAGGATCGCCTCTGTTGGCCCGGAAACCAGCGTGGATGAGACGGCAAAAATGCCGTTTTCCTGGGGGTTATACACCTCCAGGTGTAAAGGGGCGGCAGTGGCGGAAGTGGCTGCCAGCGTCAGTAGTATGCCGGCTAATGTGCGGTTCATCGGTGATATCCTCAGGTCTTTGTTTTACAGATGCGGCCTATTTTAGGCCGAACGCTGGCGATGAGAATTCCTGAAACGAGATATGCTGGGTTTCATAAATCGATCAGATACAGGCTAATGCGGTTATCTTCGCTTGCGCGGAAATCTCGCTCATTTATAAGCAGAAAGGGTAAAGCGATATACCCACCGGGTTACGGGCTGGTTTATGATGGCGCGGTTGCGATACTTTATGTCTCACAGCACAATTATCTGTCACAGCAACCTGGATTGGCTAAATAATTATGATGGGCTTTATTTTGATTGGTATGTTATTCGTTTTAATTGTTTGTTCCTTTTATAAGCATACACAAATGTTACGCGCCAGAGAAATGGGAGGCGTACGGCGAACGCGGAAAAAGAGTGGGTAATTATACGTTCATGTATGGTGGTTACGTTGCATAAAAAGCACATGTGATTTTAACATTTGTTGGTCAGAACAGGAAAGGCATCAGCAATCTGCTTGCTGATGCCTTAATGTCGTTCCTGCTGTTGAGTCAAATATCGGTCATAACATTTCTTGAAGCAAATCATGACAGCAAAGGGTGCGGCACGACAGGTGAGAAATGTTAATCCCTATGCAAGTTATATTGAAAATTCAGGATACCATTTTATATTTATATTCTGGGAAAAAACCGGACTGCGTGTAGCGTGTTTCATCGTCGCTTGAGGACAGTTCGCAATCTTCAAACGAAAAGATACTGAAAGCATAGAAAATATCAATTTTCGAATTGGCGGAAATTTTCTTTTTGATATTGTCCTTGTGTGAGGAAACGGTTTTTTTGTTGATTTTTAATAGGTTGGATATATCATCGTCACTTTTTTCAAAAATCATCTCTTTCAGTATTGCAACTTCCTGACGGCCAAGCCTGACCGTTTTAACGTGGCTGCTTACGCGGCCATATATAAACTCAGTAAGTATATCCAGTAATACCTCTACCGGTATTTTATCCGGTATAACTATTACGGGGGAATCGACCAGCGTAAACGGTGTAAAATGGCCTTTGGTGACAGCCAGAATATACCGACTGGAATACGGAGCGGTAAAGTTAATGGCAACCTGTAAACCGCTGCCGTGTCGTATCTCTTTGGCGAGTTGAATAATACCTTTCTTTGTGTATGAGCAATTTATTTTGCATAATATGACGTCTATTTTTCTTTCCATGTTACACCCTCCCGGAGCGTCTGGAAATTTGCCTGTGTAATTTATAACTTGCCTTTTTAATGGCTATTTTGGCGTTCTTATCTTTCTTCTTTGATCTGTATCATATCGTTTAAATGTTGTTAACTGAGGATATTCTTAAATTTCATTTTGTGACAAATTGTGAAATACCCTCCAGTTGTGAAAGAAACTGAGGAATCTCCCAATTGTTTTCATATTGTCAAGGAATGTCTTAATTTGCGATCCGCTTCGGAAATACCGTTTTAGAGTAATTACGAAATTAATAAAAAGTGAGGCGAGCATTATGTTACCTGTAAAATGCATTATTTTACTTTTCACTTTAACACTGACAGAAATTTGTTACGCCGCGCCGGCAGAAAAAGGCACCGCCGCCGGGAGTCAGGCGTCGGACATTGCAATTGGCAGTTCTGCATTAACCGGCACGGCTATCGTTGTGGGCGTTGCTGGCGTGCTTTTATTATCGATGGGGGGCGGCAACGATGGCAGCACCACCTCGACAAATACCAGTACCACCACCACGACCTCGACCACACCGTAAAAGCGGTGAGTCAGCGCGGTTTATGCGCTCTTTTGTTGTCCTACCAGGGATGACCGTTGGCAGACCGACGTCTGCCTTTTTTTATGGTTCTTCCTGCGGGTCAATGCGTGGTTGCGTGCCGTTTCTGTCGGCTACCCATCTTTTATATTGTGCGGGCGTCATGCCCATAAGCTGGACAAATGCTTTTCTGAACGCCGTATCCTCACTGTAACCGCACGCCGCGGCGATATGCCGGATATTGGCGGTGGGGTTTTCCAGCAACAGGCAGGCAGACTCAATGCGAACACGGGTAATAAAATGCCTGGGGCTTTCCTGCGTTAACCCGGCCAGCTTGCGGTGCAGCGTGCGTGGGCTCAGGTTCAGTGCGCTGGCGAGTTGTTCCACCGTGATGGCCGGATTGTCGTAGCGAATCAGTTGTTCCGCCCGCAATAGCATCGGGTCAATGGCATTCAGAAAGCCGCGTGGCGCATAGAGCTGCTGTGAGAGAGGCTGACTGTCAGCGACGGCCATATCAGCGGCAATACGCGCCGCGTCTTTTCCCGCTTGGCGACGAATAATATGCAGCGCCAGATCGGCCCAGGATAATGGCCCGCCAGTGGTAATGATGTTGCCATCTTCAACCAGCGGCTTTCCCCAGACCATTTTCGCGCGCGGGTAACGCTGGCGGAAGGTGGGATACAGCCACCAGGTGGTTGCACAGGCTTTGCCATCCAGTAAACCCGCTTCACCCAGCATATATCCCCCGGCGCAAGCACCGCCAATAATCGCCCCCCGTTGGTACTGCGCACGTAGCCAGTCGGCAGCCGTGTTGATGGGACTGGCGGGAAGCCTGTCCGTCCCCAGCGCCATACCACAGGCGAGGATGATGTCGGGGGCGGGCACGCTGGCAAATGCATGATCCACCGGAATCGTACGCCCTTGCGCATCGCGCACTGGTTTGCCGTCATGGCTGACAATGATGCTGTCAAAGCGCGGATGCGGAAAATCGCCCTCACCGGCAGGTAGTGACTGGTTGGTGATCCAGAACATATCCGCCAGGCCGGTTACTGCGGACATCATGCTGCCCTCCGTGGCGATAATGGCAATCTGCATGACTGTTCTCCTGAATTGGCGGGTTTTGCCTGTTTATTGTCAATTTCGCCATCTTACCATAGCTTTTCGCCGTGCATAAAATAGCGTCATCTTGTTGAAAACGTGACCAGTACAGGTCGGGGGCGGGTATGTTGCATCGTTTACGCGGTTGGGGAAGGGCCATGCTGTCTTGTGCCGTGTTACTGGGGGCGGTTTCGGGTGTGGCGGAGGCGGCAGTGATTAAAAACATCGTTCTGGTGCACGGTGCGTTTGCCGATGGCTCAGGCTGGTCAGCGGTTGTTCAGCGGTTACAGGGCAGGGGTTACCACGTCGCGGTAGTGCAAAACCCGTTAACCTCCCTTGAGGATGACGTCCGGGCGACAGAGCGCGTGCTGGATCGTCAGTCGGGCAACGTCTTGCTTGTCGGACACTCATGGGCAGGCGCAGTGATAAGCCAGGCGGGCAATAGCCGCAACGTGCGCGGGCTGGTCTATTTATCGGCGTTAGCACCGGCGAGCGGAGAGTCGGTTAACGGCTTGCTCGACAGACTTAAAGCACCAATGCGCGGTTTAACGCCCGATGCCAATGGCTGGGTCTGGTTAGACGATCCGCAACAATTCCACACGGTGATGGCGGGCGATATTCCGTTAGCGAAAGCACGCGAACTGGCGGCGGTGCAGCAGCCCATCAATGTGGCCGCCTTTCAGGGAACGGTGAGCCATGCTGCCTGGGAAAATAAGCCCTCCTGGTATCTGATTACGGAAAATGATCGCGCATTAGCGACCCCGGTACAGACACAGATTGCGCAGCAGATGCAGGCCCGCGTCTCGCGACTTTACTCTTCGCATCTGTCGATGATTTCTCACCCCGATGCCGTGGCGGATTTTATTGATGCTGCTGCGCAATCCTTCAAATAAACATGACTGAATGTATAACCGGAGAACATCATGAAGATCCTGCATATCGACTCAAGCATTCTGGCGGAGGATTCCGTTACCCGCCATCTTTCCGCCGAAACCGTGAGGAAAATAAAAGAAAAATACCCCAATGCGCAGGTCACCTATCGCGATGTGGTGCATCAGCCCATTACGCACTTAACTGCGGACATTGCCGCGGGGTTTCGTCCGGTTGGCGGTACAGACGCATCGCAAACGCTGCCCGAACATCAGGTGTCACAGGCGCTGGTGGATGAATTTCTGGCCAACGAGCTGATTGTGATTGGTGCGCCAATGTATAACTTTTCCGTTTCCACCCAATTAAAGGCATGGTTAGACCGCATCGCCCAGCCGGGAAAAACCTTTCAATACACCTCCACAGGCCCGGTAGGGTTGGCGGGGGGAAAGCAGATCATTCTTGTTTCGGCGCGCGGAGGTTTTTACTTACAGCCGCCCTTTGCCGCATTGGATTTTCATGAAAAATACCTGCAAGGCTTTTTTGCCTTCCTGGGTATTCAGGATCTCTTTTATATCCGGGCGGAAGGGATGTCCAAAGGGGAAGAGGTTAAGCGTCAAAACAGGCAAGATGCTCTCGCGTCTATTGATTCGGTTATCGCTGCCCTGCCACCCCAATAATTGCTAAGGATGCCATCATGTTATATGCCATTACTCTGAAATACGGCAGCGATCCCGAGGCATTAGGCCACCATCTCGATGCGCACAAAATCTGGCTGGCGGAGATGATCAAAAAGGGCAACGTCATTTTTGCCGGGCCGCTACAGAATAAACAAGGTGGGTTTATTCTGGCCTATGCCGATGAACTGACCGCGCTGGAAAAAGAGATACACCGCGATCCTTTTGTGACATTCGGGCTGGTGGATGTCGATATTCTGGTCGTCGATCCCGCTGTCTGTTCGTCTGCCTTCCCTGACGTCTGGGCCACAAACGCGAAAAAAATCTGACTGAGCGGAAAAGAGGGGAGTGCAACGCCCCCTCTTTTCCCGCATTTCAGAGGAATAATGACTGGCAGTGCCCTCGCCTCGTTCGTTTATATTGTCTGTGTGTTTATCCTTTTTCGGTGCTCACTTTTCACGTTTGCTGAGTGCTAACCCATCGCTATTTCATATTTTCCGCGCAGGTTGGGGCTTCGTATAGTGAATCAGCACAGCCTGAACGCTCTTCGTTGGGGAACAGATGAAATAATATGAGGGATATATGCCAACCATGAAACCCATCTCTCTCGGTGCGTTATTGGGCACCGGATTTGCCGCCATTATTATTATTAGTTTTCTGGTCGCTTTTTTTGGTCGTAGCGCCTTATTAAATACCAGCCAGCATATTCAGTATTACGAGAAATACCATCTGACTAACCTGCTGGCGATGCAGGAGCTGAAAGATACGCTCAACAACGCCACCAAGGCGACCTTTATCATGGTGTTTCAGGATGATGCCGATAAGCAGGACGTTGAAGAGAAAGTGACCGCTGCGTCCATCATGCGGATTGAAGCGCTGGTGGCGCAGTTGCAGCAAACGATTCAGGGCGGTGAACTTCAGCAGAGGCTGGAGAAGGTCAAACAGCGCCAGACGGAGTACGTAGCGCTGGTGCGCCAGACCGTCAGTATGGCGAAAAACGGCCAGATGCTGGATTCGCAATCGATGGCCGTGGATAAACTCCAGCCGGCGCAAGCGCGCTTGTTTGATGAGATCTCCGCCATGATCGCCCGTCAGCAGGCCAGCACCACCTCGTCGGCAACCGCCACCACAAGCAGTGCCCGGACATCCGGCGATCTGTTGCTGGTCTGCGCGGCTATTGCGGCGCTGCTTGGCGTGGCGATTGCCTGGTTTGCCACTCGCTACATTAAACGGCAGCTTGGTGGAGAACCGGCCTATGCATTGCGTGTGGTGCGCGATATTGCCGAAGGTAATCTGGCTACCCGTGTGACGCTGGCGCCGGGAGATAGCCGCAGCCTGCTTGCCGGTATGGAGGCGATGCGACAAAGCCTGAGTCGGATTGTGACCGAGGTTCGGGAAAGCAGCGAACTGATCTCCAACGGCGCCAGCGGTGTCGCACTGGGTAGCGCCGATCTTAGCCAGCGTACGGAACAGCAGGCGGCCAGCCTGCAACAGACGGCAGCCTCAATGGAGCAAATCGGGCAGACCATTCGCCAGAATGCGGACACGGTACGCAGCACAAACCAGCAGGCCACGGCCGCCAGTGCGATTGCTGCCAAAGGTGGTGAAGCGATTACCGATATTGTTCACACCATGGAAGAGATCAGCGACAGTGCGCGCAAAATCAGCGAAATTATTGCAGTTATCGACGGCATTACTTTCCAGACCAACATTCTGGCGCTGAATGCCGCCGTCGAAGCCGCGCGCGCAGGGGAGCACGGGCGAGGGTTTGCGGTGGTGGCCGGGGAAGTGCGCTCGCTGGCACAGCGTTCCGCCACGGCGGCCAAAGAGATCAATGGGCTTATTCAGGCCAGTCTTGAGCGGGTGGACAACGGTTCCGCGCTGGTGAATAACGCGGGCGAAACCATTGGCGAGCTGGTGCGGCAGTCGTATCAGGTGGCGGAAATGATCAACCAGATTGGTACCACCACTCAGGAGCAGGAACTGGGCGTGGGGCAGGTGAACGACGCCATTGCCCAACTGGATAAAGTGACCCAGCAAAACGCAGCGCTGGTGGGGGCATCCACCATGGCGGTAGACAATCTGCGCGATCAGTCGCAGCATCTGGTTGCGCTGATGAGCGTGTTTCGTACCGATCAACGGGGAACTGACAACACGCCGCCCCGTAATCAACCCACCCGGCTGGTCTCTGCGCTGGCGGATGCCTGACCTCCCGGAGCCTGCGCGGCCAGCGTGTCGCGCAGGTTTAACAATTCTGACAAAATTATCATTTTCTCGTCACTTTTGAGTCAGTATCCCTGCGTTAAGGTGGAAGCTCCTTTTGAAGGAGGCTTCAATCATGGGTATGCAACACACCGTCATACATGAGATCCAGCAGTGGATTGATGACAACCTCGACCGACCGCTGCGAATTGGCGATGTCGCCATGCGATCGGGCTATTCAAAATGGCACCTGCAACGCCTTTTCCAGCAAGTGATGCAGGTGCCATTAGGCATCTACATTCGCAATAAGAAACTGGAAAGCGCCGCACAGGAACTGCTCAGCACCGAAGCGTCGATCATGACCATCTCAACGAAATACGGTTATGACTCACAGCAGACGTTTACCCGGACGTTTGCCCGCAAATACCATATGCCGCCCGGCGTATGGCGGCGGCATCATCAGCAGTAACCTCCTGAACTGCGCGACAGGTGATTAATCACTGGCTTATGTCCTTGCGTTAAAACACGAAAAAAATGTCAGCAAATTGTCAGTCCCCAGGCGCTAGAATCAGGCCTGGGGTTGTGCTTACGGCAGGTGCCGAAAAGTTGAAGGAGGCACGCAGATGAAGCTGCTGTTAATTGAAGATGAGGAGAAAACCTCCTCCTATATCAATCGGGCGTTAAGTGAACAAGGGTTCACGCTGGATGTGGTGGCTCACGGGGGCGAAGGGCTGCATATGGCGTTGGAGTACGATTATGATGCCATCGTGCTGGATGTGATGTTACCCGGCATGGACGGTTACCAGATCCTTGAACGCTTGCGCGCCAGCAAACAGACGCCAGTGTTAATGCTCTCCGCCAGGGGTTCGGTGGAAGAGCGGGTTAAAGGGCTGCGTCATGGCGCAGATGACTACCTTCCCAAACCGTTCTCCCTGATTGAACTGGTGGCGCGTATTCAGGCGCTGTTACGTCGTCGCCCCGGCGATGGCGCCGATATCACCCAATTACATATTCACGATCTGCATCTCGACCTGCTGGCCAGGCGTGTAACACGTGGCGGCGAGCGGTTGGAACTGACGGCGAAAGAGTATGCGCTGTTAAGTCTGCTGGCTCGCCATCAGGGCGAAATCTTGTCGAAGATGATGATTGCCGAACAGGTGTGGGACATGAACTTCGACAGCGACGCCAACGTGGTTGAAGTGGCGATCAAACGCTTGCGCGCGAAAGTCGATAACCCTTACCCGATTAAACTGTTACACACCGTGCGCGGCATGGGCTATGTGCTGGAAACCCGTCAGGAGAGTAAAGCAAGTTGATCTCTTTCTCGGTATTGAAACGATCGATTGCCGGGCGGATGGCGTTACTGTTCGCCGTGGCCTATATCTTTGTGGTCATCACCTTCGGTGTGGTACTGCGAAGTTCGCTGTATGAATCCCTGCAAAGCCAGATGCACAACGAATTGTTGTTTCGCGAGTCGCTCATGACGCCGTGGATTGAAAATCGCCACAACCTTGAGGGCTGGCCGACGCTGGAAGCGAAATTTACCACGCTCTCCACCTCGGAAGGCGGGCGGGTAAAATACTGGCTGTTGAGTAAAGACGCGCGCTTTGATATGGGCGGCCCGCCGCCAACCGGTGTGAACTGGGCATCGCTGAAAGACGGTTTTAGCACCGCACCGGGTAAGACGGAGCTTTCCTGTTTGCTGTTCCTTTACTCGCGCGAAATTCCGGCTAATGGCGAACGCCCGGCGCTACGCTATGTGGTGGCGATAGACTCCACGCCCTATATGGGTACGCTGTATGAATTTACCTGCACGCTGGTGATCATCAGCATTGTCGGGGTGATGTTTATTGCCCTGCTCGGGTATCTGATTGCCCGCAACGGCATGCGCCCGGTCAATATGCTGAGCGAACAGGCGCAGCACCTGGCACCGGGAAATCACGGGCAGCGCTTGCAAACCTGTACACTGCCGGATGAACTGCAAGCGCTGGCGGTCTCCTTTAATGGTGCGCTGGAGCGCCAGGAAGTCGCCTGGCGGCAACTGGAAAGTTTTAACGCTGATGTCGCGCACGAACTGCGTACGCCGCTCACCAATCTGATTGGGCAAACACAGCTGGGGCTGTCGCGCCCGCGTTCCGTTGCCGAACTACAGGATTTGTTGGAATCCAATCTTGAAGAGCTGGAGCGCATGACCTCGATTGTTAATGACATGCTGTTTTTGTCGCATGCTCAGGCCGGGGAACATGCGACCCAGTTAACGACCGTTTCTCTGCGGGAAGAGACTTATAAAACCTTCGAATATGTGGAACCCTCATTTGCGGAGAAAAACCTGTGTGTACAGGTCGAAGGGGACGTGACGGCCTCTATCGATCGGCGCTTATTCCACCGTTCGCTGGCGAATCTGCTGGAAAACAGCGCCCGCCATGCGCCGCCGGACAGTACGGTGATCGTCCGGCTGAACAGTGTCGAGCACCATGCGCAGGTGGCGGTATCCAACGTCGGCGAGGCGATTGCCAGCGAGCATCTGGAGCGTTTATTTGAGCGTTTCTACCGTGTGGATGCATCCCGTACGCACAGCGATACCCACCACGGACTGGGGCTGTCGATTGTCAGAGCGGTTGCCAATATGCACCGTGGCGATGTGTTTGCCAGTAGCCAGAATGGTATGAATACCTTTGGTTTTACCCTGTCGCTGGGCTAAGGCGCTAATGACGCTTTGCCCGTCAACAAAAAGGCCGTAACGGGTTGCGTCACGGCCTTTTTTTTCCGTTTGTCCGTCGGTTATTTATACAGTTCAGCCACGCCGAAATATTTGTCATCACCGCCAGCGGAAATGATTTTATAGCTGCTGGCACCTTGTTGAGCGGCTTTTTTCGCCAGTTGATGTTGCACATCATGCAGCGTGTCGACACCGGCAACGGAAACGCTGCCAATCGCGGTTAAACCCGTATCGGTGGTCACTTCGCTGGCAGCCCACGATGCTGTCGAGAAAATAACCATCAGTGTTGCGAAAACCTGTGCGTGTACTTTTTTCATATTACCACCTCATTATTTAATCGGGCCAGAACAGGCTCTGACGGAAGTCATTTTACCCCCCGAGGCTGACAATTCTCTGACGTGAAAATAACGAAGCTGTCAGATAACAAAACTAAACAATTCTTTGAATAAACAGAAATTATGCGCAAGAAAAAGGCGGCTTGCGCCGCCTGTTTTTTAGAACTGATACACCATCCCGACCGCGACAACGTCATCGGTGTTGATACCCGCAGCCTGGGTGAATGCACTGTCGTCAATCAGGTTGATTTTATAATCAACAAACATATTGAAGTTTTTGTTGAAATAGTACGTCGCACCTAAATCAACATACTTTTCGATATCCTGATCGCCATAATTCGCTCCGGCGGAATTAGAACCAATATTTTTACCTTTCAGTGCGTTATACGCCACAAAAGGTTGGAGACCAAAGTCAAACTGATAGCTGGCATACGCCTCAAAAATCTGCGATTCGTTAGCATAACCATAAGCGCTGGTGGTATCAGAGGAGCTACCAAAGCGTGAGGCGTTATAGGCCTGAGTAAACATCGCCGCTAAATAAATATTATTGGCATCGTATTTCAGTGCGCCGGAATAGGCTTCGGCGCGATCGCCATCACCCAGAATATTCGTGGCGGTATTCTGTTCCTGCGTGCGTTTCGCACTGGTCATGGCACCCACAACGCTGACGCCTGCGCCAATTTTATATTCCAGCGACATACCATAACCGTCGCCATTCTGGCGCAGTACATTACGTCCGGCACCGGATTCACCATTGCCGTCATTTTTACCCTGATATTGCAGGGAGAAGTTCAGACCGTCTACCAGACCGAAAAAGTCGGTATTGCGGTAGGTCAGCATGCCGTTGCCGCGGCTAAACATAAACTGATCGGAGCCGTAGGTCATGCCGTCAAATTCTGGCTGCATGTCGGTATAACCCAGTGAGTCATACAAAATACCTTTGTTACGGCCATAATCGATGGAACCATAATTGGCGAATTTTAAACCGGCGAATCCATAACGGGTGCGCGGTGTGTTGGTGTCGCCTTCGGATTTATTGGCGTCAATATGCATCTGCCATTGGCCATAACCCGTTAATTGATCATTAATTTGCGTTTCACCACGGAAGCCCAAACGCATATAAGTTTGGTCTCCATTCCAGCTGCTATTATCAGAAAAATAATGTTCGGCGGAGACTAAGCCATATAAGTCTAACTTATTACCATCTTTATTGTATATTTCCGCGGCCTGTACTGACGAGCACAGCACGGCAGCAGAGATCAACAGACTCAGTTGAGAAATTTTCATTTTAATAAACCCTTAGAGATTGCCACTGTTTTTTAATAGCAACAGAAATACGCCACCATTGATGAAAATGGTTCATGGCTAATTCATGTTGTATGGCATTGTTTAGCACCTGAAATTATGTTCTGTAAATCTTTAAATTATTTTTAGCACAGATTGATAAATATCCGCTGTGATTTTTATGAACTTATTCAAAGCGCACAGATCGCTAATTTTTTTGTGAGGTGGATCGGGTAATTTGAAGCGGCTTTATTAACCTCATTGCATTTTTTTTGCTGTTTGTTGCCCGCTTTGTACCTTTGTCCGGGGGTAATTCCCCGGTTTTTATTGGTAGAATGTGCGATTGAATTTGCAGGGTTGGTTGATGATTTTTGTTAAATGAAAAGAGTGGATTTTTAATTATTAAATATCCACCGCTGCTGCATGGGTATTTTAATGGGTACTGATCGGCTGGCAGATATGAAAAGGGTCAGAAATGGGTCTGGATATATCAATAACTCGACGATGTTATCGTCACTGCGCGTTCGCGAAGTTAATGGTGACGTTGACAAGTGCGACGATTACGCAGTTTTGTTAATTAACTCTATGAGTGTGATTCATTAATGGGAAGGAAAAATTGGGTGTTATTCTGAAAATAAGAGGGAGACGCCAGAACAGGCATGCTTTCATTCCCGGACTAGTGAATTTTATACATATATTTAATGCCAGTTGGTGTGTAGCATAACGCGTATTGCCGTTGTCTGAAAAAGAGACCGCCATGCTAAAAGATAATTTTAACGATCTGTTTTATTTAATTATGGTGGCGCGGGAGCGTAGCTTTACCCGGGCTGCGGCAAAATTAGGTGTATCGCAGTCGGCGTTAAGCCATGCTATTCGCGGTCTGGAAGAACGTCTGCAAGTCAGATTACTGACGCGCACCACCCGCAGCGTTGCCCCCACAGAAGCGGGCGAGACGTTAATTAATAGTATCAGCCCGCGTTTTCGGGAAATTGAGGAACAACTGATTAGGCTGACCGACCACAGCGATCGTGTTGCGGGTAATATTCGTATTACCCTCGGTGAGCATGCACTTCATTCTACGGTGTGGCCTGCGCTGAAACCGTTTTTAACCACCTACCCGGACGTCAAGGTGGAATTCACCATCGACAATACGCTTACGGATATTGTCAGCGGGCGTTTTGACGCTGGCATCAGGCTGGGCGAACAAGTGGCCAAAGACATGGTGGCGGTGCGAATCGGCCCTGACTGGCGCATGGTGGTGGTCGGGGCACCGGACTATTTCGCGCGTCACGGTAAGCCACAAACCCCGCATGAACTACAGCATCACAACTGTATTAATATGCGACTCCCCACGCTTGGCGGACTGTATGCATGGGAGTTTTCCAAAAACGGGCAACCCCTTCGCGTGCGGGTAGAGGGGCAGCTAACGTTTAACGACCTGGCATCAAGGGTGGATGCCGCTATCAGTGGTATGGGGCTGGCGCTGGTGCCCGAAGATTGCGTCGCTGTGGCGCTGTCACAAGGCCAACTGGAGAAGGTATTGGAGGCCTGGTGCGAACCCTTTCAGGGCTATTTTCTCTATTACCCGAGCCGCAGACAGCACACTGCCGCATTTGCCCATCTGATTGAAGCACTTCGCTATCCAGTGCGTTGATTATGCTGCGTTGGTCGGGATATCGTTGGTCCACTTGGTGGCGAGTTTGATCAGTTCTGCCACCACGCTGCGGTTGAAGCCCAGGCGGTGACCCAGGGCGCTGACCTCTTCCCAATTGTGGTTTTCATACAGCTCGACCAGATGCAGGTAGGGGTAAAGCGGGCCTTTTTTCTCTTTCAGCGCCATCGTTACGTTCACGGAGATGTCTATCTGGCCTATCAGGTCCGCCATCGGCATTTCAAAGATACTGTCGAGTTGGGAAAATAGCCCGACGATGAACGCATCATCGGAAGAGTGACGGCCAACGGAACGTGCAGATGCCAGTTCGCAGAACTTCGCCCGGATCAGGCTTTGATGGTAAATATCGTCGGTTTTTTCTTTGTTGACAGAAGTCAGGCAGGAGACCAGCACAAAACGACGCAACTCGTTTGCGCCAAGATAAAAAATAACGTCTTTTAGCGACTGACTGCGGAAATTTTTCACCCCACGGGCGTTAAAGACGATATTTTGCGCATAGCGCATGATTTTGAATGACAGTGCCAGATCCTGCTTGAGCAACGCTTCAATTTTGCCAAAATCCGGTGAATCCGCATTCACCTCTTTCATCAACTTTAAGGTGATCGACTGGTTCTGAATCAGTCTGTTCGCGGAGTGGATCACTGGCTTGCTGAAAAAATGCCCCTGAAACAAGGTGCAGCCCATATTGCGGAAACACGCATACTCTTCCTGTGTTTCCACTTTTTCCGCCAGGAATACCGTGTCTTTGAGCAGCTCGCCTTTGCTGGCGATATAAGTGCGAATTTCTTCCGGCGTATTCAGCCGAACGTCGAATTTAATAATGCTGACATAGGGCAAAAAGGCATTCCAGGTTTCGCCCAATTCAAAATCATCCAGCGCAATGCGAAAGCCGTGGGCATAAAGCTTTTTTACCGTACTCAGTAGCAGAGGCGTAGGCTCGGCGGTTTCCAGAATTTCGACAATCACGCGATCTTTTGGCAGTGTTTCCGCCATACCCTGCACCAGCAGCTCATAGGGAAAGTTAACAAAGATGGCGCTGTACTCTTTCAGGCGACCCAATGGTGCGCCAAGAAACTGTTCGACAATGATTTGGGCAGTCGCGTACTCCGGAGTAACGTCAGGGAACCGGTTTGTCATGCTATCTCTGAACAACAGTTCATAGCCGACTGTGTTCATATTTTCATCAAAAATCGCCTGACGCGCGACAAACGAGAACATTCTCTACTCCACTCCACACATGCCTGCAAAGCTAAAAACCCGGGTAATGCGCTAACCTGAACCGGTCAACCTTCGTTATTTTTATTCAGGGTCAAATGGAAGCCTGGACGAAAATAACGAAGACGCAAGTCGGACTTAGGGAAGGCAGTATCTTTTGTAAACTTCTGAAGAATTTAAGTCAAATTCCGCAGGTGAGAATAATACATATTTAGGCTGTTTTTTGGTAACTTTTGACAATGTGCGCAAAAAAATAACCCAGCTGCATGCAACCGGGTTCGGGTGAGGTGAAAAGGTTATTTTAGCGTGTGGCCACGCCCGCACTTTCCAGCATGGCGTGGAGCAGAACATTCGCCCCGGCGGCGACCTGTTCCGGCGACGAATACTCAATCTCGTTATGACTGATGCCGTCTTTGCAGGGGATAAAAATCATACCGGTGGGGGCCAGCATACTCATATACACCGCGTCATGCCCGGCACCGGAAACAATGTCCATGTGCGAATAACCCAACTGCTGTGCAGCCCGACGCACTGCCTCTTTACACTCCGGGTGGAATGGGGCTGCGGGGTAGTGCGACACCAGCTTCAGTTCTATGTTCAGCCCGGTTTCCCCGGCAAGCTGCTGAATAAAGGTTTTCAGGGCGGCATCCATCTCATCGACCGCGGCATCGGTCATATTGCGAAAATCAATGGAGAACTTCACGCTGCCGGGCACCACGTTACGGCTGTTGGGATGGACCTGCACCATGCCCACCGTACCGCGCCCGTGCGGTGCCGAAGCGTTAGCAATGGCGATCACCTCCTGCATGATGCGCGTGGAGACTTGCAGCGCATCCTGGCGCATTGCCATCGGGGTCGGCCCGGCGTGAGACTCCATGCCGGTAACGATGCAGTCGTACCAGCGGATCCCCAGTACCGCCTGCACCACGCCGATGGTGATATCCTGATCTTCGAGAATCGGCCCCTGTTCAATATGCGCCTCAAAATACGCGCCAATCGGGTGTTGCCCCGGTCGGGCCTCACCAGCGTAGCCAATCCGCAACAACTCCTCTTCGACCGTTTTACCTTCGGTATCCGTCGCGGCATAGGCGACTTCCAGCGGAAAGATCCCGGCAAAGACGCCGGAGCCCATCATTACCGGGACAAAGCGCGATCCCTCTTCGTTGGTCCAGAACACCATTTCTACCGGTGCTTCTGTTTCAATGGCGTTATCGTTAAGGGTGCGGATCACTTCCAGCGCGGATAACACGCCAAAGTTGCCGTCGAATTTCCCACCTGTGGGTTGGGTATCGATGTGGCTGCCCGCCACGATCGGCGGCAGGGTATTGTTGCGTCCGGGGCGACGCATAAAGACGTTGCCGATTTGGTCAATCTCAACCGACAGCCCGGCGGCTTTGCCCCAACTGATGACCAAATCGCGGCCCTGTTTGTCGAGATCGGTCAGCGTCAGGCGGCAACAACCGCCTTTCGGCGTTGCGCCAATTTGCGCCAGATCCATCAGCGATTGCCACAGGCGCTCGCCATTAATGCGTAGATCGCGGGTATCCGTTTTATAAGGTGTTGTGGAGATCACTTCGCTGCTCATCGTCTTCCTCCTCGCTTTACATCGATTAACGGGCTACGGCCTGCGGGGCGCGCTGGCGCTCCCATGCTGCAGCGGCGCTGAAGTCCGGGCCAAAGGGGGGCCTTTTGATATAGCGCCCGGCGCCTTCGCGGGCGCGCAACTCACCGTCTGCCCACACCACCACGCCCTGGCTGATGGTATACGCGGGCACGCCGGTGACCACGCGGCCTTCAAAGATATTGAAATCGTTACGTGAATGGTGGCTGCTGGCGGACAGGGTCTTACTGCCTTGCGGATCCCACAGCACCAGATCGGCATCCGCCCCCGGTGCAACACATCCCTTGCGGGGATAGATATTGAACAGCCGGGCGGTATTGGCCGAGGTGATGGCGACAAATTCGCTGGGGGTCAGGCGACCGCTGTTGACGCCGGCATCCCACAATACGGCCATACGTTCCTCCACGCCGCCGCAGCCGTTAGGAATTTTGGTGAAGTTGTCGAGGCCGGCGGCTTTCTGGCTGGCGCAGAAGGTACAGTGGTCGGTAGCGGTGGTGTGTAACTGGCCGGATTGCAAACCGTGCCACAGTGCAGCCTGGTGCGATTTATCGCGGAACGGCGGGCTCATCACGTGTGCCGCGGCGAATGAAAAATCCGGGTGACGATAGACGCTGTCGTCAATCACCAGATGCCCGGCCAGCACTTCACCATAAACCCGTTGACCGCGGCCGCGTGCGCGGGCGATCGCCTCGGCGGATTCCCGGCAGGAAACATGCACCACATAAATCGGTACGCCCATAATACTGGCGACGGTGATGGCGCGGTTGGCGGCTTCCCCTTCCACTTCTGGTGGGCGCGAGAGCGGGTGCGCTTCCGGGCCGCTGATCCCCTGTTTCAGCATCTCCTGTTGCAGTAACCAGACCATTTCACCGTTTTCCGCATGCACCGTGGGCATCGCTCCCAGCTCCAGGCAGCGGCGGAAACTGTTCATCAGCGTTTCGTCATCGCACATGATGGCGTTTTTATAGGCCATAAAGTGCTTAAAACTGTTTACGCCTTCTTGCTGCACCAGCGTGCCCATATCCTGGCGTACGCTCTCATCCCACCAGGTGATAGCAACATGGAAGCTGTAGTCGGCGGCAGCGTTTTCCGCCCAGCCACGCCACTGCTGGTAGGCCTCCATTAGCGGCTGTTGTGGATTGGGGATCACAAAATCGATGATCGTGGTGGTGCCGCCCGCCAGTGCAGCGGCCGTTCCGCTGTAGAAGTCATCTACAGTGGTAGTGCCCATAAACGGGAAGTTCATATGGGTGTGCGGGTCAATGCCGCCGGGCATCACATACAGGCCTCCGGCATCGACGGTCTCAGTCATTGCAGGCAACGCCCAGAGTGAAGCATCGCCCACAGCCGCTACCACACCGTCAACGCACAACACATCCGCACGGCGCTGGTGATCGGCATTGACCACCGTGCCACCTTTAATCAACAGATTACGCATTCTTGTCTCCTTATCGCTTCACCCCGGTTTTACGCGGTGGTTGCCATCGGGTTGTTGGGATGGGTTGTCCAGTTGGCATACTGGTCGGATACGATATGGCCGGTACGACTGTCCACTTCGCCGGGTTGTAGGTGGCGCAACGAGATGCAGTTTTCCACCGGGCAGATTGAGGCGCAGAGGTTGCAGCCGACACAATCTTCCTCACGCACTTCAAAGTGGCGCTCGCCGTTCTTCTGCGTCGAAATGGCCTGGTGCGAGGTGTCCTCACACACCAGGTGACAGCGCCCGCATTTGATGCAACTGGCCTGATCGATAACCGCTTTATCGACATGATTGAGATTCAGATAGCGCCAGTCGGTGACGCTGGGCAGCGCCATACCGCGAAAATCCTCCAGTGTGTGAAACCCTTTCTCATCCATGTAGTTTTCGAGGCCACTTATCATGTCGCGCACAATCTGGAAGCCGTGCACCATCACCGCCGTGCAGACCTGCACCGTGCCGCAGCCCAGCGCAATAAACTCCGCCGCATCACGCCAGGTGGAAATGCCACCAATACCGGAAATCGGCAGCCCGCGTGTGGCGGCATCGCGGCCAATTTCTGACACCATATTCAGCGCGATAGGTTTGACCGCCGGGCCGCAGTAACCGCCGTGCGATCCCTGGTTGCCGGTGTGCGGGGTCATCAACATCTGGTCGAGATCGACCCCCATGACCGAACTGATGGTATTGATCAGCGACACCGCATCCGCGCCGCCGGCTTTCGCGGCTCGTGCCGGATAGCGTATATCAGTGATATTGGGCGTCAGTTTGACGATCACCGGCAGACGGCAATAGTGTTTGCACCAGCGGGTGACCATTTCGATATACTCCGGCACCTGTCCTACCGCTGCGCCCATCCCGCGCTCACTCATGCCGTGCGGGCAACCAAAATTCAGCTCAATGCCGTCTGCGCCGGTGGCTTCGACCTGCGGCAGGATCCATTTCCACGCCTCCTCTTCGCAGGGCACCATGATGGAGACCACCACTGCGCGATCGGGCCAACGCTGTTTGATACGGGTGATCTCTTCGAGGTTGATGGCCAGGGTGCGGTCGGTGATCAACTCAATATTATTCAGGCCCAGGACGCGGCGATCGGGACCGCGCAGTGTGCTGTAACGCGGCCCGCTGACGTTAACCACATGCGGATCGATCCCGAGGGTTTTCCAGACCACGCCACCCCAGCCAGCCTGGAAGGCGCGCTCCACGTTGTATTCTTTGTCCGTGGGCGGCGCAGAGGCCAGCCAGAACGGATTGGGACTCTGGATACCGAGAAAATTACTGTGCAAATCAGCCATGGGAAGACTCCTGAAACAGTGTGGCGTTAGCGGCGTCGCTCTGTGGAATAGCCAGCGCCAGGGCGATCGAACGGGCAGCGGCCTTGCCCTGTTTAACGGCATCCACGGTCAGATCCAGCCCCCCTGCACAGCAGTCGCCGCCTGCCCATACGCCGGGAAGAGACGTGCGACCGCTTTCGTCGGTGGCAATGCGTCCCTGAAGAAGTTGGATCCCGGCGGTGGGCTGCGGATCGTAGTGCTGGCCGATAGCTTTCAGCGCCATATCGGCGGCGAGGGTGAAGGTTTCACCGCTGGCGATCACGCCCTGCGCGGTGGGAGTCATGACGGAGAAAGTCACACCGGTAAGCCGGTTTTCAGTCTGTTCGAAACGCAGCGGTGCTGCCCAGTGACGCAGCGTCACCCCGCACTGTCTGGCCCACTGCTGCTCTTTGTCGGACGCTTTCATGTCCGTTTCGCCCCTGCGGTAGACTAGCGTGACTTCGCGCGCACCCAGTTTTTTCGCCTGTACGGCAGCATCCACAGCGGTCATGCCGCCGCCAATCACCACCACGCTGCGGCCGATCGGGAACTGGCTGAGATCCGCGCACTGGCGCAGTTCGGCAATAAAGTCCACCGCCTCGCGTACGCCTTGCGGTTCTGGTGCGTCGCCGTCGAGCGCATTGACGCCCGCCAGCCCGAGACCGAGAAACACCGCATCATAGCGATCCCGCAACTGAGACAAGGTGAGGTCCTGCCCGAGGCGGACGCCAGGGTGCAGCGTAATGCCACCCACTGACAGCAGCCAGGCCACTTCCTGCGCCGGAAAATCATCCGCCACTTTGTAACGCGCCAGACCGTACTCGTTAAGACCACCGGCTTTGGGGCGGGCATCGAACAGATCTATTTCATGCCCGGCCAGCGCGAGGTGGTGAGCGACGGTCAGCCCGGCGGGTCCTGCGCCGACAATAGCAACGCGTTTACCGCTACTGGCGGCGCGACTGAACAGCGGTTTGCCGGGCGCGGCGAAGTAGCGGTCGGTGGCGTGACGCTGTAGTCGGGCAATTTCCAATGGGCGGCCATCCTGCACATTGCGCACGCAGGCCTGTTCGCACAGTGTTTCCGTTGGGCAGACGCGGGAGCAGGTGCCGCCAAGGACATTGGCCCGCAGGATCACCTCTGCCGCGCCGCGATCGTTACCCTGCGCAATACGCTGGATAAAGCTCGGCACGTCGATCTCCGCCGGGCAGGCGCGCGTGCAAGGGGCGTCAAAACAGTAGTAGCAACGTTCAGCTTCAATCACCGCCTGAACGGGCGAGAGCGGCGGGGTGCAGTCGGCGAACGCCCGGGTGAATTCTGCGGGTGTCTGTCGCCCAGAGCAGATCCCCGGCGTATCGAGTGTAGTCATCATGCCTCCTGAATAATCCTGACCAGATGGTTAAGTTTTCCCAGGTAACCATGCTATTTGTGTGCCATTCTGGCGAAGCCGGAAAATCAGCGTGTTGAGGTGCTGTGCACGCAATTGATCGTTACTTTTTGGTGCATATTGCCCATTTTTGGACGATGTTTGCTACATTTGGCAGCAAGATCACTCTTGGGGGAAACACCACCTCATGTCCGTTCAGGGTGCGAATTATTCGAGGCCGCACATCCGCCAGACGCTGCTTAATACGTGCGCCGTGGCGCGTGCTTGTGCAGCTTCGCTTGTTGGATCTTCACCGGAGACGGCGGCGATTTGGATATCGAAATCGGCGTAGGTTTGCGTCATCGACCAGACGGTAAAGAAGAAGTGGGTGGTATCCAGCGCGCGCAGTTGCCCTTGCGCGATCCAGCCATCCAGGATGCGAGCCTTCTCCGCCACCAACTGGCGTAAGTCGGTTTTCAGTAACGGGTGGACCACGGGTGCACCCTGCAGGATCTCATTGGCAAACAGTTTTGACGCGGCCGGGCGGTTGAAGCTAAAGCTGATTTTCCGCCTGACGTATCCGGCAATGGCGGTTTTCGGATCGGCCTGGGCGCAGATCCCCTCCAGCGGCGAGAGCCAGTCATCAAGGATATTTTCCAGCACCCGTAAATAGAGGTTTTGTTTGTTGCCGAAGTAGTAGTGCAAATTGGCTTTCGGCAGTGCAGCGGCATCCGCAATTTGTTGCATGGTTGCGCCGCGAAAACCGAAACGGGCGAACACTCGCTCAGCGGCGGGCAGAATAATGGCTTCGTTATCCTGGCGGATCCGCCCCTTTTCCGTGGTGTCTGCCACGTTGGCAGACTGAACGTGATTCATGAGGTGCGTCCTTCAATAGGCCGCCATCCCTGGCGGAACGGATTATTTCAGTTTTGCCGCGGCATCCCAGACGGCATGGGTCATACCGGCATCGCCGGGATCTTTCTTAATGACTGGCGTATCGCCACCGCTGTGCAGTAGCACGTCGATGGTGCGACGATAAGCAGCCGGATCGAGATAGCCGATTTTTGCCGTGCCGGCGTTGGTGATAAGCTTCGCCACGTTTTCCATCTGGCGGGTTTGCACCGCTTCGGTCGCCGCGCCGGAAGCATCCTGCTCAACGACGATTTTTGCTGCTTCTTGCGGGTGTTTCACCGCGTAGTCCCAGCCCTTAAATGACGCTTTCAGGAACTTCGCCATTTTGTTTACGAATGCCGGATCTTTCAGCTCAGAACCCAGCACGTACAAACCATCTTCCAGCGTGGAGACACCCTGGTCTTCATAGGGGAAGTTGATGAGCTCCTCCTGTTTCAACCCGGCGTCGATCAACTGCCAGTACTCGTTGTAGTTCATGGTGGAGATACAGGCGGCCTGATCCTGCAACAACGGATCGACATTGAAGCCCTGTTTCAGAATGGTGATATCTTTTCCGGGCTTGAAGCCGAGCTTGTTCATCCAGTTAAAGAACGGGTACTCGTTACCGCCGTACCAGACGCCAAGCGTTTTCCCTTTCAGATCGGCCGGGGTTTTGATGCCGGTGGATTTTTTACAGGTCAGCATCATCCCGGACCGATCGTACACCTGGGCGATGTTCACCAGCGGTACACCTGCCTCGCGCGAGGCCAGCGCATCCGGCAGCCAGTCGACGATCACATCCGCTGATTTACCGGCAATCACCTGGACGGGGGAAATGTCGGTGCCGCCGGGTTTAATGGTGACATCCAGCCCCTCTTCCTGATAGAACCCTTTCTGCTGTGCAACGTAATAACCGGCGAATTGCGACTGTGGCAACCACTTCAGTTGCAGCGTCACTTTCTCTGCGGCCGTTGCCTGCAACGCCAGAACAGACAGTGCCGCCAGCAACACACCCCGGCGAAAAGCGAAACCTTTTATCATTAGATAACTCCTCGGGTTAATGAGCCTGTAAACGTGCTAATCATCATGTTGTTTTTACTTTTCCAACGCGTTCCCACGCAGAGTGGGGTGCCAGAAATTGACGCGGCGGTCGAGGCGCACCAGCAGGCTGTAAAACAGCGAACCGGCGACGGACGCCACCACAATTGCCGACCACACCACCGGCATATGCATACGCGCCGATTCGGTGGAGATACGAAAACCCAGTCCGGCGGTGGGCGAACCGAAAAACTCAGCCACAATGGCGGTAATCAGCGACAAGGTGGCGTTCACTTTCAGGGCGCTGAAAATAAACGGCATCGCTGCAGGCAGACGCAATGCCAGCAGGCGCTGACGGGGCGTGGCGGCATAGCAGTACATCAGCTCCTGCTCCATCTTGCCGCTGGCCTTTAATCCGGCAAGGGTGCTGACCAGCGCCGGAAAGAAGGTCACCAGCACCACCACGGCGGCTTTTGACGGCCAGTCAAAACCAAACCACATCACCGCAATCGGCGCGACGCCCACCAGCGGCACGGTGCTGGTGAGGTTAGCAACCGGCAGCAAACCACGTTGTAAGAACGGCAATCTGTCGATCAACAGTGCCACGCCGATCCCCAGGCCGCTGCCGAGCAGATAACCCGCCAGTACTGACTTAATGACGGTTTGCAGCACATCGCCCGCCAACAGCGAAGCGCTGTCCACGAGTGCGGCGAGAATATCGAGTGGGGCAGGCAGGATCACCTGCGGCACGGCATAACCGGTGACGAGGATTTGCCAGAACCACAGTAACCATACGCCGAGCAGTGCCGCTACCGCGCCAGCGGGTACCGGCGCTCGCGCCAGTCGCTGTACGCTGACTACAGCCAGCAATGCCAGCGCACAGAGGGTGAGCGCGTGAAGCGGCTGCCACGCCAGCCACAGTGCGCTGATACTCAGTGTGGCGATAAACGCGCCAGTGCGCAGTGCGCTAAACGTCAATGAACACGCTGACAGCGCGCTCAGCACCAGTAAGGCGTTAATCGTGACCAGCGGCACAGACATTACTGTGGTACAGGTAAGTTGGATCAGCGACAGCATCAGTAACAGCAGTGCGCCAACCAGCAATACGGTTCCCGGGATTGCGCGACGTTTCATCATCCCCCCTTGCGCTGGCGCATCACCAGCCGTTCTGTCAGCGTTACCAACCCGGTTAACGCCAACCCAAGCAGCGACGCCATTACCAGCGCCGACCAGATTTGCAGGGTATTGCCGTAATACGAACCGGTTAGCAGCCGCGCGCCCAGCCCTGCCTGCGCGCCGGTGGGCAATTCCGCCACCATCGTGCCAACCAGGCCGCTGGCAATCGCGACGCGAAACGCAGGAAACAGATACGGCAACGAGGAGGGGAGGCGCACCATCCAGAAAATATCCAGCCGTCTTGCCGCGTAAGTGTGCACCAGCTCCATCTCCATTTTTTGTGGCGAGCGCAGCCCTTGCACCGTGGCGATGGTGACCGGAAAAAAGCACAGGTACATGGCGATAGTGGCCTTCGGCAACAGACCGGTAATGCCCACGCTGCCGAGGATAATCAGCACAATAGGGGCAATGGCCAGCACCGGAATGGTTTGCGAGGCGACGATCCAAGGCAGCAGGGCTTTATCCAGGGTGCGGGAATGCACAATGCAAATCGCCAGCAGCACACCCAGCACGATGCCCATCGCAAACCCTGTCAGCGCGGCGCTGGCGGTAACCCAGGTATGCAATAGCAGGTTGCGCGGCGAGGTCAGCGACCATTGCGTAATGCTGTTCCAGATGTCGATCACAATCTGGTGTGGCGCGGGTAACAGCGGGCGTGAGGCATTGAGTGCAGCGGCGAGCAGATCGCCGCTGGTCCATGCGCCGCGCGGTGCCAGCACCCGATCAATCACCCCTGGTGCATTGAGCGCAAAGGCCAGCAGATACCACAGCGCCAGGGCAGCCAGCATAACGCTGCCGACCGGCAGTGCGCTTTGCAGTAGGCGTCGGTGAACAGCGCTGGCGTTAATGTTCATGATGGCCCTCCACCAGCGCTTCACGCACCTCCTGCGCCAGTTGCAAAAAGGCGGGTGTATTGCGAATGTCCAGGTCGCGCCGGGCGGGCAGCGGGGAGTCGATCACTTTTACAATGCGGCCCGGGCGCGGCGACATCACCACAATTTTGGTCGACAGGTAAACGGCTTCCGAAATGGAGTGGGTAACAAACACCATGGTGCGCTGCTCGTTAAACCACAATTGTTGAAGCTGCTGGTTAAGGTTGTCGCGGGTGAGTTCGTCCAGTGCGCCAAAGGGTTCGTCCATCATCAGGATTTTCGGCTCGAAACCCAGTGCACGGGCAATAGAAACCCGTTGCTGCATGCCGCCGGAGAGCTGCCACGGGTATTTTTTTTCAAACCCTTTCAGTCCCACTCTGGCGAGTTGCTCACGGGCGATCTCATCGCAACGTTCGGGCGGCACGCCGTGGATCTGCAATGGCAATTTCACATTTGCCAGCACGGTGCGCCATGGCAGTAGCACCGGAGCCTGAAACACATAACCGTAGGCACCCGCCTGACGCGCCTCTGAAGGCGACATATCATTTACCCGCAACTCACCGGAGGTGATCGGTTCCAGATCGGCAATGGTGCGCAGTAGGGTTGTCTTGCCGCAGCCGGACGGACCGATAAAGGAGACGAACTCCCCCTGGCGGATGGTCAGGTTAATATCGCTTAACGCGTGTACCGGCTGGTCGGCCGCCGGATAGATCACATTGGCCTGGCTGACCGTAATGACTGGTCGCGCCGTGGCGCTGGTGGGTTTTAACGACACCAGCACCGATTCTTCAGCAAACATCGACTGGCTCATCCTGCTCCCCTGTTTTTTGACTAACTGGTTAGGTTTCTTTTCTCCATGCCATTTTTGTGCCAGGGGTGGGATTTATGTGTTTTTGCGGTTTTTAGCTGCATTTTTATCAACGAATTTGATCGGTTTGGTGCAGATGGCGACATGTTTGCTTTGTGATGGGGCAACGGGAGAGAAGAGGCGGAGAAGTGCAGCATAAAAAGCCTGTTCGCGGGGCGTTAGTGACAGAACGCACACACCGCTGTGGCAGTAAAAGGGAAAGCATGATCCCTATCATAAATCTCGAAAAGGACTGTCTCCGCCTGTTGTCAGGAATATTCTGATGGACTATCGTGATGTTGCCTCAACAAAGAGCTAACGCCACATCAAAGTGAGTGCCGGAGATAAGCGCCGGGCGGGGTAAGAAGTTTTGAACACTTTGGGAAAAAAATAAAACATCAGGCCCTGGCATTTTGCCAGGGCGTTTTATTTTGGCCCCTCCTGAACGCAAAAGGGGCAAAGGCAACTCAATCCCTGTCAATGGCAAAGGGCTGCCAGGCCTGACGCACCGGCATCACTTCCACACGGTTGATATTCATATGGTCCGGCAGGGTGGCGATGTAGAACATCTGCTCTGCAATATCCAGCGCGCTGAGCGGCGTGGTGCCGCGGTATAAATTATCTGACGCCGCCTGATCGCCTTTGGTGCGCACCAGCGTAAATTCCGTTTCCGCAATGCCTGGCGCAAGATCGGTTACCCGCACACCGCTTCCCAGTAAATCGCAGCGCAGGTTATAGCTAAATTGCTTCACAAACGCTTTGGTAGCGCCATACACATGGCTACCGGGGTAGGGCCATTGCCCGGCAATCGAACCGATATTGATGATCGAGGCACCCGCGCCATGTTTAATCAGCGTCGGCAGCAGCGCATGGGTTACATTCACCAGCCCGGTGACGTTGGTATCAATCATCGTCTGCCAGTCTTCCAGATCGACACGTTGTGCCGGTTGTGGGGAGAGTGCCAACCCGGCGTTATTAATCAGCGTAGTGATATCCGCAAACGCCGCAGGCAGGGAGGCAACGGCGTTTTTCACCGCATCTTTGTCGCGAACGTCCAGTTCAATGATGTGCACCGGTACTTTGCTGTGTAACTGCTCTTTTAAACGCGCAAGACGCGCCAGGCGACGCCCGCTCAGCACCAGTGACCAGCCCGCGTCGGCAAAGACCTGTGCTGCCGCTTCGCCAAATCCGGATGTTGCGCCGGTAATAAACACCACTTTCGTTGCTTCAGTCATCTTCATCTCCTGTGCCGGTTGTTGCGCCACTATAAAAACCCCGGCCCGCGCCAGACAGAGCCAGTTACCGGCAAACGGTGTGACACCTGTGTCACATACCGCCAGCACGACTGGCTCTACCCGCGAAAGAAGGGCGCGCCGCATGATGTTGTCAACAACAACGGCATGAAAGGAGCAGGATATGAAACTGGCACTTCAGAGCGAGATAGCGATAACCAATGATGACGTGCGTCAACTGGACCGGTCGTATGTGTTTCATTCATGGTCGATGCAGGGCAACCTCAATCCGATGGTGATCGCCGGTGCGAAAGGCTGTGAATTGTGGGATTACGATGGCAACACCTACCTAGATTTCAGCAGCCAGTTGGTGAACGTCAATATTGGTTACCAGCATCCCCGCGTGCTGGCGGCGATGAAAGCGCAGCTCGATGAACTGGTGACCATTGCGCCCGCCACGGCCAACCTGGCGCGTGGCGAAGCGGCGAAACGCATTGTTGAACTGGCGCCGGAAGGCTTCAGTAAAGTTTTTTTTACCAATGCCGGAGCAGATGCCAATGAAAACGCCATCCGTATGGCGCGGATGTACACGGGACGCGACAAAGTCTTCTCCGCTTATCGTTCCTATCACGGTAATACCGGCAGTGCGATTGCCGCAACCGGTGACTGGCGTCGTGTGCCCAATGAATATTCGCGTGGACATGTGCACTTTTTTAACCCCTATCTCTACCGCAGCGAGTTTAATGCCACCAGCGAAGCAGAAGAGTGCGAACGCGCACTGGCGCACCTGCGCCGGATGATTGAGTGCGAGGGGCCAACGTCTATCGCCGCCATTCTGCTGGAGTCCATTCCGGGGACGGCAGGGATTCTGGTGCCACCAGCGGGCTATATGCAGGGTGTCCGCGCGCTGGCTGATGAGTTTGGCATTGTGCTGATCCTCGATGAAGTGATGGCCGGTTTTGGTCGCACCGGTAGCTGGTTTGCTTTTGAGCAGGACGGCGTAGTACCGGATCTGATCACCTTCGCCAAAGGGGTCAACGCCGGTTACGTTCCTGCGGGGGGAGTACTGATTTCCGCACCGATTTCACACTACTTTGACGATCACTTCTTTGCCGGGGGATTGACCTATTCCGGCCATCCGCTGGCAATGGCGGCGATTGTCGCCACGCTGGATGCAATGAAAGAGGAAAAAGTGGTGGAGAACGCCGCCGCCGTGGGTAACGGTGTTCTGCGACCCGGACTGGACGCGCTGGCGGCGAAACATCCGCTGATTGGCAATGTGCGCGGCCGCGGTATGTTCCAGGCGATGGAACTGGTCAGCGACAGGAAACATAAGACGCCGCTGGCGGCTACGGATATGGCGGCGATCAAAACGGCGCTGACCCAGGCTGGGGTGTTAAGTTTTGTGGTAGAAAATCGCATTCACGTGGTTCCGCCCTGTACGATGAGTGCGGAAGAAGTGACACGCGGTTTGGCCATTTTTGACCGGGTTTTGTCTCAATTTGGTTATCTTTCGCGTTAATTTTGTTGGCGTCAGGTGTTCCTGACGCCTTTTCTGGTCAGTCCTCTGATTTCAAAAGCCTTTTTTAAAGAAAAACCATAATTTTTAGCACTGTTTTTCGCCGCGTTCTCCTGATAAAACATCTTTTTTGGTTTATCTTTTTTGCCTGGGAGAGAAACGTGCCGGAACTGAATCACTATGGTCAACATGTCGGCAATCTGCTGACTCACTGGAGCGGTGTTCAACCGTTACCGCATAGCGTATTACAAGGGCGTTATTGTCGGCTGGAGCCGCTGGATGTCAGAGTGCATACCCCGCACCTGCTGCACGCTTATTCTCAGGCGGAGGATGACAGCGACTGGACCTGGCTGGCCAGTGGCCGTCCGGATGACGTAGACAGCATGGCGCGTTGGGTGATTGGCAAGATGATCGATAAATCCGTGCACCCTTTCGCGGTGGTGGATGCCGCGACGAACCGTGCCGTTGGGGTGATTGCCTGGCTGGCGAACAATACGCAACATGGCACGGTGGAGATAGGTCATGTGACCTGGTCGCCATTGATGAAAAAGAGTGTGCTGGGCACCGAAGCCGTGTGGCTGATGCTGCGCCACGCCTTCGTCTGCGATTACCGCCGCGTAGAGTGGAAATGCGATACGCTGAATGTGGCGTCACGCCGCGCCGCAGAACGCCTGGGCTTCACCTGGGAAGGGTGTTTCCGCCAGCATATGGTGCGAAAAGGGCGTAACCGCGACACGGACTATTTGTCGATGCTTGATAGCGAATGGCCGCAACGCGATGCCGCGATTTCCGCTTGGCTCAGCGCCAGTAATTTCGATAGTCAGGGTCAGCAGAAACAGACTCTCGCCACCTTCTTTGCGAACGTGTCTCCCTGACACCAACGGCATCGGCCTGTTCCGGTGCCGTTTCTCTACGCCATGCGATGTTCGCCGCGTCGCAGCGCATCCCGGTCAAAAAAACGGGCAATCGCGCCTCCCGCCATCAACGCCGCCCGGTCTGACATATGGGCAATGACATCCGCATCATGACTGACCAGCAGGTAACTCATCCCGTGCTGCTGTTTGAGACGGTTCAGCAGGTTGAGGATCTCCGCCTGTACCGACATATCCAGCGCTGACGTGGGTTCATCAAGCAGCAGAATTTTCGGCTGTAGCAACAACGCGCGGGCGATGGCCACGCGCTGGCGTTGCCCACCGGAAAGCTGATGCGGGTAACGGCGGGCGGCATCCGCAGGTAGCCCCACCTGCTCAAGGGCGCTGCTCACCCGCGTCTCCACGTCTTTCTCGCCGTGGATTGTCAGCGGCTCCGCCAGGGTGCGGTAGAGTGTGTGATTGGGGTGCAGCGAGGCCCAGGGATCCTGAAACACCATCTGCACATTACGCCGCAGCGCCCCCTGATAACGTGAACCGGCTTTGACAGGCTCGCCAAACAGCGACATCGTGCCTTGCCACTCGCGCTGTAAGCCGGCCAGGACACGCAGTAAGGTAGATTTACCGCAGCCCGATGCGCCAATCAGGCTGAATGTTTCCCCCTGAGTGACCTGAAAACTGGCCCCCGAGACCACCGTTTTGTCGCCAAAGGCAACCTGCACATTGTGCATCTCAATAACGGTCATGCTTCACCCCGTAAATGACTGGCTGCGATCGAGCGTAGGCAGCATCTGACCATAGGTTTCCGCGCCGGGACGACAGCGCCACAGCGTACGGGTATAAGGGTGTTGCGCACCGGGCAGCGCCTGTGCAGGCATGGCATCGACGCACTCGCCCTGGTACATCACCATCACGCGGTGGCAGTGTTGCGCCACCAGCGGTAAGTCGTGGCTGATAAGCAGCATCGCCATTTGTCGCTGTTCACACTGCGCTACCAGCAGTTCAAGGATCTGGTTTCGTAACCTGGCGTCCAGCGCTGAGGTGGGTTCATCGGCGATCAGCACTTTCGGATCGTTGACCAGTGCCATGGCGATCATCACCCGTTGTCCCATGCCGCCGGAGAGTTCGCCGGGATACCGTTGCAGCACTGCGGGCTCCAGTTCAACGGCGTGCAGTGCGTCGAGGATCTTCTCGGTCCGCTCTGTGCGGCTCAACCGCTGGTGCAGCGTTAACGCTTCATCAATCTGCGCCAGCACGGTTTTGACCGGATTGAGGGCGTAACGGGGATCCTGCAATACCATGGCGATACCGTTACCGCGCAGGTGACGCCAGCCCCGTGGTGTGAGGCTGCGAAGATCGTGGCCCAGCACCTCCAGTTGTTGAGCGTTAACGTTACCCGGTTTGCGCACCAGCCCCATCAGGGCGCGGGCGGTCATGGATTTACCCGAACCAGATTCCCCCACCAGCGCCAGCCGCTCGTTGCCGAGGGTAAAACTGAGGTTATTCACCACCCGTGCGCCGGGGTAGTCAATGGTCAGGCCGCTGACGGCAACGCGGATATCAGTCATGTTGTGGCTCCAGAATGTCGCGCAGGCCATCGCCCAGCAAGTTAAACGCCAGGCTTGCCAGCAGGATCAGTGCGCCAGGCGCAGCGGCAATCCACCACTGGTCAAAAATCACCTGCATACCCTCGGCAATCATCGCGCCCCATTCCGCCATGGGCGGACGAGCACCGAGTCCTAAGAAACCCAGCCCGGCGGCGGCCAGAATAATACCTGCTAAATCAAGCGCCAGGCGCACAATCGCCGACGGTAAACAGAGCGGTAAAAGATGGCCCAGCAGTAAGCGCCCGCCGCGAATCCCCATCATCTCCGCTGCCGCCAGATAATCGCTGTGGCGCAGACGCTGGATTTCGCTGCGCGCCTGGCGCGCATAGGCGGGCCAGGTGGTGAGCGCCAGCGCCAGTGCGCCGTTGACCAGCCCAGGCCCCAACATGGCGACAAAGGCGAAAGCGAGGATCAGACGCGGCATCGACATCACCACGTCGGTGAAACGCATCAGGACGCGTTCAACCCAACTGCCGTAATACCCGGAAAGGATGCCGATCAACAAGCCGACGGGCAGCGTGATAAGCGTCACCAGCGCTACCAGCCCGAACGCCGGGCGGGTACCGTAAATCAGCCTTGAGAGCAGGTCACGACCGTAGCTGTCGGTACCAAGCCAGTGTTGTGAACCCGGCGCTTGCAGGCGCGAGGCGGCATCCTGCCAGTTGGGATCAAGCGGTGCCAGCCACGGCGCGAATAACGCTACCAGCAGCAGGAGTACGACAATGATTAACCCGCTAAAGGCGGCAGGGGAGTGGCGAAGACGGAGCAAAAAGAGTGTGGTCGGCATCAGCGCACCCTCGGATCGGTGAGCCGCACCAGCAGGTCGGTCAGGTTATTGATCAGCACAAAGCAGACGCCAATCACCAGCGTGCCGCCCATAATGGCAGTGGTGTCCCCGGCAAACAGCGCGGTGGTCAGGTAGCGGCCAATGCCCGGCCATGAGAATACCGTTTCCGTGAGCACCGCGCCTTCGAGCATGCTGGTATAAGCCAGCGCGATAACCGTGAGCAGCGTCCCGCGAATATTCGGCAGAACATGGCGCAACAAAATGGTCATCTCGCCCGCGCCTTTGGCGCGCGCCAGCAGGATGTACTCTTTGTTCATTTCGCTCAGGCAGGCTGAACGGGTAAGCCGGGTTATACTTGCCAGCGAGTAATAGGCCAGCAGTGACACCGGCAGCAACAAATGGCTGAGGGCATTTTTGAAGGCGGCGCTATCGCCGGAAAGCCAGGTATCCACCAGTGCAAAACCGGTTTGCGGCGTGACCGTATATTGATAGATATCATCCAGCCGGCCAGGTCCGGCGCTCCATTGCAGTCGGGCATAAAACAGCGCCAGCATTAACAAGCCGAGCCAGAAGATGGGTACGGAGTTGCCGAGTAGCGTAAAGGTGCGCACGGCTAAATCCCACGGCGAACCGGCAAAGCGCGCGCACAACACCCCGGCCATCACTCCAAGCAGCGAGCCCATGATCAACGCCAGTGTCGCCAGCTCCAGCGTGGCGGGAAATGCCGACAGCAGATCCTGCAAGACCGGTTGTCCGGTGGCGCTGGCAATACCGAGATCGCCGTGCGCCAGGTTCAACAGGTAGTGCCAGAACTGAAGCGGCAGCGGTTGATCCAACCCGAGCTGATGGCGCACCTGCTCGTACGTGGCCTGGCTGGCGTGATCGCCGACAATTTGCAGCACCCGATCCACCGGTGAAAACGCCGAGAGCGAGAAGGTGACCAGCAGCAGACCCAACAGGGTCAGCAGCAGTGTGAAGAGCGCCTGAGCGACGCGAGAAATGTCAGACATGGAAAACTCGTCATTAAGGTAAAACGGATAATCACCCTCACCCCGGCCCTCTCCCTGGAAGGGAGAGGGGGAAAATCGCCACTGCTTAACTCCCCTGCGAGTGTGGGAGGTATTTCAGAGGCGAATCCTGCGCCGAACGGTTCCCTCTCCCCCTGGAGAAAAGGATTAGGGTGAGGGGACAAACCTGCACCGATCGGTTCCCTCTCCCCCTGGGGGAAAGGATTAGGGTGAGGGGACAAACCCGCGCCAATCGGTTCCCTTTCCCCATGGGGGAGAGGGTTAGGGTGAGGGGACAAACCTGCACCGAACGGTTTCCTCTCCCCACGGGGAAGAGGGTTAGGGTGAGGGGACAAACCTGCACCGAACGGTTTCCTCTCCCCACGGGGAAGAGGGTTAGGGTGAGGGGACAAACCTGCACCGAACGGTTTCCTCTCCCCACGGGGAAGAGGGTTAGGGTGAGGGGATAAACCTGCACCGAACGGTTCCCTCTCCCCATGGGGGAGAGGGTTAGGGTGAGGGGATATCATCATTTGGTTACGCGGTCATACCACACCATATCCGCATTCAGACCTTGCTGATAGCCTTTGACATTATCGCGCACGACGATCTGTGTTTTGCCTTGATCAACAAACACATACGGCGATGCATGTTGCAACTCCTGCTGCATCTTTTTGTACAGATCCCGACGCTTAGCCGCATCCGGTTCTGCGACCGCCGCCAGCGTCGCTTTGTTCAGTTCCGGGATCTGCCAGCCATTTAGCCCGGCAACCGTACTGGATTTCCCATCGTTCCAGGCAAAGGCGCTGGCGTTGGAATGTGCGTCGAAGTAGTCGGGGATCCACAGACGAATCGCTGCCTGGTGCTGTTTAGCGCGTACGCGGGCATACACCTGGCTACCCGCAGCGGGCAGCAGATCCACCTTCACGCCGCCCTGGGCAAAGCTGGCCTGCATTGACTGTGCGAGGGTAATAAACGGCGGTTTGTTCTCCACATCCAACGTGAAGTGCGCGTCTTTAATACCCGCTTTGGCGAGGATCGCTTTGGCTTTTGCCGGGTCGAAGGTAAACGGGTTGTCTTCCAGCGCCCCAGGCAGACCCACCGGCAGGAAACTCTGGTGGACAAAGTACTGGCCTTTCAGCAGGTCTTTAGTAATGCCATTATAATCCACCAGCCAACGCGCCGCTTCCCAGAACGCCGGGTTATTCAGCAACGGGTTGGCGCTATTACCGGTGTTAAATACCAGATAGTTCTGCTCCGCGGAGGGGATGCTCAGCACTTTCACACCTTTTTTATCACTCAGCGCGCTGATTTGATCCGCGCCGAGATCGCGTGCCACATCCGCATCCCCCTGGAGGATCAACAGACGGCGGGAGGCCGGGTCCGGCACGTTTTTAATAATGATATTTTTCAGGGCTGGCGCGCCGCCCGGAGAGGTGGGGTTAGCCTCCAGCACGATGGCCTGATGCGGCTGGTAGACGCGCATCTTAAACGCGCCGCTGCCCGCAGAGTGCATTTTCAGCCATGCGTTGCCGAAATCACCGGCGTTTACATTCGCGCTGACCTGCTTTTCATCAACGATAGAGGCAATCGGCGTAGAGAGGATATTCAGCGCTACCGCCGGGCTAACGTCTGCCGTCCAGTGCAGTTGCAGGGTGTGGTCATCCACTTTTTTCAACTGGCTGGCGATGTTATCCGGCTGCCAGCCGAGCACGTTGAGGATAAAAGCCGGAGACTTGTTCAGCGTCACTGCGCGGGTATAGGAGAAAATCACATCTTCCGGGCGCACCGGGTTACCGGAAGCAAACTTCGCATCGCTTTTTAGCGTAATGGTCAGGGTTTTTGCCGCCGCATCTGCCTGCCAGCTTTCCGCCAGCACCGGCGTTATCTTTTCCGGATTTTCACGATCTGGCTGCACCAGACGCTGATACAGACTTGGCACGGTCTGAATGCTGGATAATTCGTTGGCTTCCGCCGGATCGAGACTCACAATATCATCCAGACCTTGCGCTACTACCAGTGTGTCCGGAGGCGTGGCCGCGTGGCTGGCAGCCGAAAGGAGGGTCAGTATGACGAGGGGCAGCATTTTTTTGGTCATCAGAAAATCCCTGAAAAGTTAACATCATGTGATTATTTTGTACCGCTACGTTAGGCCGCTTCTGAGTTTTCTTAAAGTTTAAATTCGTCTTTCTATATGCGCCATTCGCATAAACCAGACGTTTTTGGCATTAACCCGCAACAGGGAAAATGACTTTTGCGCGCGGGCAAGCTGAACGGCGTTTTGCCAGACGAACCCGCGTTTTTGTAGCCGACCGTGGCGCGTCATATCCGGCTGAAAAGTGGTGTGCTCCGGCAGAAACTGGCGTAGTTGTTCGCTACCAACTTGCATTAACACTTTACTTATCAGGCTGATCACGCGCGGGGGGCACGGGCATGATGTCGTGCTCTGTCACCGTATCTGAAAAATATATTCCCTAAATCTATTGCATTCCATGTGTTATCACTATTTTAAATAAAAGTTATTGCCTTACTTCTTTTTAATCTTAATTAACCCCCACACCGCGCCGATGGGATCTCTGACAGGCGTGTTTTTTACTGTCTTTTAACGCTTTTATTTCACAGCAATGATCGGGGTTTATATGGAATTTATACATAACGTTAAGATTAAGTTCGTGATGCTTGCGATCTTAATCATTTTCACTCTTCTTTGGGGCGGTGTGTCGTTTTTCTCACTGCATGCGCTGAGCGGGTTGACGGAAGAAGTCGCGCTCACCAACGTGCAACAAGTTAACGGCGACATCATTAACAATGCCAGCGATCGCTATTACCAGGTTAAGTTATTAATGGATCGCGCATTGGTTTTTAAAACGAATAACGATACGCAAAATTACCAACAAACCATTGACCGTATCGGCAAAGATATCGATTTTCTGCAAGGCGGGTTAAACCAATTCAAAGTCACCGACCACGCCAATATTAGCAACAACTCGACCGACAATATTTATAACAGTTCGCTGACGTTGTTTAATCAGGCCATAAAACCGATGTTTGAAGCGGTGAAAGCCGACAACGTCGACAGCTACACGCAGTTGTCAAAAGAGCAATTCAGCCCGCTGCGCAGCGGCTTCTCTCAGGCGATCGTTGCCTACAATCAGGAGATCCATGATCTTAAAGCCGCCGCTAACGACCGAATTGCCAGTTGGGTTTCGCAGACGCGCGCCATTATCATTGTTGCAATGATCATTGGCCTTGCCATGCTGGTTATGTCTGAGCGCTATCTGGCGCTGTGTATGGCGCGTTCTCTGGAGTGGGTGAAACAGCATTTGCAGGTGCTGTCGGAGGGGAACCTCGACAGGCCGACAAAAAACCTGGGTAGCAACGAAGTGGGGCAGTTGATCCCGTTCCTTGAGACAATGCAGCAAAACTGGGTGAAAACCGTAACGCAGATTCGTAATAGCGCCGGTGAGATTTACCAGGGCGCTAGCGAGATTGCCTCCGGGAATACCGATCTCTCTTCCCGCACCGAAGAACAGGCTGCTGCGTTGACGCAGACCGCTGCCAGCATGGAAGAACTGAGTGCGGTGGTGAAACAGAACGCCGATAACGCCAGCGAAGCCAGTACCCTGGCGAAAACCGCCTCGGCGGCGGTGAATAAAGGTGAAGAGCGTGTGCAGGCGGTCATTGCCAGCATGAAGAACATTACCGAAAGTTCGCAGAAAATTACCGATATCATCAACGTTATCGACAGCATTGCGTTCCAGACGAATATTCTGGCGCTCAACGCTGCGGTGGAAGCGGCACGTGCCGGTGAGCAGGGGCGTGGTTTTGCCGTGGTTGCCAGCGAAGTACGCAACCTGGCGCAGCGTAGCGCCGGAGCCGCCAAAGAGATCAAAACGCTGATTGATGAGTCTGTGGCTAACGTCAACAACGGTTTTGACCAGGTTACCCTCACCAGTGAATCGATGGACAACATTCTGCGCTCGGTCACCAGCGTGACGGACATTATGGGGGAAATCGCTACGGCGTCTACCGAGCAGAGCAAAGGCATCGGTCAGGTTGGCACGGCGATTTCGCAGATGGACAGCGTCACCCAGCAGAACGCCGCGCTGGTGGAAGAGTCCTCTGCCACTTCCAGTTCTCTGGAGCAACAGGCCTTCCAGTTAACGGAAATTGTCTCGGTGTTCCGCTTGCCCGGCGATGCGGCGCAAAAAAACGTCGCCGCACGCCCGGTAGCGACAAAAACGGGTAAATCCGCATCGCGCACACCCGCAACTGCGAAGAGCCACAACCAGGAACATGAGTGGGAATCCTTCTGATAACGCAGTAAAAAATGCCCGGTGCGTTACCCCCGGGCCTACACACAAAGCTCGGGGGTAACGCCCCGGGCAAGCTGGGTTTATTTTCCTTCCATAATGGCTCAGGTTGAACATGTTCAGTTTGTTGGCATTGCTGTCATCGAACAGCATGCCATCCATCAGCAGTTTCTCCTCCTTCTGCGCCCGCATTATCAAGGATGATGGCTTTCGTTTTACGGGCGATGACGGCTTTGATCCACTGCCTCTGTTTGTTCACGTAACTGCCTGCGGTTTGCACAGCTAATTTCTTAAAAAGAGAAAAGGATCACGACCTGCGGCTTAACTGACAGCCAGCGTTACCACCTTTGCGTTATCGGTTTGCCAGTACACAGTGGCTTGTTGATCAACAAGTTGCGGAGAAAACGTCGCCCGAAAACGCAGCGTCAAGTAGCGGGGATCAAGGTGAGTGATTGCTGCACTGGTGAAGCCCGGAAGCGGCAGCGCACGATGAGAAAACGCTTTATAAAGGCTCTCTTTCGCGCTGAACGCCAGTGTGAGCGCCAGAGGATATGGCAAACCGCTAGCTTCCAGCACCGCTCGTTCGGCGGAGGTGATAATGCTCTCTGTGAGCTCTGCACATAACTCGCTGCTAAACAGCGATTCACTGTCTACGCCGATCGGATGACGAGCAACCACCGCCAGCGCGTGATTTTCACAGTGCGTGATACTGCCAAACAGACCCGGCGGCCAGCAGGGCTGGCGCTGCGCGCCAATAACCGGCGCGGCGGTGCTGCCAAAGGGTTGTAAAGCGTGGACGGCGGCAATGCGCCCGGCGAGATGTTCAGCCTGGCGTTTGCGCCCGGCAGCGGCCAGTTCGGCGTGATAGGGAAGCCAGAGTAAATCACCGGGGGTAAGGGTTGCAGGGTCAAAATCGATACGGTGCAGGGTGTGTCTGGCAAGTGAAATGGTGTGATGTGTGATGTGCATGTTGGACCTTGCCTGGTATGTTTACCCTCACCCGAGCCCTCTCCCTGGAAGGGAGAGGGGACAAAATGTTGCAGACCTGCGGTTTTCTTCCTCTCCCATAAAGGACGAGAGCAGTGCGTTACAGGCCTGTTGTTTTCCCCTCGCCCATAAAGGACGAGAGCAGAGCGTTACAAAGCTGTGGTTTTCCCCCTCGCCCCTTTGGGGAGAGGGCCGGGGTGAGGGGATCTTACATCACGGTTCTGCGGGATTTTACCCTCACCCTAACCCTCTCCCTGGAAGGGAGAGGGGACAAAATGTTGCAGACCTGCGGTTTTCTTCCTCTCCCATAAAGGACGAGAGCAGTGCGTTACAGGCCTGTGGTTTCTTCCTCTCCCATAAAGGACGAGAGCAGTGCGTTACAGGCCTGTGGTTTTCCCCCTCGCCCCTTCGGGGAGAGGGCCGGGGTGAGGGGATCTTACATCACAGTTCTGCGGGGTTTTACCCTCACCCTAGCCCTCTCCCTGGAAGGGATAGGGGACAAAATGTTGCAGACCTGCGGTTTCTCCCTCTCACATAAAGGACGAGAGCAGAGCGTTACAGGCCTGTGGTTTTCCCCCTCGCCCCTTCGGGGAGAGGGCCGGGGTGAGGGGGACCGAAATCCCCCTGTGTGGACCGGGATCAGAAGTGTGTGTTCACACTCATAAACCAGGTGCGGCCGGATTCGTTATACGTTTCCGCGCCTGCGCCATACATATAACCCGTACTGCCGCCCGTCGTCTGGGCGTTACCTGCACGCCAGTGACGTTTGTCGAACAGGTTGTCAACACCGCCGGTCAGGCTCACGTTTTTCATCACATCCCAGGTCGCGCTCAGGCCAACAATGCTGTACGGACTGACTTCGTTGGTCGCTGAACCGGTCACACGTTTACCCTGATAATCATACTTTTTCGGTTCCTGTTTGCCGTACCAGGTAAAAGTCGACTGCACAGAAACATCCGGCACAATCTGCCAGCTCAGGGTGGAATTTAACGTGTATTCCGGAATGATCGACAGACGCTCGCCGGTCTCTTTGTTTTTGCTCTGCAGCATATAGGTGAAGTTGTTGCTCCAGGTGACCACATCGGTTACCGGCACATTCAACGTTCCTTCCAGACCTTCTACGACCGCTTTTGGCACATTCTCCCATTGATAGAGGTCGGTTTTGGTTTTGCCCACGGCCGTCTGGCTCAGCGGTGAATAACCGGCTTCAATCTTGTTGCGGTAATCGTTGCGGAACCAGGTTACACCGGCCAGCCAGCCTTCGTGTTTGAACTCCAGACCAATCTCTTTGTTGATGCTGGTTTCCGCTTTCAGGTCATCGTTACCCATCATGTAGCAACCCACGCCGCTACCGCTGGCGTAGCAACCCTGGCCTTTACTGTAAAGAATGTAGTTCGGGTTGGTTTGATACAGGCTTGGCGCTTTGTAGGCCCGGCCAATGCCCATTTTCAGGGTAAAGTCATCGCCCAGCCCCTGAGACAGGTTCAGCGATGGGCTCCAGTTATTACCCACGATGGTGTGATGGTCGAAACGCAGCGCCGGCGTCAGCATGGTGCTGTCAGTCAACTCCATGTTGTCTTCGGCAAACACCGAGTAAATATCGGCATCAGAATAAGGGCTGCGACCGGTACTGTTCAGACCGGCAATCGGGCCGCCCATGAACGTTTGGGTGTTGGACGCCAGGTCTTTCATACGCTGCTGGTTCCATTCGGTGCCCAGTGTCAGGGTCTGGTTCACCAGCAGTTCCAGCGGCAGGTTGATTTCGTTATGCAGCATCACGTCGGAGAGGTCGATATCCGTAAACTGATTGCTGTTGAACAAACCTTCGGTGCCCCCGGCCAGCCCCTCGCCAAGACGCGAGTTGCGGGTATGTTCATACTGTACCCAGTTACTGGTTGTGACACCGTTATCCCAGCCGCCATTCCAGGTGATGGAGTAGTTCTGACGATAGAGACGGTTGGTCTCTTTGCCATAGTTCTCTTTCACGTAGTTATTGGTACTGCTGTCGTTATTGGTGTTTTGCGTGTCGCCTGCGTACAGGTTGCCCTGACGGCTATAGCCCGCCTGGAACTCCAGAGATTGCTGCGGCGCAAAGTCCCAGCGTACTACACCGTTAAGATCTTTATTGATTGACCCTTCGCGACCTGCTGCCATCGTGTCGGCGTAAATGCCGGTGCGTTCAGACTGGTGATTCTGGTTGATGTCCCATGCGTCGGCCTGGGTTTTCGCCAGATTGCCGTACAGGCGGAAACTGACATCGCCACCCAGCGGGCCGCTCAGGCTGAAATCTGTCCGTTTGGTCGCGCCTTCGTCTTTATGTTCCGGGGCGTTGAAGTAGCTGTTCCATGCACCGTGCCACTCCTGCGAGCTCTCTTTTTTAGTGATGATATTCACCACACCGCCCGCTGCGCCATTTCCGTAACGTACTGCTGCCGGGCCGCGGATAACTTCGATGCGTTCGATCATCTCTGCCGGTACCCAACTGGTATCGCCACGGCTATCACGTTCACCGCGCCAGCCCAGACGTACGGAATTACGGCTGGTAACAGGTTTGCCGTCGATCAGAATCAGGGTGTTTTCCGGGCCCATACCGCGAATATCAATCTGACGGTTATTCCCGCGCTGACCGCTGGTGGCGTTACCGGTTAAGTTCACGCCCGGCATGGTGCGAATGATCTCAGAGACATCGCGGGCGGGCGGGTTTTTGCGGATCTCTTCGGCCGTAATGGTGGAAACACCCGGCGCCTGAAGGTTTTGCTGTGCTGCCGTGACGACGATAGTGTCATCGTGTGCATCGGCGTCGCTGGTGGTGCTGTCTGCGGCTATTGCGGGCAACGCAACACCGTAGATCCCCAGATTGACCAATAAGGCCAGGGACGTGATTTTGTTCTTCATTGTATTACCTGCTTTTCGTCGCCGCTTCCTTGGCTAATCCATTCCCAGGGGGAGAGGAGGCGGCATGATGAAGCCAACACGCAGCGAGGTGCTCAGTCCTGAGAAAATTCGCCCACGGTGGCCATTTTTAAAAGAAAGACGCGCTTCCCACAGCGCGCCATTACGCTATTGCAAATGAAAATAGTTATCAATAATATTATCGATATTTTTTGATCTGCAAGCAAAAATTTCCACAGCCAATTTGAGGTTAAAGTCGTGACGTCAACAACGGGAAGTGATGCCTGGTGGAAGTCGAAACAGGGGCCGGAATGGGTCAAAGCGACACCGGAAGAATACAGTGTGACCTTCTGGTGGCGGGACCCGGCAGGAACGGAAGCGACATCAAACGTGCGCCGGGTATGGATTTACATTACCGGCGTCACCGATCACCATCAAAAGGCGTTGCCGCAATCGCTGACGCGCATTGCCGGTACGGATGTCTGGTACTGGACAACGCGGCTGGAAGCGGGCTGGCGTGGCAGTTATTGTCTGATCCCGTCTGAAAATAACGACGATTTCTCTGCGGACGTGTTTAACACTACGCCGCCGGACCGCCAGGCGCTGCGTGAGGGCTGGCGCAGGTTACTCTCCCATGCGATTGCCGATCCGCTGAACCCGCAAAGCTGGCGCGGCGGGCGCGGTCATCCGGTGTCGGCGCTGGAGATGCCTGATGCGCCATTACAACCCGGCTGGCGCGATGCCGAAACGCCGTTTACCGAACCGCAGCGTCTGCAATGGCGCAGTCAGCGGTTGAACAACGCGCGAACTGTCTGGGTGTATACGACTGGCGACAGCGACCCGACGCAACGCCCGCTGGCGATCCTGCTGGACGGTCAGTTCTGGGCGAAAAGCATGCCGGTGTGGCCAGCGCTGGCATCGCTCACCCGTACGGGGCAACTGCCTGATGCGGTCTATGTGCTGATTGACGTGATTGATAATGCGCATCGCAGCGAGGAGTTACCTTGCAACGCCGCATTCTGGGAAGCGGTACAAGAAGAGCTGTTACCGCAGGTGCGGGCACTTGCTCCGTTCAGCGATCGCGCCGATCGCACCGTCGTCGCCGGGCAGAGTTTTGGCGGTCTTTCGGCGTTGTATGCCGCGCTGCACTGGCCGCAACGTTTTGGCTGTGTGCTCAGCCAGTCCGGTTCGTACTGGTGGCCGCACCGGGGCGGGGAGCAGGACGGCATCCTCATTGAACAACTTAAAAACGGCGAGCTTCAACCGCACGGCCTGCGCATTGTGCTGGAGGCGGGTGTACGTGAGCCGGTCATTTTTCGGGCCAATCAGGCTCTCTTTTCTCTGTTGCAACACACACAGCAGCCGGTTTTCTGGCGTCAGGTAGACGGCGGACATGATGCGCTTTGCTGGCGGGGCGGGCTGACGTCCGGGCTTATGACGCTCTGGCAGCCGCTGACCCGCCCGCGCTAAAGCGCCTTTCCACGACAGGAGTTTGCTATGGAATTCACCAACCCCTTCGATAATCCGCAAGGGCGATTTTACATTCTGCAAAATTCGCAGCAGCAGTTCAGTCTGTGGCCTGCGCAGTGCAGCTTACCCACCGGCTGGCGTGTTCTGTGCGAGCCGCAGCCGCAGGCGGAATGCAACGCCTGGCTTGCGGCGAACTGGCGGACATTAACCCCGGCGCACTACGCGCAATCAGGGAGCGACCAATGAGCACACGTTTACCGTTGGTGGCCGCCCAGCCAGGGATCTGGATGGCGGAACAACTCTCATCACTGCCTAATGCCTGGAGCGTAGCGCACTATGTCGAGTTGCAGGGAGAGATAGATGCGGCGTTGCTGGCACAAGCGATTGTCGCCGGAATGATGCAAGCGGATACGCTGCGCATGCGCTTTACGGAAGATAACGGTGATGTGTGGCAATGGGTGGACGACGCGCAGACCTTTGCCCTCCCGGCGATTGTCGATCTTCGTCGCGAGTCCGACCCGCACGCCGCCGCCCTCAGTACGATGCAGGCCGATCTCGGGCAAAACCTGCGTGTAGAGAGCGGCAAACCGTTGGTGTTCCATCAGTTGCTGCGCGTGGGCGAACAACGTTGGTACTGGTATCAGCGTTATCATCATTTGGTGGTGGATGGCTTCAGTTTCCCGGCCATTACCCGCCAGATTGCTGCCATTTACAGCGCCTGGCGCCGTGGTGAACCCACTCCCTCTTCGCCATTCACGCCGTTTGCTGAGGTCGTGGATGAGTATCAGCGTTACCGGGACAGTGAGAGCTGGCAGCGGGACAGTGCCTTCTGGGCGAAACAGCGCAGCGAACTGCCGCCGCCGGTATCGCTTTCCGCCATGCCATTGCCCGGACGCGCGGCGACCACCGACATCCTGCGGCTGAATGTGGCGATGGATGCGCAGGCATTTCGCCGCTTAACCCAGGCCGCGCCGCAGAATGCCCCGGCAGACCTGGCACTGGCACTGGTGGCATTGTGGCTGGGAAGACTTTGCGGACGCACTGATTATGCGGCGGGCTTTATTTTTATGCGGCGCATGGGATCGGCGGCGCTGACTGCCACTGGTCCGGTATTGAATGTGTTGCCACTGGGTGTTCGCCTGGATGCCACGCAAACTCTGCCAGCGCTGGCGACACAGCTTGCCACGTCGCTGAAAGCGATGCGCCGCCATCAGCGGTATGATGCCGAGCAAATCGTGCGTGATGCCGGGCGCGCTGCCGGAGACGAGCCGCTGTTTGGCCCGGTTTTTAACGTCAAAATGTTCGATTATTTGCTGGATGTTGATGGCATCAACGGCGTCACGCACACGCTGGCGACCGGGCCGGTGAACGATCTGGAGATTGCCCTGTTCCCGCACGAAGAGGGCGGCCTGACGCTGGAAGTGCTGGCGAATCGCAGTCGTTATGATAGGCAGACACTGACTGCGCACATTGCGCGTCTGCCGGAATTGCTGCGCCAGTTTGCCGACAATCCGACGCTGCGCTGTGGCGATGCGGAGTTGATTGCGCCACACGAAGCCGAACAACTGGCGACAATCAACGCGACGCAGGTTGCGCTGCCAGCGACCACGTTAAGCGCGCTGGTGGCAGCACAGGCGGCGAGAACGCCCGACGCGCCCGCGCTGGCGGATGCCCGCTGGCAGTTCAGCTACCGCGAATTGCGTGAGCAGGTGATCGCGCTGGCAAACCAGTTGCGCCAGCTTGGTGTACAGCCCGGCGATAGCGTAGCAGTGGCGTTGCCGCGATCGGTGTTTCTGACGCTGGCACTGCACGGTATTGTGGAAGCGGGTGCTGCCTGGTTGCCGCTGGATACCGGTTATCCGGACGATCGCCTGCGCATGATGCTGGAAGATGCGCAACCGCGGTTGTTGATCACCTCGGAAGATCAACGGGCGCGTTTTAGCGATATCCCAGGCCTTGCCCATTTCTGTTATCAGCAGCCGTTGGCAACAGGCAGTTGCGAACCGCTTAACCTGACGCGCCCCGATCACACCGCGTATATCATTTTCACCTCGGGTTCTACCGGGCGACCGAAAGGGGTGATGGTTGGTCAAACCGCCATCGTTAACCGCCTGCTGTGGATGCAGGATCATTACCCACTGAAGGGTGATGATGTGGTCGCGCAAAAAACGCCATGCAGCTTTGACGTCTCGGTGTGGGAGTTCTGGTGGCCGTTTATTGCCGGTAGTCAACTGGTGATGGCAGAGCCGGAAGCGCACCGCGATCCGCAGGCGTTGCAGGCATTCTTTGCCCGTTATGGCGTGACCACCACCCACTTTGTCCCGTCGATGCTGGCGGCATTTGTCGCCTCACTGACGCCGGAAAGTGCGCAGCAGAGCTGCCGGACGTTGAAACAGGTGTTTTGTAGCGGTGAAGCGCTGCCTGCCGATTTGTGCCGTGAGTGGCAGCAACTGACGGGCGCACCACTGCACAATCTGTATGGCCCGACCGAAGCGGCGGTGGACGTGAGCTGGTACCCGGCGTACGGCGAGGCGCTGGCACGCGTACAAGGCAACAGCGTGCCCATTGGCTACCCGGTGTGGAATACCGGCTTACGCATTCTGGATGCCATGATGCGCCCGGTTCCGCCAGGCGTGGCGGGGGATCTCTATCTCACCGGCATTCAACTGGCGCAAGGGTATCTGGGGCGTCCGGACCTGACCGCCAGCCGTTTTATCGCCGATCCGTTTGTTGCTGGCGAGCGGATGTACCGCACCGGGGATGTGGCGCGCTGGCTGGATAACGGCGCGGTGGAGTACCTCGGGCGCAGCGACGATCAACTAAAAATTCGCGGTCAGCGTATTGAACTGGGCGAAATTGATCGCGCCATGTTGACCTTACCGGATGTCGCGCAGGCGGTTGCTCATGCGTGTGTCTTCAACCAGGCAGCAGCCAGCGGCGGCGATGCGCGTCAACTGGTGGGGTATGTGGTGTCGGCGTCCGGCTTACCGCTGGATACCGCCGCGTTGCAGGCGCAACTGCGTGAACAGTTACCGCCGCACATGGTGCCGGTGTTATTGCTACAACTGGCGGAACTGCCGCTGAGCGCCAACGGTAAACGCGATCGTAAAGCGCTGCCGTTGCCAACGCTGACCACAAAACGCGGCGGTCGTCCACTGCGTGAGGGCAGTGAAACGCAGGTAGCGCAGGCCTTTGCTGCGCTATTGGGCTGCGAGGTGAACGATGCGGAAGCCGACTTCTTTGCCCTTGGTGGCCACTCACTGCTGGCGATGCGCCTGGCGGCACAGTTGAGCCGTGAATGCGAGCGCCAGGTGACGCCGGGACAGATTATGGTGGCGTCGACGGTGGAAAAACTGGCTGCGCTGCTGGAACAGAGTCTGTCGGCAGAAGAGGCGCAACGTCTGGGGCTGGAAACGCGGCTACCGCTGCGTGAAAGCGATGGCCCCACGCTGTTTTGCTTCCATCCGGCTTCCGGCTTTGCCTGGCAGTTCAGCGTGCTGGCACGCTACTTAGCGCCGCGCTGGTCAATTATCGGGATTCAGTCACCGCGCCCGACCGGGCCGTTGCAGCAGGCCGCTACGCTGGATGATGCCTGCGAGCAACATCTGGCGACGCTGTTGGCGCAGCAACCGCACGGGCCTTACTACCTGTTCGGGTATTCGCTGGGCGGCACGCTGGCGCAGGGCATTGCCGCACGCTTGCGCCAGCGTGGCGAAGACGTGGCGTTCCTCGGGCTGCTTGATACCTGGCCGCCGGAAACGCAAAACTGGGCGGAGAAAGAGGCTAACGGGCTGGATCCTGACGTGCTGGCAGAAATTGAGCGCGAGCGGCAAGCCTTCCTGGCGGCGCAACAGGGGCAAACTTCCGGCGAGCTGTTCCGCCACATTGAAGGCAACTATGCGGATGCCGTGCGCCTGTTAACCACCGCACATAGCATGCCGTTTGACGGTAAAGCCACGTTGTTTGTCGCCGAACGGACGCTGCAACCAGGAACGGATCCGCATAAAGCCTGGGCACCGTGGGTGAAAGAACTGGTGGTGTATCGCCAGGATTGCGCCCACGTGGATATCATCTCACCGCAGGCCTTTGAACGTATCGGCCCGGTATTGCGGGAAGTGTTAGGGGCGTAATGTTTAGCCCCCATCCGGTGCAGGGTGGGGGAGAATCGGTTAGCTCAGATTCGCGAATGCCATGTTCTGCTGCCCGGCATGCTCATGGCGATCGTTTCCGGATGCACGACCAGCGTCAGCAAGCTGGAAGCGCGTCACCGATTGTTGCAAATGCGCCACCTGCTGTTGCAGGGAACCGGCAGCGGTTGCCACTTCTGCGACCAGTGAGGCATTCTGCTGAGTCACGCCGTCCATTTGATGGATCGCAATGTGAATCTGTGAAATGCCCCGCGTCTGCTCGCCGGATGCCATCATCACCTCATCCATAATATCCGCCACCTTTTTGACATCGAGCATCACGTCGTTCATGGTCGCGCCCGCCTCTTTCACCAGCCCTGACCCCTGTTTAATACGGCTGAGAGAGTCATTGATCATCGTACCAATCTCTTTCGCCGCCGTGGCGCTGCGCTGCGCGAGGACGCGCACTTCAGAGGCTACCACGGCAAAACCGCGACCGGCTTCTCCGGCGCGAGCCGCTTCCACCGCCGCATTAAGCGCCAGAAGATTGGTCTGGAAGGCAATACCGTCAATCACCCCCACAATGTCGCCAATTTTGGCGGAGCTTTTTTCAATCGCATCCATGGTGGAAACCACATGAGACACCACGTTAGCGCCGCGGGACGCCGTCGATGCTGCCTTCTGCGACAGATCGTTTGCCTTGCGCGTGTTCTCTTCGTTGTTTTTCACCGTCGCCATGATCTGCTCCATGCTGGAGGCGGTTTCATCCAGTGAGGCAGCCTGCTGCTCTGTCCGGCTGGAGAGATCGATATTCCCGGACGCGATCTCTTCCACACCCGAGCCGATAGCATCCGTGCCGCTACGTACCCTCTGCACAATGTTTTCCAGTCCATCACGCATACGCTGGACGGCGGCAAAGAGCTGGGCTATCTCGTTTTTACCGCTGATATCGATGCGTGCCCGTAGATCACCTTCGGCAATACGGTCGAACACGGTAATCACATGATTGAGCGGTTTGACGATCAGATTGGTCATCACTGACCAGGCCAGCCCGGCCAGCACCAACGCACAGGCGATAGAGAAATAGAGAGCGAACGACATCCGTGTAACGCGGTTATTGGAGTCGTCGTAGGCGTTATCAATGCTTTTTAGCTTCCAGGCGACCAGCGCTTTCGAGGCTTTATCAAAATCGGCGTACAGTGCGGTGGATTTCCCGGCGTACTGGCGATATTCATCCAGTTTACCGGCTTCCAGCGCGGTAAACGCCGGGCCAATAAATGTTTTCATCAGCGTCTCGCGCGATGCCGCCATTTCTGCGGCAATTGCCTGCTCTTCAGCGGATTGTGGGTATTTCAGGTACTCCTGCCATTTTGCACTGGCACTATCGATTTTACTTTTGGCACGATCCAGCGCTACTTTTGCTTTTTCCGTTTCGCCACTGCCCATCAGGGATTCGTAAAGACGTAAATCCAGGCGGCCGCGCAGTAATAATTCAGAGCTTTCATTCAGTGCGACAAGCCCCGGTAATACTTCTGTATCGACGTGGGCAAAAGATTTATTTCCCGATTGTACGGCGACTGAACCCAAAATTCCCACGAAAAGTAATAGTGCCGTCAGCGAGAAAATCATTATGCTGAGTGCGGTGCGGATCTTTATTTTACGAAACATTGAATATTCCCTGTCTGCTACGAAGATTAATGTTTGGCGTGTTCGTTAGCCGTACTGGCTAAAAACGTTTTTAGCTTTTCATTATAAAATTTGGCGGACATTGTGGTGCCGTGCCCGCTGGTCTCAGTGCTTGCCGGAATAAGGAACAGTTCAGCCTGTTTTATCTGCTTTAATGTTTCGCTGAACGTGCTGGTTTCTGGTGGATTACGCTCGTCATCTGCTGAATTAATGATCAGCATGGGGGCGGTAATATTCTTTAAAGCGGGCAGAGCGTTATAATTTGCGGACGAGCCCCAGAGATAAATAAAATCGTTGGCATCGGCAGTGACAGGCGCAGCGAGTCGCTCATCCACCACTTTATCCGCCAGCGCGCGGGTTGGTGCTTTATGTTGTAAGGCCTGCGTGCCACCCGTTGTGGCAATACTGAACATAATATTGGCTGTTTTTAACGCGGGTGGTTGTTGGCGGTAATGGCCTTCAGCCCAGGCAGGATCGTTTTTGATCGACTCAATCAACATCCGTCGCAGCATCCAGTTACGTCCGGATAATTCATTGGGTTGTGATGCCATCGGCACCAGCGCATCCATCATCGACGGGTATTTTTCACCCCATAGCCAGGTTTGCATGCCCCCCATTGAATACCCCATGACCAGGCGTAAATGCGAAATGCCCAGACCTTCTTTCACTAAGCGATATTGCGCGGTCACCATGTCGTCATAATCATAGTGCGGAAATGCCATACGTAAGCCATCTGATGGTTTGGATGATTTTCCTGAACCGATGCTTTCCGGCATGATAATAAAGTAGTTACGGCTATCCAGCGCCTGACCCGGACCAAACAGCTCGCCGGCAAATCCCTGGGCTAATAAGGCCTTAATGGGTTGATTGGTGCCGTGTAGCACTAATACGGCAGGTTTACTTTTGTCCCCCAGCGTGAAGTAATGAATGCGCAGGTCGTTCAGTTTTTCGCCGTTATTAAAGGTGAACGCTTTAGCAATCCACTCCTTTTCTTCCGGTTCGGGAGGTGAATGGGCTGCGTGAGTCGAAAGTGACAGCGTTAACAGAATGGCACCAGCCACCCCTGTTATTATACGGATAAACATAAAATAACCTTTTGGATATATGCAGGTTTTGGAAACCTGATGTTAGTTTTTATTGAGATAAATCCCAATAGACATTAATGGTGGGGACGCAAAAAAGCATGACGTTCTTGGTTTTTGCGTTTCTGCGGGATATTTTTCAGGCGGTTTTTCTTACGCTAAAATATCTGAAAGGGGTGTATCGTCTGAGGGATTAATATTGATTAAGGTTTTTGATAGTTATATTGCCGTCAGTATTAGTATTCCTTAATAATAACGTTATTGCCGCTTAAGAATAAAGAGGGCGGAAAATAGCATAAAGAATATCATTTATTGGTTACAGTAAAATGTTGTGCGACGACGAAAAAAATGCGCAGGTATGTCGATATACCTGCGCATCATAAATAACGTTTTTCTGGCGGTTCCGGGTGGGGAAAGTAAACCTGTTATCTGCTGCGCCCCAGCGGCACCACCAGTGGGGTATGTGCCACCGGATCGTCAATGATCATACAACGTAAACCGTATACCGCCTCAATCAGTGCCGGGGTGACGATCTCTTTGGGTGCCCCCTGTGCCACGATCCTGCCATCCCGCAGGGCAATCAGGTGGGTTGCGTAGCGGCAGGCCTGGTTCAAATCGTGCAGTACCGCGGCCAGCGTGTAACCCTGTTCGCGGTTGAGTTCACTTAACAGTTCCAGCAGATCGATCTGGTAACTGATATCCAGCCAGGTGGTCGGCTCGTCGAGTAGCATGATCGCCGTTTCCTGCGCCAGCACCATGGCGATCCATGCCCGTTGACGCTGTCCTCCCGAGAGCGTATCCACACTCTGGCTGGCCAGCGCATCGACACCCGTGGCTTTCATCGCCCGCATAACGGCCTCTTCATCCTCTCTACGCCAGCGGGTAAACAGAGGCTGGTGCGGGTAACGACCGCGCGCCACCAACTCCTGTACCGTGATGTCTCCCGGTGTAGTGGCATTTTGTGCCAGCAGGCCAATGCGCCGCGCCACCTCTTTGCTGGCGAAACGCTGAATCTGCTCGCCATCCAGATAAACATGCCCCTGCGCGGGGGTCATCAGGCGGCTTAAGGTGCGTAACAGCGTCGATTTGCCGCAGCCGTTGGGGCCAATAATGGCGGTGAAATGGCCGTCGGGAATGGCGACGTTTAACTGCTCGGCGACAATCTTTTTGCCGTAACCCAGGGTTAACGCTTCGCCGCGCAAACGGGTTTGTGTGTCGATCATTTTTTGCGGGACTCCTGAATTAACAAGGCGATAAGGTAAATACCGCCGAGGCTGACGGTGACGACGCCCACCGGCAACTGGTACGGCGTAAAGCCTTGCTGGGCAAACATGTCTGCCAGGAGCAATACCAGGGCGCCGCACAGTGCAGACTGGACCAGTCCCCAACGGGCAGTAGCGCTCAGGCGGCGGGCGATGTGCGGCGCCACCAGCGCGATAAACGAAATCGGCCCTGCCAGCGCCGTGGCGGCGGCGGTGAGCGCCACGGCGACCAGCATCAACATCAGCCGGGAGCGTTCGACGCTGACGCCGAGCGCGCAAGCACTGTCATCGCCCATCTCCAGTAAGCGCATACGCCGGGCGAGCAGGGCGGCAAAAATAAACATCAGCGCAATCAGCGGCGCGGAGGGAAGGGTCTTCGCCCAGGTTAGCCCGTTCAGCGAACCGGCATTCCACAGCCCGGCAGAGAGCGCCGTTTCCAGCGAGGCATGCAACAGCAGCCAGGTGTTAAACGCCATCAGCATTGCGCGGACACCAATGCCGACGATGATCAAACGGAAGGTTTCAATCCCGTTGCGCCAGGCCAGCAGCCAGACCAGCAGCGATGTCACCATACCGCCCGCCATCGCCGCCAGGGCAATGGCGGTCATATGCTGGCCAAACAGCACCATGGCCACCAGCACGCCGCTCCAGGCACCGGTATTAAATCCCATCACATCCGGACTGCCCAAGGGATTGCGCAACAGGGACTGGAAAATCGCCCCACTGACGCCGAGAGCCGCGCCCACCAGTAACGCCATCAACACGCGCGGTAAACGCCATTCCGTCACCACAAGCTGGATGGCACGGGGTGCATCGCCGGTCAGCGCAGCAATAACCTGCGAGAACGCCAAGGGGACAGTGCCGCTGCGCAGGCTCCATACGGCCAGCAGCAGTGCGATGAGCGCCATCAGCAGGCAACTGGCGACCAGGCGACGGGAAGGCGCCATCATAAGCCGCCTCCGCGCGCGCGGCGCACCAGCACAATCAACACTGGTGCACCGATAAAGGCGCTGACCACGGAGACGCGTAATTCACCCGGTACAATCACCCGGCCAATCATATCGGCGAACAGCAGCAATGTCGGGGTAGCGATCAGCGTGACCGGCAGCGACCAGCGGTGATCGGCTCCCACCAGCCAGCGTGCGATATGCGGCATCATCAGGCCGATAAAGGCAATCGGGCCGACCAGCGCCGTGGCGCTACCGCACAGGACGGTAATGATCAACAGACCGAGCAACTGTGTGCGCGCCACTTTGCTGCCCAGCGCGGTGGCCGTATCGCTGCCGAGGCTCAGGCTGTTAAGCGATCGGCTTAGCAGCAACGCGGCTACGGCAGCCAGCAGTACCGGCAGCGCGACAATCTTCAGGGTATGCAGGGTGCGAATATCCAGCGAGCCTGCCTGCCAGAATCGCAGTTGATCGTAGACATCGGCATTCAGCAGCGAGATGCCGCTGGACAACCCTTCCAGCACGGCGGCCAGCGCAACACCCGCCAGCGTGAGGCGCACCGGGCTAAGCTGTCCGCCGCCCTGGCTGCCAGTAAACGCCACCAGCAGCGATGCTGCCAGCGCACCACAAAATGCCAGCAGCAGTTGTTCCGTGGGGGAGGTGATACCGATCAGCGCCGCGCCGAGCACAATGGCGAAGCTGGCTCCCGCATTAACGCCCAGCAGGCCGGGGTCGGCCAGCGGGTTACGGGTCAGCGTTTGCATTAACGCCCCGGCCAGCCCGAGCGCGCCACCCGCGAGCAATCCCGCCAGCGTACGCGGCAGGCGAGCGTCTTTGATGATGGTGCAGTCCGCACTCTGGCAGGCGCCGGTAAGGGCATCTAGCACCACGGTGGCGGGCAGGTTTTTTGCGCCAATAAACAGGCTGAGTGCTGCGGCTGCTAACAGCAGTATCAATAACCCGGCGAGGGCGACGGGGCGCGCCGGGAAAGCAGAAAACGACATAAAGCATCCCAAACGTGATAATGATAGTAATTATCGTTATCGATCTTGTTTTGATATGTTAACATGCATAGCCTGCGAATGGACACAAAAAGTGCGTATTTAAGGCGTTGTAATGAAGCAACAATCCTGGCTGTTGAACCTGAGCCTGCTGCAAACGCATCCGGCTTTCCGCGCGGTATTTCTGGCGCGTTTTATCTCGATTTTATCGCTCGGGCTGTTGGGCGTGGCGGTGCCGGTGCAAATCCAGACCATGACCCACTCCAGCTGGCAGGTGGGTCTGGCGGTGACGCTGACCGGCGGCGCGATGTTCGTTGGGCTGATGCTTGGTGGGGTGCTGGCGGATCGCTACGAACGTAAGAAACTGATTTTACTGGCGCGCTCTACCTGTGGCGTGGGTTTCATCGGCCTGTGCCTGAATGCGCTCTTGCCGGAACCGTCGCTGGTGGCCATTTATCTGCTCGGGGTGTGGGATGGTTTTTTCGGCGCGCTGGGCGTCACGGCGCTGCTGGCGGCGACGCCTGCGCTGGTCGGGCGGGAAAATCTGATGCAGGCGGGCGCGATCACCATGCTGACGGTTCGCTTCGGCTCGGTGATTTCGCCTATGTGCGGCGGGTTGCTGTTGGCGTCCGGCGGGGTGGTGTGGAATTACGGTCTGGCCGCGGCAGGCACGTTTATTACCTTGCTGCCGTTACTCAGTTTGCCTGCGTTGCCGCCTCCTCCCCAACCGCGCGAGCACCCGTTGAAATCGCTGCTGACGGCGCTGCAATTTTTACTGCGTAATCCGCTGATCGGCGGTATTGCGCTGCTTGGCGGATTGCTGACGATGGCAAGCGCAGTACGCGTGCTGTACCCGGCGCTGGCCATTGGCTGGAATATGTCGGCGGCGGAGATCGGGTTGCTGTATGCCGCACTGCCGCTGGGGGCGGCTATTGGTGCATTGACCAGCGGTAAGCTGGCGCACAGCGAGCGTCCCGGGGTGATTATGCTGATCACCGCCGTCGGGGCGTTTATTGCTATTGGCTTATTCAGCCTGATGCCTTTCTGGGCGCTGGGCGTGGTATTTCTGGCGCTGTGCGGCTGGCTGACGGCGGTAAGTTCGCTACTGCAATACACACTGCTGCAAACCCAGACCCCGGAAGCGATGCTCGGGCGCATAAATGGTTTGTGGACGGCGCAAAACGTCACCGGCGATGCCATTGGCGCGGCGTTGTTGGGGGCGATGGGGTCGATGATGACGCCGGTCTCTTCCGCCAGTCTCAGTGGGCTGGTGCTGGCGGTCGTTGGGTTGGCGCTGGTGGGCGGGCTCAGCGAGCTGCGACGTTTTCGTCAGACGCAGCCCGCGGCGTAATCACTGCCAGCCCAACGGAATTAACCAAACAGTGCCGACAGACGCTGCAACACGCGGGTGGCGCTGTAATAGTCGAGACGGAACGTCTCGGCGCCCAGGGCGTAAACGCGTTTGTGTTGCACGGCGGGCAGATGCGCCAGCAGCGGGTTTGCGCTCAGGGCGTCGGCATCCTGTTGGTCGCTGGCGAACAGGAACAGCGCTTCACCGTTCAGCCCGGCGGCCAGGTTTTCACCGCCCAGTTGCACGATATCGTGGCGTTTGCCCTGGCTCTGGCTGGTTTGCAACCCGGCGGGCAGGTCAGCAAGGGTAAAGCCGAGCTGTTGCATCAGCTTTCCCTGCGCGGAATCGCGGGTCCACAGGTTGGCGCCGTGTGCAGCCGGGGTATAGACCAGCGCGCTGACCGGCTGCGGCGGCAGGGTGATATGCGCTTTTACATCCGCCAGTTGCTGATTGAACGCGGCAATACGCGCTTCGGCCTGTTTTTCCTGACCGGTGATGTGGCCAAGTTGCGTCAGCAGCGCCTGCCAGCTTTTGTCGTCGTAGTTGATGATCAGCGTCGGCGCGATGGCGGAAAGTTGATCGTACAACGCCAGTGCGGAGTCGCCGCCAGTGGCGCTTATCAGGATCAGATCCGGCATTTGCGCGGCGACGGCTTCGGCATTCGGTTCGCCGATGTAAATCCGCGCGACCTTACGCTGTTTCGCTACGTCACCCCACTGGCGTAAAAAGCCCTGATCGTCGGCAAAACGGTTATTCGGCGTCGTTGCGCCGCTGGCAATGACCGGTGCGTCTATCGCCAGCAATGAACCGGTAAGGGTTACGCTGGTGGAAACAATGCGCAGCGGCTTGCTGTCGAGCTGGTGTGTGCCGCGGCTGTCGTTTACCTGACGGGGCCAGTCGGCAGCCAGCGCTGAGGATAGTCCTAAAACGAAAATACTTAATAACAATAATGGCTTACGGAAATGCGAAAGGGCTCTCACGAGATGCGTCCTGTTTTTATTGAAGTTAATGCTTCTCATTTTCAATGTTGCATGAGGCAGATGCAAGCGGAGGCGTACAGGAAGTCGATTCTTATATTGACATGGCCAATAGGAAATTTTTATCCTATCCATTCACAAAATACAAATGATAATCATTATTAGTTAATTTATCATTTTGGAGAATGATATGGATACGTCCCTGGCTGAGGAAACCCAGCAGTCTGTGCAAACGCTGGCCGCGGATCAGTTTTTCTTTATGTCGCCGTACCGCAGTTTTACCACGTCCGGCTGCTTCGCCCGTTTCTCTGAGCCCGCCGCAGGTGGCGACGCTCAGGACAGCATTTTCCAGCAAAAACTGGCGCAGGCTTTTGCCAGCGCAAAAGCGAAGGGCATTGCCAGACCGGTGATGGTCGGTGCAATTCCTTTTGATACCACGCAGCCTTCTGCGTTGTTTATTCCGCAATCCTGGCAGACATTCTCCCGCCCGGCGAAACAGCGATCGGCTCGCTATTTCAACGCCGGCGAGATGCCAAACGTGACGACGCAGACATTTATCCCGGAGCAAGATCACTTTATGCAGATGGTTGAGCGCGGTGCGGCGAAAACCGCCACGCCGGAAGTGGATAAGGTGGTGCTCTCCCGTTTGATTGATATTGCCACCGACAGCGATATCAACAGCGGCGTGCTGCTGGAACGTCTGATAGCGCAAAATCCGGCCAGCTTCAATTTCCATGTCCCGCTGCCCGATGGCGGCGCGTTGCTGGGTGCCAGCCCCGAACTGCTGCTGCGCAAAGAGGAAAACCGCTTCAGTTCATTGCCGCTGGCAGGCTCTGCACGCCGCCAGCCGGACGATATGCTCGATCGCGAAGCAGGCAATAAGCTGCTCGCGTCGGAAAAAGATCGCCACGAGCATGAACTGGTGACCCAGGCGATGAAAGCGGTACTCGAACCACGCAGCCGCTCCCTGACGCTGCCCGACTCTCCGCAACTGGTGACGACGCCAACGTTATGGCACCTGGCGACGCCGATTGACGGTGTCGCGCACGACGATGAAAACGCTTTAAGCCTTGCCTGCCTGTTGCACCCAACGCCCGCGCTGAGCGGCTTCCCGCACCAGGTGGCGAAGACACTGATCGCTGAGCTGGAACCGTTCAACCGCGAACTGTTTGGCGGCATTGTCGGCTGGTGTGACGCCGAAGGAAACGGCGAGTGGGTGGTGACTATTCGCTGCGCCCGTATTCACCGTAACACCGTCCGGCTGTTTGCCGGTGCCGGGATTGTTCCTGCCTCGTCTCCGCTGTCGGAGTGGCGTGAAACCGGCGTGAAACTGACCACCATGCTGAATGCCTTTGGCTTGCATTAAGGAACTGAGATGGCCCTTCCTTTTACCCGTTGGCCGGATGAGTTTGCCCGCCGTTACCGCGAAAAAGGCTACTGGCAGGACTTACCGTTGACCGACATTCTCACCCGTCACGCGCACAGTGATGCCACGGCGGTGATCGACGGCGATCGTACGTACAGTTACCGCCAGGTGAATCAGCTCTCGGATAACCTGGCCTGTTCGCTCCAGACGCTGGGCATCAAACGCGGGGAAACCGCGCTGGTGCAACTGGGAAATGTGGCGGAGTTTTACATCACTTTTTTTGCGTTGCTGAAAATCGGTGTCGCGCCGGTGAATGCTTTGTTTAGCCACCAGCGCAACGAACTGAATGCCTATGCCACGCAACTCAAGCCGGTATTACTGATTGCCGATCGTGAACATTCGCTGTTTGCCAGCGATGACTTTGTCACCACCTTTGTGGCGGAACACGACACGGTGCGTGTTGTGTTGTTGCGCGGCGATAGGGGGGAACACGCGCTGGACGCGGCGATCGACCGCCCGGCGGAGAACGTTATTACCACACCGACGCCTGCTGATGAGGTGGCATTCTTCCAGCTTTCTGGTGGTAGTACCGGTACGCCGAAGCTGATCCCCCGTACCCATAACGATTACTACTACAGCATTGTGCGCAGCAACGAGGTGTGCGGGTTTACCGCTGACACCCGCTATTTGTGCGCATTGCCCGCAGCGCATAACTACCCGATGAGTTCTCCTGGTGCGCTGGGCGTTTTCCTGGCGCAAGGGTGCGTGGTGCTGGCCGCCGATCCCAGTGCGACGCTGTGCTTCCCGCTGATTGAAAAACACCGCATTAACGTGACCGCACTGGTGCCGCCCGCGGTCAGCCTGTGGCTACAGGCGATTCAGGAATGGAGCAGTAATGCTTCACTGGCGTCGTTACGACTGTTGCAGGTGGGCGGCGCACGGCTGTCAACTACGCTGGCTGCGCGGATCCCGGCGGAGATGGGTTGCCAGTTGCAGCAAGTGTTCGGTATGGCGGAGGGGCTGGTGAACTATACCCGGCTGGATGATCCCATTGAGCGGATTATCCATACCCAGGGGCGCCCGATGTGCCCGGATGACGAAGTCTGGGTGGCGGATGAAAACGGCAACCCGCTGCCTGCAGGGCAGGTGGGGCGTCTGATGACGCGCGGGCCCTACACCTTCCGCGGCTACTTTAACAGCCCGGAACATAATGCCAGTGCCTTTGATGAACACGGCTTTTACAGCTCCGGCGATCTGATTGCCATTGATGAGCAGGGTTATATCACCGTGCAGGGGCGTGAAAAAGATCAGATCAACCGAGGCGGCGAGAAGATTGCCGCCGAGGAGATCGAAAACCTGCTGTTGCGCCATGAGGCTGTGATCCACGCGGCGTTGGTCAGCATGGAAGACAGCCTGCTTGGCGAAAAGAGCTGCGCCTGGCTGGTGACGAAAACGCCATTGCGCGCGGTGGCGGTTCGTCGCTTCCTGCGTGAGCAAGGGGTAGCGGAATTCAAACTGCCGGATCGCGTGGAGTGCCTTGAGGCGCTGCCGCTGACGCCGGTCGGTAAAGTGGATAAAAAACAATTACGCCAGTGGTTAGCACAGCGTACACCGGCGTAAAGGAGAGAAGATGGCGATTCCAACATTACAGGGCTACGCACTGCCAGCGGCAGCCGACATCCCGGAAAACAAAGTCAACTGGGCGTTTGAGCCTGAACGTGCCGCGCTGTTGATCCACGATATGCAGGAGTATTTTGTTAACTTCTGGGGCGAGAATTGCCCGATGATGCAACAGGTGGTGGCGAATATTGCCGCCCTGCGTCGCTACTGCAAACAGCACCATATTCCGGTCTATTACACGGCGCAGCCGAAAGAGCAGAGTGATGAAGATCGTGCGCTGCTGAACGACATGTGGGGACCGGGACTGACCCGTTCACCGGAACAACAGCGAATCGTGGCGGAACTGACGCCCGATGATGCCGATACTGTACTGGTTAAATGGCGCTACAGCGCGTTTCACCGCTCGCCGCTGGAGCAGGCGCTGAAAGAGACCGGCCGCAACCAGTTGCTCATCACCGGCGTCTATTCGCACATTGGCTGTATGACCACCGCTACCGATGCGTTTATGCGCGATATCAAACCGTTTATGGTTGCGGATGCGCTGGCAGACTTCAGCCGTGAGGATCACCTGATGTCGCTCAAGTACGTGGCCGGGCGTGCCGGGCGCGTAGTGATGACCCAGGATCTGTTACCCGTTCCGGGAAGCAAAGCTGCACTGCGGGCACTGATCCTGCCGCTGCTGGATGAGTCCGACGAGCCGCTGGATGATGAAAACCTTATCGACTACGGTCTGGATTCCGTACGCATGATGGCGCTGGCGGCCCGCTGGCGCAAAGCGCACGGCGATATCGACTTTGTGATGCTGGCGAAGAACCCGACGATTGATGCCTGGTGGGCGTTGCTCTCTCGCGAGGTGAAATGATGGCCCAGCTGGATTTTACCGGTAAAACGGTATGGGTGACCGGCGCCGGGAAGGGGATTGGTTACGCTACAGCGCTGGCCTTTGTGGAGGCTGGTGCGCAGGTGACCGGTTTTGATCGGGTGTTTGCCGGTCGCGATTATCCTTTCTCCTGCGAGGTGATGGATATCGCCAATGCGCAACAGACAGAAGCCGTCTGTCAACGTCTGCTGGCACAATGCGAACGGTTAGATGTGCTGGTCAATGCCGCCGGGATTTTGCATATGGGGGCAACGGATGAACTCTCCAGCGATGCCTGGCAGCAGACTTTCGCCGTTAACGTTGGCGGCGCGTTCAATCTGTTTCGCCAGACAATGGCGCAGTTTCGCCGTCAGCAGGGCGGGGCCATTGTCACTGTCGCTTCCGATGCGGCGCATACACCGCGCATCGGCATGAGCGCCTATGGCGCGTCGAAAGCTGCACTAAAAAGCCTGGCGCTGAGCGTCGGGCTGGAACTGGCGGCAAGCCATGTACGCTGCAACGTTGTCTCGCCAGGTTCAACGGATACGGACATGCAACGCTCGCTATGGGTCAGCGATGACGCAGAACAACAGCGCATTCGCGGCTTTGGCGAGCAGTTCAAACTGGGCATTCCACTGGGCAAGATTGCCCGTCCACAGGAAGTGGCGAACACCATCCTGTTCCTTGCTTCCGATCTGGCCAGCCATATCACCCTGCAGGATATTGTGGTGGATGGCGGTTCAACACTGGGGGCGTAAATGATCTGGAAACGCCATTTAACGCTGGAGGAGCTGAACGGCACCAGTGATAACACGCTGGTGGCGCACCTGGGCATTGTCTACACGCGCCTTGGCGATGATCTACTGGAAGCGGAAATGCCGGTGGATACCCGCACGCATCAGCCTTTTGGTTTACTGCATGGCGGCGCGTCGGCGGCACTGGCGGAAACGTTGGGGTCGATGGCCGGTTATCTGATGACCCGCGATGGCCAGTGCGTGGTGGGGACGGAGTTAAACGCATCGCACCATCGCCCTGTCTCACAAGGCAAAGTGCGCGGCGTTTGCCAGCCGCTGCACCTTGGCCGCCAGAGTCAAAGCTGGGAGATTGTGGTGTTTGATGAGCAGGGGCGCCGCTGCTGTACCTGCCGCCTGAGTACGGCCATCCTCGGCTAACGTTTTCCTCCTCTCTGTGTCCGGAGAGGGGATCCTCTCCCCCTATAAGTGATCCTGGTAACACAATGAGGTAAATGCCTGCTGTCAGGACGAACTTTCCCTGTTTCAAAGTTGTTAAAAACCGCGAGTTGATATAGAAACAAAATGTAACATCTCTTTATCTCTCAACGGATAACCGCTATGAACAACTCAGGGAAATACCTTATTTGGGGCGTGCTCTCCCTTGTTGGAGCGTTTGCTCTTGGTTATATCGCACTGAATCGCGGCGAACAGATCAATGCACTGTGGATTGTGGTGGCTGCGGTCTGTATCTATCTTATCGCTTACCGTTTTTATGGTCTTTATATCGCCAAAAATGTGCTGCAGGTGGATCCGACGCGCATGACACCGGCGGTACGGCACAACGATGGTCTCGACTATGTGCCGACAGACAAGAAAGTATTGTTTGGTCACCACTTTGCGGCAATTGCCGGGGCAGGCCCACTGGTGGGGCCGGTGCTGGCAGCGCAAATGGGCTATCTGCCGGGAATGATCTGGATCCTGGCAGGTGTAGTGCTGGCCGGTGCGGTGCAGGACTTTATGGTGCTGTTTGTCTCCACCCGCCGCGACGGGCGTTCGCTTGGCGAACTGGTGAAAGCGGAGATGGGCGCGACTGTTGGGGTGATTGCGCTGGTGGCGACCTTTATGATCATGGTGATCATCCTCGCGGTGCTGGCGATGATTGTGGTGAAAGCGCTGACCCACAGCCCGTGGGGAACCTACACCGTGGCCTTTACCATCCCGCTGGCGATTTTTATGGGCATCTATATTCGCTATTTGCGTCCGGGACGCATTGGCGAGGTGTCGGTGATTGGCCTGGTGCTGCTGGTGTTCGCCATTATTTCCGGCGGTTGGGTGGCGGCAAACCCGGCGCTGGCCCCGTATTTTGATTTTACCGGCGTACAATTAACATGGATGCTGGTGGGGTACGGTTTTGTGGCCTCCGTGTTGCCGGTGTGGCTGCTCCTCGCACCACGTGACTATCTCTCTACCTTCCTGAAAATCGGTACCATTATCGGGCTGGCGATCGGCATTTTGATTATGCGCCCAACGCTGACCATGCCTGCGCTGACGAAGTTTGTTGATGGCACCGGTCCGGTGTGGAGTGGGAGCCTGTTCCCGTTCCTGTTTATCACTATTGCCTGCGGCGCGGTGTCTGGCTTCCATGCGCTGATCTCCTCCGGTACCACGCCGAAAATGCTCGCCAGCGAAGGGCAAGCCTGCTTTATCGGCTACGGCGGTATGCTGATGGAGTCGTTCGTGGCGATCATGGCGCTGGTTTCAGCCTGTATTATCGATCCGGGCGTTTACTTCGCGATGAACAGCCCCATGGCCGTGCTGGCACCGGCAGGAACCGCCGATGTGGTGGCGTCTGCTGCGCAGGTGGTGAGCGGTTGGGGCTTTAGTATCACGCCGGATACTCTGCGGCAGATTGCAGAAGAAGTGGGCGAACAGTCGATTATTTCCCGTGCAGGCGGCGCACCTACGCTTGCGGTCGGCATGGCCTATATTCTGCACGGTGCGCTTGGCGGTTTAATGGGCGTTTCGTTCTGGTATCACTTCGCGATTCTGTTTGAGGCACTGTTTATCCTGACGGCGGTGGATGCCGGGACGCGCGCGGCGCGCTTTATGTTGCAGGATCTGTTGGGGGTGATTTCCCCGAACCTGAAACGTACCGAGTCGCTGCCCGCCAACCTGCTGGCGACGGGGTTGTGCGTGCTGGCGTGGGGCTACTTCCTGCATCAGGGTGTGGTGGATCCTCTTGGCGGTATTAACACCTTGTGGCCACTGTTCGGCATTGCCAACCAGATGCTGGCCGGTATGGCGCTGATGCTGTGCGCAGTGGTGCTGTTTAAGATGAAACGCCAGCGTTATGCATGGGTTGCATTGCTGCCTACCGCCTGGCTGCTGGTCTGTACGCTCACCGCAGGCTGGCAAAAAGCCTTCAGCCCGGACAATAAAGTTGGCTTCCTTGCCATTGCCAATAAGTTCCAGGCGATGATCGACAGCGGGACGATTCCGGCGCAGTATACCCAGTCACAACTGGCGCAACTGGTGTTTAATAACCGTCTCGATGCCGGTCTGACCATCTTCTTTATGGTGGTGGTGGTAGTTCTGGCGTTCTACTCGCTGAAAACCGCGCTGGCGGCGCTGAAAGTGGATCACCCAACGGCAAAAGAGACGCCGTATGAGGCGATGCCGGAAGATGTTGGCCAGATTGTGGGTCACGCGAAAGGCGTTCATTAACCATGTTTCCCCCTCTCTCTTGTGGGGAGAGGGTGGATGAGGGGATAACATGTTCGACACGCTCTCTAAAGCCGGTAAGTACTTAGGCCAGGCGGCGAAAATGATGATTGGTGTTCCGGATTATGACAACTACGTTGAGCATATGCGCGTGACACACCCGGATCAGACGCCAATGACCTACGAGGAGTTTTTCCGCGAGCGTCAGGATGCGCGCTACGGTGGCAAAGGCGGCGCGCGCTGCTGTTGATCCCCGGTTTTGCTATCAGGCGGCGCTTTGCGCCGCTTTTTTTTTGCGCGTCACTCAGGCGTTTGTGCCGCCGTCTACCACAATATCCGTACCGGTGATCTGTTTTGCCGCCGGGCTGGCAAGGAAGGCCACGGCTTCGGCGATATCCTGCGCCTCACCATAATGCCCCAGTGCCGTTAACCGACGCTGCTCTTCAGCGCCTTCGCCATCCGCCGGGTTCATATCGCTGTCGGTTGAGCCGGGTTTCACCATATTGACGGTAATACCACGCGGCCCGAGATCCCGCGCCAACCCGCGCGTTAACGAGTTCAGCGCCGATTTGGTCATGGAATAGATGGCAACGTCAGTGAACGGTACGCGATCGGACAGGCAACTGCCGATGTTGATAATGCGTCCGCCCCGAGGCAAATGCGCGATTGCTGCCTGCGTGGTGTAAACGACACCGCGAATGTTGACGTTGATCTGTGCGTCGATGTCCTCCTGCGACATCGTTTCCAGTTGCCCGGCACGTGCAATACCGGCGTTATTCACCAGAATATCCAGCCCGCCTAACGCGTCTACCGCCTGTGTAACGGCGGCGCGTGCGGCTTGTGGGTTGCCGCTGTCGGCCTGAATCGCCACGGCTTTACGCCCCAGCGCGCGGATCGATTCGGCAACGGCCTCGGCTTTGTCTGCGGATTTTTCCCAGGTTATGGCGACATCGGCGCCTGCCTGAGCCAGCGTGAGTGCAATGGCTTTACCCAGACCGCGACTGGCGCCCGTGACCAGCGCGCGTTTACCTGCAAGTGAGTGTGACATGGTGGCTCCTAATTATGTGTCGATTGATACATAATTAAAGTAAACAGGCTTTCACCTCGCCGTCAATAGTATTAATATACCGATCAGCACAAAATGTGAGGAGGCACTGTGAGCCGGGGAAGACCACGGGAATTTGACCGTACCGATGCGCTGGACAAAGCGATGAAACTCTTCTGGCAGAAGGGATACACCGCCACGTCGATGAACGATCTCTACCAGGCGATGGGTATTAAGTCCCCGAGCCTGTATGCGGCGTTCGGCAGCAAAGAGGATCTTTATGATGAGGTTTTACAGCACTACGAACAGACCGTTGCGCCGCTGATTTGGGGTGGGATGGACAGCGAACCGTCGCCGAAAACGGCCATCGCGCAATGGCTGGTGCATTCGGCGCAGACGCTGACGCGCAGCGGTATGCCGCACGGGTGTATGGTGACGCTGTCGGCGGTCGCCAGCGAAGGCAACGATCGGCTTGGCGCGCGGGTACAACAGTTACGCAACGGCGGCGTGGAACTGCTCAAAGCGCGATTAACGCAGGCGCAGGAGCAGGGGGATTTACCGGCCACGACGGATATCGATGCGCTGACGCGGTTATACGTCAGCATCCAGCAGGGAATGTCGATTCAGGCGCGGGATGGGGCAAGCTGCGAAACGCTGCTCGGCGTCGCCAGAATGGCCATGGCGCTCTGGCCTGCATAATGGCCTTAATTATTATATTGGCTTTTTAAGTGAATACTCTCACTTTATGTGTGGATAATAATGCCGCAATAAAAGAAGTGAAATAATATCAGTAAGTATTATTTCACTTCTTTAATATTCATTTTTCCATATTGTTAATAGTGAGTGCAATAAAGAGAAATACTGAGAGCAATATCTATGGATATATTCTCTCTTAAAGTCAAATTATCGATGAATAATAAAAAAGCACTTTTCACATATTGCCTTTGTATTTGTTCCATAGGAATATACTCAAAAAATTATTATTAATTCAAACTTAACCTAAATTATCTGGGCGGGACTTTTTTTCTCATGGATGAACGCGTGCGTTATCTGGTTTTATTTTTATTCATGGCGATAACGGCGCAGGCCGCGCCTTTGTCTCCGGCCGATCGCGACGCCGTGCGTCAGCAGCAGGAACAACTGCTGCTGCAGAACCAGCAACAGCGCGACGAACTGGAGCGCAGCATCCCGCTGCCGCGTGCAGGCCAGAGCGCGCCAGCCTCTCAGCCCGGTGGCCCCTGTTTTACCGTTCACACCATCACCCTTTCCGGCGTCACCCTTATCAGCGCAAAGGCGCAGCAAAAACTGACCGCGCCCTGGCTGAACCGGTGCCTGAATATGGCGAAAATAACGGAACTCACCGCCGCCATTTCTGACTGGTATATCAGCCGG